>JASJGO010000001.1:0-4630 GCA_033791505.1 Cycloclasticus sp.
TAACTAAAGCTGTGTTCAATGAAACCACACAGTTATGGGACGTAGAGACAGATAAGGGCGACAAAGTAACCGCGCAACATTTAATCACTGGTTTAGGGTTATTGTCTGCAGTAAACGTGCCCGCATTTAAAAACCGTGAGAAATTCAAAGGTGAGGTCTATCACACGGGCCAATGGCCAAGAGAGGGCGTTGATTTTTCTGACAAGCGCGTCGGCGTTATTGGTACAGGCTCAACGGGTATTCAAGTGATCACCTCAACCGCGCCTAAAGCGAAACACTTAACCGTTTTTCAGCGGTCTCCACAGTATTCAGTACCGGTTAGAAATCACCCAATTTCAGAAGAATATTCAGATAATGTTAAAGCCAATTATGGCCCAATGTGGAAGCAAATATTTAACTCAAACGTTGCCTTTGGTTTTGAAGAAAGCACCATTCCTGCTGCGGGTTTACCACAGGAAGAAACGGATAAAGTATTTGAAGCCGCTTGGGAAAATGGCGGTGGTTTTAGGTTTATGTTCGAAACGTTCTCTGATATCGCCATTGACCCTGAGGCCAATGAAGCTGCAGCGGCTTTTATTCGCCGAAAAATTGCGGGCATTGTGACGGATCCTGAAACGGCAAAAAAACTAACGCCAACTGATCTTTATGCAAAGCGTCCCTTATGTGATTCTGGTTACTACGAGATTTACAACCGCGATAATGTCACCTTGCTTGATGTCAAAGCAAACCCGATTGTTGAATTCACCGAGAAAGGTATCCGTACAACAGAAGGCGAGTTTGAGTTAGATGCGTTGATTTACGCAACGGGTTTCGACGCCGTTGATGGTAGTTATACCAAAATTGATATTCGAGGCCGTGACGGCCTTAGCATGAAAGAGAAGTGGTCAGATGGACCGAGCAGTTATATTGGAATGAGCAACCCTGGCTTTCCAAATATGCATATGATTTTAGGCCCCGATGGTCCATTTACAAACTTACCACCTAGCATCGAGACGCAAGTTGACTGGATTGCTGAATTAATTGGCAATATGCGTAACAATAATCAAATGGTCGCTGAGGCTAAAAAAGAAGCCGAAGAGAGTTGGTCTGCCACCTGTCATGAAATTGCCCATATGACCTTATTCCCAAAAGCAGAATCATGGATTTTTGGTGCCAATATCCCAGGTAAAAAACACAGTGTGATGTTTTATTTAGGCGGCCTAGGTAGCTATAGACAAAAAATAATGGAAGAAGCCGCAAGCGGTTACGAAAATTATATTATTGACGGTGCGAGTAAATAAAAACTCAATGCCTTCGTTAATTTTCATAACTATAGACGCTATCTGTCAGGAAAATAAAAAATGGGTTTAAAAGCGCTTTTCGAACCTCGCTCGGTGGCTATCATCGGCGCGTCGTCAAATCCCGCGCGTATTGGTGGGCGGCCGATCGCGTATTATTTAGCGGCTGGTTTCAAAGGTGCTATTTATCCGGTTAACCCCAACAGGGATGAAATTCAGGGGCTAAAAGCCTATCCTGATATGGCTTCAATTCCCACTCAGGTTGATCTTGCCATTTTAGCCATTTCATCCACTGGCGTGGCCGATGCTGTAAGGGCCTGTGGTGAAAAAGGCGTTAAGTCTATTGTACTTTTTTCTGCCGGTTTTTCTGAAATAGGTGAGCAGGGCAATGACTTGCAAGCCGAGGTAGATAAAGTTGCTAAGGAATACGGTATACGTATTTTAGGGCCTAATTGTCTTGGTTTGTATAACC
Source organism: Cycloclasticus sp. (assembly GCA_033791505.1). Classification (GTDB taxonomy): domain Bacteria; phylum Pseudomonadota; class Gammaproteobacteria; order Methylococcales; family Cycloclasticaceae; genus Cycloclasticus. The sequence goes on from JASJGO010000001.1 coordinate 1,750, forward strand.
ATGATAATGGTAATTGTCCAACTTTTACCTCAGGTTTGGAAGGTGGTTTCCCAAAGGCTGGCCGAGTCGGTTTGATTACCCAGTCAGGCGCTTATGGCACGCATTTACTGAGCATGGCGAAATCGCGCCGTTTAGGTGTTAGCAAATGGATTTCAACCGGCAACGAGTCCGACGTAACGGTGGCCGAGTGTCTGGAATACCTGATCGATTCTGATACGGTAGATGTTATCGGTTGTTATATGGAAGGCGTTAAGCAACCGGAAATCCTTATCCGCGCGCTCAAAAAAGCAAGAGCAGCGGCTAAAGCGGTCATCATTATGAAGGTCGGCGTGTCCGATGTGGGTTCAGAAGCCGTTCAATCACATACCGCTTCTTTAACGGGTTCTGATGCGAGCTTTCAGGCCTTAATTGATCAATACGGCGCACAGCGCGCGCAAACGACTGAACAAATGTTCGATGTGTTATACGCCGCCAGCCTCTCGCCACGCGCTACAGGTAGTCAATTAGGCATTTTGACGGTCTCTGGTGGTGCGGGTGTATTAATGGCTGATGCTGCCGAAGTTCACGGTTTAAGCGTACCCGCAATGCCGAAGCAAACACAAACCAGGTTGATCGAGCGAAACCCTTTATGCGCACCACGTAACCCCGTTGATATTACTGCCAATGCGCTGAATGATTTTGATCTGGTCGGAGAAAGTTTAGACGCCATGTGTAATGAAGGTGGTTATGATTTATTAGTAGCCTTTTTTACATCGTTAATCGGCTCACCAGTACACGGCGAAAAACTGCGTAAGGTACTCAGCGATAGAATGAAGCAGCAGGGCAAACCATTCGCACTAATTGGGCTGGCAGATGATGAAGTGCTAGAGCAATACGAGAACGCAGGGATTATGGTGTTTGAAGATCCGTCACGTGCTGTAGCGGCACTATCAGCCTTAGCAAAGTTCAACACCTCGTTTCGACAAGCGTTGATTAAAGAAGATGATTTGCCAGATATCGGTGAAATCAAATTACCGCGTGAAAAAATAACTGAGGCCGTTGCAAAATCTTTGATCCAGCGAACGGGTATCGCCATACCCATTGAACAAGTTGTTAAAGACCCTGCAGAAGCGGTTCAGGCAGCAACCGAGGGTGGTTACCCGGTGGCAATGAAAATTGTTTCACCAGATATCGCGCATAAATCAGAGGCGGGTGGTGTGGCGCTGAATCTAACTAACGCAAACGAGGTTCTTGAAGCTGCGCAATTGATGCTTAGAACCGTAGCTGAAAGAGAGCCGGATGCGCGTATTGATGGTCTACTGATAAGCCCGATGATAGGCGAGGGCGTGGATTTAATTATTGGTACCGAACGCGACCCCGTCCTGGGACCAATTATTATGGTCGGCCTGGGTGGAATCTTTACTGAAATTTTAAAAGATGTAAATGTTTCACTGGCACCCGTGTCGCCCAAAAGAGCATTAACGATGCTACAATCATTGCGCGGTGCAGCTTTGCTTAGTGGGGTTCGAGGTCAAACGGCGGTCGATATAGAGGCCGTAGCAGACGCTGTAAGCCGATTGTCCGTATTAGCGGTACAAAATGCAAACGATATACAAAGTATTGAAATTAACCCGCTTAGAGCGATGAAGCAGGGCGTCATTGCGCTTGACGCACTCATTCTTGCCAGAGTAAATGGCTAAATAGTTTAACCATGGCCAATAAAGGTTTCACCAAGTCAATTTAACTATATAAATTCCTCAGGAGGATTTTAAACATGCAAAACTCGGATTACACAACACCAGCACTGTTTATTGATGGTGAATGGATCACTGAAGCAAGCCGTTATGGCGACGTATTAAACCCAGCTACCAATGAAGTATTAGCGGCCTTTCCTTTTGCTGATAGCGATCAGATTGATCGTGCTCTTGCATCTGCACAAGCAGGTTTTGAGATTTGGAAAAAAACCAGCTACGACGAAAGAATTGAGATCATGCACCGTGCGGCAGACATTATTCGTCAAAATGCAGAACAGACGGCGCGTTGTATGACGATGGAGCACGGCAAGCCATTAGCCGATTCAAGGGGTGAGGTAGAAAACTGTGCAGCACTACTGGAATGGTGTTCTAAAGCAGCGGCTGATTATAAAGATAAAGCATTGAATGAGATGCCGGGTTTTGCCGCAAGAACGGTACGCAAAGAACCTATTGGCCCCGTTGCTGCATTTCCGGCGTGGAATTTTCCAGCATCCTTAGCGACACGTAAAATGGCGTCGGCTATCGCCGTCGGTTGTTCGGTTATTGTTAAACCGGCAAAAGAAACCCCGGTGTCTTTTATGGCAGTGGTTCAGGCGCTGCATGAAGCGGGTTTACCAAAAGGTGTCGTTAATATCTTGTTTGGTGATTCATCTGAAATCAGCAAACGCTTAATTGAATCACCTATTATTAAGAAAATTTCATTTACCGGTTCAACTCCCGTTGGCCAGCAATTAGCCGCCCTGGCCGGTGAGCAAGCAAAACCCTGTGTGATGGAATTAGGTGGGCATGCCCCCGTGGTTGTTTTTGATGACGCCAATATTGAAAAGGCGGTAGCTTTATCTGTCACCACTAAAAGCAGAAATACAGGACAAGTTTGTATCTCTCCGACCCGCTTTTTTATCCAAGAAGGCGTGTATGACCAATTTGTAGATGGCTTCACAAAAGGTTTTGCAGCTATTCGTGTGGGTAATGGTTTAGAGGACGGAATACAAATGGGGCCATTGGCAAATCCACGTCGAATTGGAGACATTGATGCTCTGGTTCAAGACGCCGTTGCAAAAGGTGCGCGATTATTAACGGGCGGCAAAAAAATAGACGGCCCGGGTTATTTCTACGAACCGACGGTATTGGCTGATGTTCCCGATAAC
>JASJGO010000002.1:0-3872 GCA_033791505.1 Cycloclasticus sp.
ATGATTTAGCGCATAATCATTTCAGGATCAAAATTAACACCTAATTTGGATAACAATTTCAACGAGTAATGATGAATACTATGGATAAACAGAAACAGTTCACGGATAGAATTGCCCCCTTAATTATCAGATCTGAAACCGTTTTGCCTTTCGAGGCCAATATTGCGGCGTACAAGGCGTGGGAAGAAGAACTACCCATCTTAGACACGAAGCTGACGGCCAATATGCTTTGTACGGCCGCTCAAGCAGTATTATCTTCAAATATCAGTACAGTAGATAAATTCAATCTAGCAGAGCAAACCCTGCTTTGCTTATCCAGGATATATCTATCGTGCAAAGAATCGATGCGAAGCGCGAAACTGCCCCTGGCGAAAAAAGAAGCCGAACTCATTTCTCAGCTACTGGCTACATTAACGAGCTTTAACCACTTGTACCTGGATATTATTTGCTCTGCTGATTTTTTAAAAACGCGAGCCGATGCAGAACAAAAAAACACTCCGCCATTCCTCCATTCCGAAAAAAGTCGGGTGCTTTTCAGGGCCATTGAACTGCTTGGCCTGAGCCAGTTTTTAATGTCTCTCAATTACCAGCCTCCCAAAGCAGATTTTTGGAACACTGTTAACGTACTTTTCGCTATCTCTTCATCGCTTAAACTTCATCAACTTGAACATTCAAACCTAGCTGAAGAACAAACCGCTACGATGGAAAATGAATTTAAAAAAATCCATTTATTTTATCTAGCCCAAACCAACAGATTCAAGCAGCGTGATATAGAAACAATACATTCTATTTTGTCTCTTCGACACGACGACATAGAAATAAGCAAAACAGCTGATAACTCGCCAAATTTTTATGTTGATTTAGAGTCCTCGTCTACTTTATTGAGCCTCGATAAACTAAACCCCAGCTCTGAAGAAAATTGCTTTTTCAATACGCTGAAATTAATCCAATTCATGCACAGCGATACGCTTGTCGCCCCCGAAAAACTCGGTTCGGTAGTTCTGACAAAAGGAGACCCCTTTCTAAGCAAAGGAATTATTCATCAACTGATAACAAGTTGGGGCACAGGGCAAACCCGCAAATCATCGCGGCGCGAACAAACTGAACAAATAATGGTCTACCCAGGCTTCGAAAGCATTATCAGAGCGCTGATGCTTAAAAATAACCCGGATATTTATGAGCAACATAAAAAGCCAGCTACGGGATCAGCTGCGTTTGAGCTACCTGACCTTGAACTGATGCCTGCTGAAGATGGCATGCGCCTTCATCACGATATTACCCAACGTGATAGTACCGTCAATAAAATGCTGAAAGCATCTTCTGATCACGCGATTAGTTCCAAAAATATATGGAATAGACGTCACGAAAGTACCAGTGGCGCCAAAGGTGAAGAGATGATCGCTGAAACACTAGATGTTAGCTTAGAAGGCTTGCAATTCAGTATTACAGGCTACAATAAATCCCTTTTAAAAGCCGGCGACCTGATCGGCATTCAAACGCTAAAGCAATCATTACAATTGGCTATTATTCGGCGAATCAATAGCTTTGAAGAAGGAGCTGTATCCGTTGGCGTCGAAATGATGTCGCCGAATATTAAAATTGCTAACATCAGGTACCTCGATAAGAAAACACCCCCCAAACCCGCTCTATTTTTGCAGGGTATCCCTTCAAATAATCAACCTGACGCTATCATTTCAACACTTTCCCTCGATAATAAAGATATCGACCTCGTTCTCAGTACGAAAAATGAAAAAACTTATTTTTCTTTAGATAAAACAATACAAACAAATCAAGTTTTCAACCATTACAGCGTGTTAAAAAAAACAAATTTAGAGTAAGGTTAATGAAAATATAATAAACGACCGATAAATGATTAAACGAACCTTATTAAGCATAAACTTTACCGAAAAAGAGAACCATCTTATTGATGCAGCATTAAGTAAAATTAACGCAGCTCTCATCACCAGGTCGAGCACACTTAATGAGCTTGAAAGCCAACAGTCAAACTTATCGAAAGTAAGCCTGATTTTACTAAAACTTAATGGCGACGATAACTTAACGGTTGATGTTTTAAAACGTATTAAAAAAGAATTTACTCACCACCCTGTTATCCTCGTCACCGACGTTGAAATGACCACGCCCGATAGTACGCAATATGGTTTAAACAACATCATAGACATTCGCCCCTTAAACCCGCTGTTCTTACTCACCAAGTCGATAGAAAGAGAGATTAAATCTCAACATAACAAGTACCTATTCCATCAAGTTAGCTCTAAGTACAAGAATGCAACGTATCGCCTTGACGCATTCTTGAAACACACCGAAGACGGTCTCGCTCTTATCCATGAGGGCAAGTACCTTTCTACAAATAAAGCGTATAAACGTATTTTTCACATCCCTTTTGATGAAAACATCCTTGACAGTCCAGTGATCGAATTTAACTCACCGACTATTTATCCAAGCAATGACGACTCAACTCAAAAAACACTCAACACGTCGCTTGAGTCATTACCCGATGAGACCACCTTCTCAGCATTGATTCAAACACGAAATAACCATTCTTTTGTCACCACCCTCTACAAAACACACTGTTTTGTTAACGACCAACTATGCACTCAAATCCTTGTTCACAACCCAGATGCTTGGAGTAATGTTGATAAAGGTTTTATTGATTTGAGAACTTTTGATCATGAGACCGGGCTATACAACAAACGATTTGCTTACGAGTATATTCAAAAAGAATTAGCCACTAAAGAACCTCATGGCTCGCTTGCCGTTATCCTGATTGATGACTTTAGAAGTGCTCGCGATGTGCATAACATCGATTATATCGAAGATATCCTTCGCACCATTGCCAACATTATTACTAAGTTTTGCTCTAGAAATGATATCCTCGCTCGTTATAGCGATGCCGTGTTCACCTTGTTTTCAAACCACTTAAGTCGTTCAGAGTTTTTATTAAACTGCCAAAAAATATTAACAGAAGTCGATGGAACGCTATTTGGCAACGACCACCAATACATTAGATTATCATTAAGCATTGGGGCTGGATTCATTGGCACTAGAATAACATCGCCCGAACAACTTATTGCCCAGGCCGATAAAGCTTGCGACAAAGCTAGCTCACGAGGAGGAAATCAAATACACGTTTTTGACTCCGTGACGACACCTTTAACCGTTATCATTGATGAAGAAAAAAATACCCAGTTAATACAATCAGCTATCGAAAATGAGAACTTTCAAACCTTGTACCAACCTATCGTAGACCTTTCTGAAAAGTACATAGAAAATTATGCCGTTCTGTTGCGAATTCTAGATGCAAATAACACACATATCCCACCTGATAACTTCATCCTGACCGCCGAAAAAACAGGGCTGATCAGCAACCTTGACGAATGGGTACTTAAAAACACGATAGGCCAAATGAAAGTAGCCGCGCGCCAGGGAGTTAAAAGAAAGTTTTTTATCACTTTGTCAAACGTTACCTATCGAAATGAAGCGTTTATTGAAACACTAGTAAAAGAAGTAAGGCTCGCTAACATCGACGCAAGTTTATTAGTTTTCCAAATTAATTTTACTGATGTGAAAATAGACCCCGCCGTATTAAAGAATTTTATTACCGTAGTAAAAAAAGAGTGCGGCTGCCAAATTGCTTTTGATCAAATTGGTTTTAGTCAGATCACCGACAACATGCTTAAAGAATACTCAGTGGATTATTTGAAACTTGACGGAACTTTTAGCCAGAACCTTTTAAATAATACCGAATCACAACAAACTATCAAAAACATTATCGACGTGACCAAACGAAACCATGTTAAAACCATCGCTAAATCCGTAGAAAATGCGAATACATTGGCGCTTTTATGGAATTT
>JASJGO010000003.1:0-9728 GCA_033791505.1 Cycloclasticus sp.
TAGGAATAATTAGGGTCAGAGTAAAATTAAATATTCTACTTAAACAAATTAAGGCTAGCGTTAATAAAGGCCTGGCTTTGGGTAATGAGAGATTTGCGCATCAGATTGAAGCCTTGACAGAAAAACGTGTTACCACTAGAAAAGTGGGTAGGCCGAAGAGGAAGCTTGGTGATGAAATTTAATTTTACTCTGAGTCCAATTATTTCGATAAAATTAAACAATGATCCCTAACAAAACCCCCATCAACTTTACAGACCTTGGCCTAATTGCACCCTTGTTAGCTCGATTAACTGAGCTTGAGTATCAACAGCCCACGCCCATTCAAGCGCACGCAATCCCTGTTGTATTAGCGGGGCGTGACTTAATTGCAGGGGCCAATACCGGTTCGGGTAAAACAGCCGCCTTTGCACTGCCTATACTGCAACAGATACACACTAACCAACCCTTAAGCACTAGAGGTAACTATGTTGCCGGACTAATTTTGGTGCCTACCCGTGAACTGGCCAAGCAAATTGCTGACAGCATTGCATCGTACGCGATGCATTTTAACGGTGACATTAAAACGCTTGCTGTTTTTGGTGGTGTATCAATCAATACGCAAATGCTCGCATTACGTGGCGGCACGGATATTTTGGTGGCAACACCTGGGCGATTGATTGATTTGATTTCAAGTAACGCCATTAAACTTGATAGGGTTAAAACCCTAGTACTTGATGAAGCCGACCGGATGCTAAGCCTTGGCTTTAGTGATGAAATATCGGCTCTGTTAGCGTTATTGCCAGCAAAAAAACAGTGTTTATTGTTTTCGGCTACCTTTCCTGAGCAAGTAAAGGATTTAACCCAAACATTGCTTAACGACCCGGTTGACATGCAATTACAAAGCAGCGACGCTAGCACCTTAGTACAGCGCGTTTTTACCGTTAACAAGGGCAAAAAGACAGCCCTTTTAGCGCATTTAATTAAGCAACACCAATGGCGGCAAGTGCTTGTTTTTATCAATGCCAAAAACCACTGCAATCACTTGGCTGCAAAACTAGCCAAACAGGGCGTTAGCGCTGAAGTTTTTCACAGTGATAAAAGTCAGGGCGCTCGTAGCCGTGTGCTTAACGCGTTTAAAGCAGGCGACATTGATGTGTTAATTGCAACGGATATTGCTGCCCGTGGGCTAGACATTGAAAAACTCCCCGTCGTGATCAATTTTGATCTACCCAGAAGCCCGTTAGACTACATGCACCGTATTGGTCGAAGTGGCCGTTCTGGTGAAGTGGGCTTAGCCTTATCGCTTATCGATCACGAAGATTACCACCACTTCAACATAATCGAAAAGAAGAACAAAATCCGTCTTGAACGTGAGCAAGTGTCTGGCTTTGAAGCGGATGAGGTGATCAGTGATGCACTGATCGCGGCCAATAAACCCTTGGCAAAACCTGAAGGCAGCGGTAAAAAACATAGACGAAAAGCAGGAACGAATTAAAGGGTGACACACCCTTTAATTGCATGTGCGTTTTCTTCCCACACTCCTCACGACTATAAGCCCGCTTTTGCTAAGGAATAACCTAACAGCTTAGCGTTGCCAGAAAGTAAAGACACCCTATATGTCACCCACAAAAATACTGGAAAAGGGTTGCCTTGTGGTGGTGATGAATTTATTGTTGAGCTTGACTTGTTAGCTAGATGTTTACTTTATTTTCGACCTCAGTGAAGGCTACTAAAAGCTAGCGCCCTCTTTTCTTTGTATGATGTTAGGACACCCATAATCAGTGATAAATTTAGCCAACATAGATGTCAATTTACTGTATTTATTTAAGCTGCTTTATGAACACCGTAATATTAAAAAAGTTTCTGACATATTAGACGTTTCACAATCGGCTATTAGCCATTCAATGAAACGGTTGAAACTTTGCTTAGGGGATCAACTGTTTTATCGTGCCTCGTCGGGGTTAGCTCCAACCCCTTACGCAGAAGAAATCGCAAAAACTATTATTCCTTGTTTTGATTCTATCGAACAGGCCATTAATTCTAATTTGAATTTTGAACCCTTAAAGAGTAAACGGGTTTTTAATGTCTCGATGACCGATGTAGGCGAAGTATTTTTATTGCCTAAATTAATATCACATCTAGCTACCGTGGCGACAGAGAGCTCAATTGAGATTGTTCGGTGCAGTTCACAAAACATCCAAAAAGAAATGGAACTAGGTAACATCGATATAGCGATAGGACTACTTCCAGAATTAAAAACGGGCTTTTATCAGCGCCGCTTATTTAGCCAGAAATATAAATTAATGTTGAGGAAAGGGCACCCTTTGCTGTCTGAAAAAATCACTCAAGATTCAATTCTAAAGTACAAACATATCTCCATTAACTCCAAAGATACCGGACACTGTATTATTGAAAAATACTTAGAGGACAACCACATCAATAGGCTTGTGGCATCAAGACTTACGCACTTTATCGCCGTTCCCTATATATTGAGCGCTTCAGACTTTATTGCTACCGTACCTGAAAAACTAGATGACATGACGGGGACTCATTTTGATGTGGTCACCATAGACCACCCTTTAAAATTACCAGAAATACAAATCAATATATTTTGGCACGCTAGGTTACATGAAGACTCAGCCAATACCTGGCTAAGAGGATTGATTTTTGATTTATTCTCAGAGTAGCCAATTGATTGGAAGAAAGATTTTAACGATAAAAAAACACTAACCTGTTGAGCTGAAAAACCATCCCCTATAGAAATCAGCGTGTAGTGCTTTGCACGAATTACCCGTTTAATCCCTTTACTATAAGTCCACTCCTTACCCATTGACGTTAAAAGTAGTTGAGTAGTCATTCATATCTTTGACATGAATATTATTCATAAAGCATATAATTTTCATTAATTGCAATCATAAAAACTACTGTGTAGATTTACTGAAACTACATAACAAGCGATTATCAAGGAGAAAAAATGAACCTTAAAAAAATGAGGATTGCGGTGGTTGGTGCAGGCATCGGTGGCTTAACGATAGCAATCGCCTTAAAAAAACACGGCATTGATTGTCAGGTTTATGAGCAAACGGCAGAATTAAGAGAAGTGGGTGCTGCAGTAGCGTTATCCGCCAATGCTATGCGTTTTTATGAGAAATGGGGATTAGGCGGTGAATTTGATAAAGTTGCCTATGAAGTGAGTGCGCTGATTTATCGCGATGCTAAAAGCGGTCGTGTTATTGGTAACCACCCTGCCGGCGCTGCGTACCGAGAGCGCTACGGGTATCGCTATATAGGTATCCATCGAGCAGAGCTACAAAAAATCCTTTTCACTGAAGTGGGCATGGAAAATATTCATCTGAATAAATGCCTGTCTACTATTGATGATAGTGCTGACTGTGCAGTGCTACATTTCAAAGATGGCAGTAGTGCTGAAGCCGACCTTGTTATTGGCGCTGATGGTGCTCGATCTAAAGTACGAGAGTTAATGCTTGGCTATGATGACTATCTTTATGCCGGTTACACTGGTTTCAGGGGTATTGTACCGATAGAAAAATTGCCTAATCTACCAGACCCTACCGCTATTCAAGTTTGGATGGGGGATGGTTGTCATATAGTTCATTATCCTATCGGTGGGGCTAGAAGTGGCGACGTCAATTTCTTTTTAGTTCAAAGAGATCCTACGCCTTGGCCTCATAGAGAATGGATCGCACCTGCAGCTGAAGGCGAACACCTTAAATTTTTTAGTGACTGGCACCCTGCCATACTTGAAATGATAAATTCAGTTACTTTAGATGTTCGTTGGGCAATGAACTATCGCATGATGCTCGGTCGTTGGAGTAAAGGCAGGGTGACACTGTTGGGTGATGCTGCACATGCCATTGTTCCACATCATGGCCAAGGGGCAAACCAATCCATTGAAGACGCGGTTGTATTGGCGGACTGTATTGCTGATATGGGCTCCAGTTCACTATCTGATATGCAGAAACGTTACGAGCGCTTACGGCATGGACGTGCACGCAAGGTTGTGCATGCATCAGTAACGACGGGTGATATGTTCCATCTTCCTGAAGGAAAAAATAGAGACCATCGCGATGCGCGCATGGGTTCGAAGGAGGCTATGGGACATCACCTTGATTGGATTCATGGCTTTGATGCCAGTAATTTTGCTGAACCAAGTGACCGACAAGGAGGTACTTGGATGTAATGGGATGTTTGAGTAAAAACTACGCTAAGCCACTTTTGCTTTTGATCTAGGCGTTTTTACTCTGACCCCAAATACCATTATTTCTTCGCCGACGGGTAGGTAACCAACCTTACAAACCATATTGCTATTGAAGCTGCCATCCGTGCCGCCGAGTACAGTTGTTAAACCACTATCTGAGAGTTTGAAATTTTTGTAGGCAGGTTCAAATCCTTTTTCGGGTGGCTTAAACCAGATTTGGGCAATATCAGCGGGTGTGTCATGGAGGTTGAACTCAGCATGCTGCATACCAGTACCAGCACGCTGTACCTGAACTTCAGGTGCGTGAATCGCGGTGCCATCACCTAGAGTACCCTTGTGCCCCACACTGCCAGAGAAAACAACGCTGACAATATCGACGTCATGATGCGGATGCATCGGCGCTCCATCGTTAGGTAAAAATTGACCTAGCGCCAAATAAATAAAGTCTCCAAGACCATGACTAATGTCAGTCCGGTCTTTTGCCTTTGGCCATAACTCCGGGTTCAGAACCATATGCCGCTCCAAAATACCAGCGAACCCGCTCTGGGGTAGATGGTCATAGTGAATGACTCTTTGTGTAGTGCTCATGGGTGTTTCTCCTAATGATTACAATTTGTTGTCCTTGATAAATAAGGCTTACTAAAACTAATATAGAATATTAGTTCTTTTTTTGTAAGTAGGAAAATTTTTGTAACCATGAAGCTTTTAGCCAAAAAATCAAAAGGAAGTAAACAAAATGAGTGAAGAGTGCCCCGGCAATAATTAGGGTCAGAGTAAAAATATAAATCTTTTAAATAGCGCCTAAATAATAAAAAACTTTAGCTCATTAAAATTCAGGAGTAAGCTAAAGATACATAATTGAGTGGGTTCAGCATGGCAATTCTTCTTTTCGTCACTGGGCTGATCTTATTAATTGTCGGTGCGGAATCATTAGTACGAGGCGCATCCCGTTTAGCGGCGGTTATGGGTGTATCACCACTGGTTATTGGGCTGACTGTCGTCGCGTTTGGTACCAGTTCGCCTGAACTTGCGGTCAGTATCAAAGCAGCGTTATCTGATCAGGCGAGTCTGGCCGTTGGAAATGTGGTCGGCAGTAATATTTTTAACGTTCTCTTTATTCTCGGCCTTTCAGCCTTGATTGTGCCACTTGTTGTATCTCAACAATTGGTTCGGTTTGACGTGCCTCTAATGATAGCGATGTCGGTTGTTGTGCTCATTTTCTCGCTAGATGGGACTATCAGTCGCAATGATGGTTTTATGCTGATTGCCGGTCTCGCTACCTACGTTGTGTTTTTGATTTATCAAAGCCGCAAAGAAAATACCAAAGTGAAAGAGGGGTACGCGAACGAATTTGGGACTGAAAGTAATGTGGAATGTAGCTGGGTTATAAACATAGTTATGGTCCTTGGCGGCCTTGCACTACTGGTGCTTGGCTCGCGCTGGCTTGTTAATGGAGCGGTGGCCTTTGCCCAATATCTGGGTGTTAGCGAATTGGTCATCGGATTGACGATTGTTGCGGCCGGTACATCCTTACCTGAACTTGTTACTTCTGTCATGGCGGCTGTTCGAGGCGAACGAGACATCGCTGTTGGCAACGTGGTTGGCAGTAATGTCTTCAATATGATGGGCGTGCTCGGATGTGCCAGTATAGTTGCACCAGCGGGCATCGAGGTGGCAACGGCGGTCTCCAGGTTCGATCTTCCGGTGATGATTGTCGTAGCCTTCGCATGCCTACCCATATTCTATACGGGTGGTTTGATTAGTAGGAAAGAGGGTGCGTTGTTTCTCGGGTATTACGTGGCCTACACCTTATACCTCGTTTTAGCCGTATCTCACCATGATGCATTACTTAGCTTTAGTTCAGCCATGCTGTATTTCGTAATACCGCTAACTATGTTCACTCTGATTACTCTAGCGTTGCGGGAAATGCGCAGTAGGAAGCGTCGTTCAAAATGGTTGCAGAGACAGAAATAAGGACGCTTCACTGTTTGGCTGGACCGACATACACTGTTTTCACATTAACGAATTCGCGTATGCCAAAATGTGACAGCTCGCGACCATAGCCACTTTGTTTGATTCCACCGAATGGCAACAGCGGGTCCGAACGTACGAAATCATTCACGACACAGGTTCCTGCCTCTAACTGATGCGTCGCGATCCTTTTTGCCTTTTCGATATCACGACTAAATACAGCTGCACCCAGTCCAAACAACGAATCATTTGCCAGTTTAATGGCTGTTGCCTCATCGCTTGCGGGAATAATACAGGCAACTGGTCCGAACAGTTCTTCACGAAAAGCTGGCATATCACTGGTTACCCCCGTCATCAATGTTGCAGGGTAGTAGGTGCCATCACCCTCGGGAATTTTTCCACCGAGCAGGCAGGTCGCTCCCATGGCAATGCTGTCATCTACCTGTCGTTGCAGCTCTGTGCGTAAATCAGGACGCGCCAAAGGTCCCAGCAGGGTGTCTTCCTGTTCAGGATCAGCGGCTACATAATTAGCCAATTCTTTCGCCACCAGCGATTCGAACTCTTTCACCACCACCGCGTCGACGATCAGGCGTTTTGCGGCGATACAAGATTGCCCCGCGTTATTCATTCGGCTTTGCACACAAAGACGTGCAGCCAGCGGCAGATCGGCATCCTTCAGCACTAGATAAGCGTCATTACCACCTAACTCCAAAACGCTCTTCTTTAAAGCCTTTCCTGCCGCACTTGCAACTGCCGAACCGGCAGGCCCACTTCCGGTTAAGGTCACTGCGCTGATGGCGGGATTTTTAACGATAGCCTCAACCTGTGTACTCTCTATAAGCAAGGTTTTGAACAAGCCAACAGGAAATCCCGCAGCAATAAATACTGCTTCGATTGCAAGAGCACAGCCACTGACATTACTCGCGTGTTTTAGCAGCCCTGCATTTCCTGCCATCAACGCCGGAGCAGCGAAACGAATGACTTGCCAAAAAGGGAAATTCCACGGCATGACTGCCAGAATAACCCCCAGTGGTTCGAATGCGACAAAGCTTTCGCTGTTTGACGTTTGTACCGATTCGACAGTCAAATATTCTCGCGCATGGTCTGCATAGTGGTCACAAGCCTGCGCGCTCTTCTCAATTTCAGCAATAGCCTGTTTTATAGGCTTGCCCATTTCGCGTGAAATCAGCAAAGCATATTGCTGTTTGTTGTGCCGTAAGATGTCAGCAGCCTTTTTCATGCAGGCGGTTCGATGATGCGGGTCTGAATGGCGCCAATCTTCGAACGCTGTTACTGCTTCGTCGATGGCTTCTTTCACCTCTGCATCGCTATGCGTAGGATACGCTTTAATGGATTGCCCATTGGCGGGATTGATAGAGTCGAGTGTCATTGCGTTATCCGAATATTAGGTTATTGATTAGGGCCCAGCATGTGCAGGGCTTGTACGTGCTGGTCAAAATCTGCTTCGCTTAAAAAACCCAGTTCTGATACGGCCTGCTTCAGGCTGATATTTTTCTGATGCGCATATTTCGCTGCCTCAGCCGCATTGTCATAGCCAATATGCGGAGTGAGGGCGGTTACCAGCATGAGTGAATTTTCCAGGTAGTATTCCAGCTTATCTGTGCTGGCTTCGATGCCTTCCAGACAATGGATCTGAAAGCTTGTCATGGCGTCAACCAGCAGGTGCATCGACTCCAGTAGCGTGGTGATGATGAGCGGCTTGTAGACATTTAACTGGAACTGGCCCTGGCTGTTAGCCATCGTTACCGCCGTGTTGTTCGCCATCACACGAATACAGACCATTGTGAGTGCTTCTACCTGAGTTGGGTTTACCTTGCCCGGCATGATCGAACTGCCAGGTTCGTTGGCAGGAATGGTAATCTCCCCTAAACCGCAGCGCGGGCCGGAATTCATCAAGCGCACATCGCTGGCCATTTTGTACAGCGAACTGGCCAACAGCGATAGTTGATTATGTAGAGTCACCAGCACGTCATGGGCGGCCAGTTGACTAAACTTGTTATTGGCTTCCGTAAAGGTGAATCCAGATAAGCTGTTAATTTCATCGATAACAGTGGCCGGCCACGCACTGCTGCTATTAAGACCAGTTCCAACTGCAGTACCACCTATGGCCAACGTGGCAACAGACGGGGCACTTGCCGCTAGCTGTTGGCGGACAAATTCTACTTGCCAGTGGTAGGCACCAAATTCTTGCCCGAGCGTTACAGGTGTTGCATCCATCATGTGGGTGCGTCCTATTTTTAAGGTGTTTTTAAATTGATCAGCTTTCCGCCCCAACGCCTTTCCCAATTGTGTCAAGGCAGGCAACAACTGTTGTTGCAAAACACGCGTTGAAGTGACATGCATCACCGTGGGAAACACATCATTGGAGGATTGTGACAAATTAACGTGATCATTCGGATGAACAGGGGACTTACTGCCGAGTTGACTCCCGGCTGCTCGGTTGGCGATGTTGGCAAGCACTTCGTTCACGTTCATATTAGTCTGAGTGCCGCTGCCGGTTTGCCAAATTGACAATGGGAACTGGTCGTCATACTCGCCACTGCTGACCGAGTTACATGCAGATTGAATGAGTTCTGCGGTTGTCGAATCGAGGTGACCTAGTTTGTTATTGGCGATGGCAGCCGCCTTCTTTACCAGCACAAAGTCGTGAATAAATTCTATGGAAAATGATTGATCGCCGATTGCGAAAAATTGAAGTGAGCGCTGCGTTTGTGCTCCCCATAGTTTATCTGCAGCCACCTGAATGCTACCCTGACTATCCGTTTCATTGCGAAATTTAGCTTTGTCATTCATGTAGTACTTCCCTGATGATGCAGAATTCAACCAATCAAATAATTTTTATACCAGTTTCTTTAGTCTGAGAGCTTGTCTACTACATACGGCATGATGCCACCACTTGTGAAATAAGCGACTTCAAGCGCCGTATCAAGGCGACAAATCAACTCGTAGTGCTGCCGGATGCCGTCGGTGTCTATAATTTCCATCATAACTTTCATGCCTGGACTGACGTTACTCAAACCCAATAGGTTGATGCTCTCATCACCACTCAGATTTAGGGTCTTGCGAGTGATGCCGGCAGGAAATTGCAGGGGTAGTACTCCCATACCAGCGAGATTTGAGCGATGTATACGTTCGAAGCTTTCTGCAATTACTGCCCGTACGCCCAGCAAGGCAGATCCTTTTGCCGCCCAATCCCGACTCGAACCAGTACCGTATTCCTTACCGGCTATTACAACCAACGGCGTACCTGCTTCCTTGTATGTCATAGCGGCATCATAGACACTGATGGCCTCAGTGGAGGGTGCTATGCGAGTGTAGCCGCCTTCTAGCTCACCCAACATTTCATTGCGAATTCGCACATTGGCAAAGGTTCCACGCACCATTACTTCATGATTACCGCGACGGGATCCGTATGAGTTGAATTCTGTCTTTGGGATATTTCGCTGTAGCAGGTATTCGCCGGCGGGGCTTTTTTCGGCAATCGATCCGGCTGGTGAAATATGATCAGTTGTTACTGAATCACCGAGCAACATCAATA
>JASJGO010000004.1:0-3248 GCA_033791505.1 Cycloclasticus sp.
ACGGGATAGAACGTATGGCATTAAAGCCTAACAAGCGGAGTGGCGACTATCTGTTTTGGAAAGATACCAGCAGCAGCTTAACCCGCCTTGGACTAGGCGTGCTAATTGCGGCAACTATTGGCCTTGCTGTCGGTGTCGCCACAGGTGCGTTACCGCTCTTTAGTGCGGGGTTGTCTCCCTTACTGACGGTGATCTCGTTGATTCCCCCGCTTGCTTTACTACCTGTTTTGTTCATTGTGTTTGGCTTAGGTGAACTTTCAAAAGTGGTGTTGATTGCTATTGGTATTACGCCGTTTATCGCCCGAGATATTCAACGTCGCACACAAGAAATACCCGCCGAACAATTAGTCAAAGCCCAAACCTTAGGAGCGAACACCTCACAAATTTTAGTAAGGGTTGTTTTACCTCAAATACTCCCGAAATTGATTGATGCGGTGCGACTGTCGTTGGGTTCCGGTTGGTTGTTTTTAATCGCTGCGGAGGCTGTCGCTGCAACCGATGGTTTGGGATATCGAATTTTTCTTGTACGCCGGTATATGGCGATGGATGTCATCTTGCCCTATGTCGCATGGATTACTTTGCTTGCTTTCTTGGTAGATATGGCGTTGCGAACTGCGAACCGCAGGCTTTTCCCATGGCACTCATAAGGAGATAGCTCATGACAAATGTTGTTGATAAAAACACCCCCCCCATGATTCAGGTAAATAATGTCTGGAAGCAATATGGCGATAACATCGTTATAGAGCGCTTGAATGTGTCCGTTCAAGAAGGTGAATTTGTTACTTTGGTGGGGACTTCCGGCTGCGGTAAAAGTACGTTTTTAAATATGCTTCTAGGTACTGTTCAACCAAGCCAGGGCGCAATTTTATTAGATGGCCAGCCCATACCTAAAGAACCGGGCCCTGATCGAGGTATTGTGTTCCAACAATATTCCGTTTTTCCACACATGACGGTGTTGGCAAATGTGATCGCAACACGTGGTTTTCAGCGAAAAGGGTTTACTGGATATTTATTAGGTTCTGAGCATAAAAAGGCGCAGGACGATGCCAAAGCTATGCTCGATCAAGTGGGATTAAGCCATGCCTTTAATAAATACCCTCATGAATTATCGGGGGGCATGAAACAGCGATTGGCGATCGCCCAAGCATTATTGGGACGACCAAGAATTTTGCTGCTCGATGAACCTTTTGGCGCCTTGGATCCAGGCATTAGAGCTGACATGCATGAACTGGTTTTAAACCTATGGAGTGAACACAAGCTAACCCTTTTTATGGTGACGCACGATTTGAAAGAAGGTTTTCATTTAGGCACTCGGCTATGGGTATTTGACAAACTTCGGCATGATCCCCAAGCACCTAATTGTTACGGTGCAGGCATCACTTATGACTTGTCTGTGGGAGAAATGGATCAATCTATTTATCAAAAAATTGACGATGAGCTGAGGCCTCTGCCAGGGCTAGCGTCTTAATTTTAAGGAGTCATTTATGGGCGAATATATTCGTTCTATCGACTATACCACTTCCATCACGTCAGGCTCGCATTGGTCTTTGCGAGTGCGAAAAGGCAGTGTTATGCGCTTAACCGACGTCTGTGGTGGCGGCAATGTTGGAATGCTTTTTTATAACCCTGAAAATTTATTAGAGCGTTATAACGCACCGGATACATTGAAATGTCAGCACACGTTTAAATTAACAAAAGGCAACTGTCTCTATTCTGATATGGGGCGTATTTTTGCGTCCATTGTTGAAGACTCCGCTGGTTGGCACGAAACCGTATCGGGTAATTCTCATGCTTCTCATATAGAAACATTGTGGGGGACGCGAGATTATCAGGACCACAATATTGAATGGAAACAAAACGGCCACGATGCATTTCTAGTTGAATTAGTGAAATACGGTTTAGGTGCTAGAGATTTAGCGGCAAATATTAACTGGTTTAGCAAAGTAGCTGTTAGCCATTCGGGTGCTTTGACTTTAGATACGTCGCACGGCCAAGCCGATAGTTATGTGACCTTGCGTTTTGAGATGGACACCTTGGTGGTGCTACATACATGTCCTCATCCATTAGACCAGTCACCATCGTATCCTGAAAAAATCGTGCAAATTGAACTGGGTGTAGCTAAAGCTGTAGCCGATGACGACTACTGTAAGTTGTTTCGTCCTGAGAATGGTCGAGGACTTCAAAATAATGCGTTATACCACATTGGACAGGGAGTCTAATTCATGTTGATAGAAAGTTCTTTGATCGCAGAAAGTGCATTTTTTCGAGAAGTGATTGAAGCGGGTGATTACTACATCGGTATAGTGAAAGCGGGCGAAACTTTTCGCATTCTTGACTTAGAAGGCAATCAAGCCGCAGACACTGTATTTTTTAATGCCAACAATCCCGCTGAACGCTATAGCGCAATGGACACCATTCGCGAACAAGGCAATGTTTACCTCACAAGCGGGTCTCAACTTCGCTCCAATGAGAACAACATCATGCTAGAAATTGTCGCTGACACCTGTGGCCGGCATGACACATTGGGCGGTGCCTGTGCCACCGAGAGCAATACAGTACGTTACGATCTGGAAAAGCGTTGTATGCATGCTTGCCGTGACAGCTGGATGTTAGCTATTGCTGAAAACCCTCATTATGGGATTACTAAACGAGATATCAGTCATAACATTAATTTTTTTATGAACGTACCTATTACCGAAGAAGGCGGATTGACCTTTGAAGATGGTATTTCTGCACCTGGTAAGTATGTGGAATTACGTGCTGCTATGGATGTGATTGTACTGATATCTAATTGCCCACAGCTTAACAACCCTTGTAACGGCTATAACCCAACACCAGTTGAATACTTGGTGTGGGCAGCTGATCGGGCTAGCGTGATGTGACGTGCTGTTATGCGCCGTCGTGAAATAGAAAAAACCTCGGTGGACAGCCATCGTTGTATCAATACTTCGGGATGACCCGTCCAAGGTATCACATGTTTTCAAAAGTGCTTATTGCGAATCGCGGCGCTATCGCCACACGAGTTATTCGCACCTTAAAAAAAATGAGTATCACTTCGGTTGCTGTTTATGCAGATAGCGATGCTGATAGTTTGCATGTTCGAGACGCTGACGAAGCTTTTTGTTTGGGTGAGGGAGCAGCAGCAAACACCTATTTGGCTATTGATAAGATTATTGATATTGCGCATCAAACCGGTGCCGAGGCCATCCATCCCGGCTATGGTTTTTTAAGTGAAAATGCTGACTTTG
>JASJGO010000005.1:0-5717 GCA_033791505.1 Cycloclasticus sp.
TTTGGCGGAGCGAATACGGTGATCGTTTCGCTACAGGTGCACGAAGGAACTATTTTTACCAACGACGTGCTGAAGCGAATCAAACGGATTACCGATAAAGTAGACGCCTTGCCCGCCGTTAACCATAACCTGGTGAACAGCCTAACGCATAGAAACACGCGCCGTGTTTGGTTAAATGAGTATGGCACGATGAAATCTGCGCCTTACTATGACCCACTTCAGGAGCACTACACTGAGCAAGAGTTAAAGGCCATGCAAAATCAGGTGGTGTCCAATCCGCGCGTGTACGGCTTATTGGTTTCTCCAGATTTAAAATCGGCGCTTATCAAAGGAACTCTAAACGAGGGTGACTTAAATTACGAAGAAGTTTTTGCTTCCTTAAGTCAACTACGAGACGAGGAAAAGGCCGAAGGCCTCACTATCTTTGCCAGCGGCCAACCCGTATTAGTGGGCTGGGTCACTAGTTATGTGAGTGAAGTGATTCAGATTTTTGGCTACACGCTGGCTATTTTGCTCCTCTTGCTAGTGGCGTACTTTAGAAAGTTTTATGGCCTGTTATTGCCCTTCGTTGGGATTTTGCTGACAACGACCTGGGGTTTAGGCATGTTGTCATTGTTAGGTTATAACCTTGATCCGTTGATGTTGGTGGTACCTTTTCTCGTATCGGCACGTGCCATGTCGCACGGGGTGCAGATTGTTGAACGATTTTATACCGAACTCGGCGAATGCAACGACAAACAAATTGCCGCAAGAAACACCTTTGAAGGCTTATTTAGACCGGGTTCATTAGGCGTCATTTCAGATGCTATTGGCCTATTGCTCATTTCGCTTGGCTCGGTACCGATCAACGATAATCTGGCTATTTATGCCTCTTTATGGGCGGGCAGTGTGATCGTTACGGTATTAATCCTGTTGCCGGTGTTGCTTGAAATTTTGCCACAAACGGCGTCTAAAAAAACCGAACACGCTTTGCTGGAAAAAATATTTCCGGTTGTGTCTAGAATTTCGTGCACCCGCCAGGGCGCATTAATCACCTTATTCGTATCGTTGGGGCTGGTGATCGGCGGTGGCTATTTAAGCTCCAAAGTGCAAATTGGTGAATCTGAAGCGGGTTCGCCGCTGTTATATCAAGACCACGACTACAATATTTCATCTAAAGCCATTAACGAAGCCTTTCCGGGTTCTGAAGAAATGTTCATTCTGGCGCACTCAGATAAGCCGCATGGGCTGAAAGATCCAGCGGCTATCAGAGCATTGGCGGATTTTCAAAATAGCATGATGCTGGATCCCGATCTCGGTGGAACCAAAGGCTTGCCCGACCTGTTAACGCAGGTGAACCGGATTATTCATAATGACGATCCGCGTTGGCTCATTTATCCAAAAGATGAATTTGAATCGGGTGGCTTGATGTTTACTTATATGATGTCGAGCCCAATCCCTGGGGCCTTATTGGAGTTCATTGACCCCGATGAGCAAAATGCCAATATGGTCTTTTATTATAAAGACCATAAAGGTGAAACTATTCGTCGAGCTATTCATATGGTCAAAGAATGGACCGCGAGCAGCGCCGCCCAGGTCGAAGGCTTATCGCTTAAATTGGCTGGTGGCTTAATTGGTGTTACCGCAGCGGTTAACGAAGCCTCTTACCAGACGAATATCATCGTTATTCCACTCGTGTTCCTACTGATTCTCGTGTTTGTGACGGCTTTCTATTGGTCTTTACACGCAGGATGGCTGATGCTAATCGCGATGTCCTTTGCAACCACTTTAACCTACGCCTATATGGGCATCGTTGGTTTGGGCATCAATGTTAATACGGTGCCGATTCTTGCGGCGGGTATCGGTATTGGCGTGGATTACTCCATCTATATTATGGATAAAATCAAAGAGCAATACGCAAAAGTGGGTAGTTTCGAAGAAGCGATTAAAATCGCGATCAATACCACGGGTGTCGCTATTGGCTTTACTGCGTTCTCGTTAATTGCTGGCGTCATTATGTGGGTATTGTTATCTACTATGCGATTCCAGGCAGATGCGGCGATGTTGCTGATCGTCATGTTATTGCTCAATGCATTAGCGGCTATGTTTTTAGTACCGGCGTGGGTGATGACCTTTAAACCTAAATTTATTCAGGAAAAATAACGAGGGTTTGTTTCGTAAGCCATTGATTTAAAATATTTAAAAACCATGCGAAATTGTTGCTTGTTTTGTATGGAGGAGTATAGAAGCAACGTAATGTAGATTTTTTAGGCCATAATTTTTGGCTGTGAATGATGTATTTAATAAAAAAGAGGAGATATTATGAAAAATAACAAATGGCAGTTTAAGCCATTAACGGCCGCTTTTGCACTCGCAGGGCTGATGGTGATATCCATACCGCAACAAGCGTTAGCGGGCATTGATACGGGGGATGATACGCTGGAAATCAGTGGTTTCGTCGAAAATGCAACGTACTTTCGTGACGAAGTAGGTCTGTCTAAATTTCGTAATACGCTTCAATTAGAAGGTGAAAAAATACTCGGTAATATTGGTGCGTTTAGCGAAGTGAGCATTAACGGAACCTTCCGTGCGACATACGATGGCGTGTATGACTTAAATTCCGACGAATATGGTGATGGAGCGGGTGGCTCTATCTTACTGGAACAAATTGGTGTGGGCCCTGGTGTGTTAGGCCCTGGTGCACCAGCAGTACCAGCTGCGCAAGTGCCGTGGGGTGCCGGCTTTGCATTACAGGATAGCGGTGGAATAGGTGGAGCGGGTAATCCCAACAGCGGCTTGATCGTATTGGGCGAGCATTTGCATGACGCTGATGGTGGCGTGACGTTCGGCGTGCCCGTTCGTCCCTGCGATAAAGACTCACGTGGCTGTCTTAGTGGTTATATGGATGACACATTGAATGATCTGCGTTATTCAGACTTTAATGATCGTTGGGATTTTATTCGTGAGTTATACGTTAGCGCGGCGATTGATATGGATAGCGGTACGACGTTTAACCTCAGTGTAGGTAAAAAACAAGAAGTCTGGGGTCGCACCGATTTATTCCGCGTATTAGATGTTTTGAATCCGGTCGATTACTCCAGAAACAATATCTATGACGAATTGGAAGATATTCGTATACCGCTTTGGATGGCGACCGCTGAGTGGCAGTTTGGCGCGAATAATTTATTGGATGATATGAATCTTCAATTTGTTTGGATATTTGATAAATTCCGTCCCAGTAAACTGGGCCAGGCGGGTACGCCGAATCAAATTCTTGACGCCGGTTCCTTCTTCCGCGGTATGAATAACTGTTGGGAAAATGGCTGTACCGTATCTAACTTTGCAGGAGGTGGTGTAGCTACAGATTTTGGTCCAGGTGTATTAGGGCTACGAAATGTAGAGCTGCCTGAATGGTCGTTGGCTAATTCACAATTTGGTGCGAAATTCGAAGGTGTTTATAGTGATATTGGTTTCTCGCTAAATGCTTTTTACACGCGTTCACAACTGCCTTCGTTACGCGGCGGAATTCCTTCAAATAATCCGTTTACTGGAGCCGGTGGTCCATTTCCGCCTGAAGGTGCTTTCGGAGACGAACCGCAGGTATACCCATACTTAATTTCTTTCGATATGCATTTCCCACGCGTCGTGTTGGTAGGTGGTTCATTGGATTACTTTTCTGAACCGATTAATACGGCCTTTCGTGTAGAAGCGGCTTGGACTAAAGGTGAAGAATTTGCTAACACCTTGAAACCACGGCTGTTCTCAGAATCTGAAGTGGCTCGTTGGGTGATTGGAGCGGATCATAATTTATTTATTCGTTCAATCAATAAAAACAAAGCGTTTTTGATTTCTTTCCAAACATTTGGTCAACATATCTTAGATCACGACCGTGAAGATGGGCTTTTTGGCCCAGTAGGTATGCCAGATTGGAAAGATAACTACATTTCAACCTTATTGATTAAAGGGTGGTGGATGAATGATCGTTTAAGCCCACAGGTTATTTCAGCCTATGACTGGAGTGCTAAAGCCTATGTTGTGTCACCTTCAGTGGATTGGTTGATTAGCGATAATTGGCGTTTACAAGTAGCTGCTAATATAAAGCTTGGAACAGGTGCGCGTGAGTTTTCTGATTGCAGAACCTGCAACCCATTCTCTCCCTTTACAGCTGCTGGGCACGTAGATGGGCCGGACGCTGACCCATTTCCAGATGCGTATGATACGGGGTTAGGTGGTTTCGAACCACTGGGTCGTTTCCGCTCTGGTCCTATCGGTATGGCACAAAAAGAAGACGAAATTCAAGTGACACTTCGTTATCGTTTCTAGGACGAGATAAAGCGGCCTCTTTGAGGCCGCTTTAACGAAGTTTTCAACATGAGATAAGAATTGATTTAAGGAGATTTTTAAAATGAAAATATTTTCAAAAAGTTTATTCGCCGCGACCTTATTAGGCGTTGCTGCGAGTGCATCGGCGGTGACCGATGCGGATATCAATAACTCGTTTAAACCTTATACGGCAGGTTTTCCAGCCGCAGCTGGGGTTACGCCGGGTATGGTTATCAACAAGGCTAATGTGGATGCAGTAAAAGATGTATTAGACCCCGAAATGATTCAGCATATTAAAGACGGCTGGGTTGAAATTACTGTTGGCGAATCGTTAGACTTCGTATTAAACCAGGGTTATATCGATGCGACTAAAGCGGGCGCTAAAAACGTAAAATTGGGTGCCAAAGTTGGAGAGATTGAAGGTTATATAGCTGGGCGTGCGTTCCCTGAAGAGCCTAGTCTGGATGATCCTCGTGCGGGTGAAAAATTAGCCTGGAACTACCAGTACGGTTATAACTGGGGTGATGGCGCCGCTATCTCACCTTTCTACTGGAAATACCGCAATATGGCTACGGGTAAAATTGAACGAAATATTAAGTTTAATTTTTATTTCTTAAACTTTGCCCATCGTGTGAACCACGAGCCTAAACCAGAAATACTACCTAATCCAAGTAATTTGTTTCGTGGTATTTACCTGAATGTGGAGGAGCCGTTTGATGTTAAGAATACCCAGTTGTTGATACAGCGCAATCAAGATGATCTTAAACGCGATAATGCGTGGTTATACCTTGGTTTCCAACGTCGAGTGCGTCGTTTAGCGACGGGCCAGGTAACGGATTCTTTCCTCGGTTCTGATCTTATGATCGAAGATTTTGAAGGCTATAACGGCCGTATTTCAGATATGAACTGGACGTACAAAGGTACACGAAATATGTTGCTGCCCATGTATGATGCGTCTAAGCAAAATCGTACTGATGAGTTCAACGAAAGTGATGGTTATACATACACCGATTTTCATGGCAAAGGCGGTTGTTTCCCCAACGTGACGTTCTCGTTAAGAAAAGTGTATGTTCTTGAGTCTGATCCGGTTGATCCAAATCATCCAATCAGTAAGCGCGTTCACTATATCGACGCGCAAACATTCACGTTGCCACGAACCATCATTTATGACCGCCAGGGTAAATACTGGAAATCCTGGATGATCGGTCAGGCACACCCGGATAGTCACCTGCCCATTAATAAGGGTTCGGGTGTTTCAATTGATGATGCGTTTGGCATGATGGACGTTCAATCCATGCATTGTACGACCGGCCAGTTCAAAGGTATTGTTGATCCTGAGTTGGTTAAACAAAAACAGTTTAGCGTACAGTACATGCGCTCGTTTGGTAAATAACGATCGGGATTAGCCCGTGAGT
>JASJGO010000006.1:0-14352 GCA_033791505.1 Cycloclasticus sp.
AACCCAATATTAAAGAAATTGCCAAGTTGGTGCATGAAGCTGGGGGCTTGCTTTATTACGACGGAGCCAACTTAAATGCCATCTTAGGCAAAGTGCGCCCTGGCGATATGGATTTTGATGTGATTCATATGAACTTACACAAAACCTTTTCAACGCCGCACGGTGGCGGTGGCCCCGGTGCAGGGCCAGTTGGAGTGAGCGAACGCTTACGCCCTTACCTGCCAGTACCCATGGTCGGCAAAAAAGACGACCAGTTTGTGTTGTTAGATGAAAACGATTGCCCGCAAAGCATCGGCAGAATGTCGGCCTTCGCAGGCAACGCGGGTGTTTTATTGCGCGCTTATATCTACGCCAAAATGCTGGGCCGCGAAGGGATGTCTCGGGTCGCTGATTTTGCCACGCTAAATGCCAACTACCTCATGAAAAGACTGATGGCGGTGGGCTATGACGCGGCGTATCCAGAAAGGCGCGCGACGCACGAATTTATCTTAACGCTAAAAAAACAGGCGAAAGAGTTAAACGTAACGGCGATGGACGTCGCGAAGCGATTGCTGGATTACGACTACCACGCGCCGACAACTTATTTCCCGATGCTGATTGCGGAATGTTTGCTGATAGAACCAACGGAAACAGAAGCAAAAGAAACGCTGGATGGCTTTATCGATGCGATGGCGAAAATATTAGACGAAGCGAAAGCCGATGGTGCGATGCTCAAAAAAGCGCCTTACACACTGCCAGTCAGGCGATTAGACGACGTTAAAGCGGTTAAACAGCTCGATGTAGTTTGGGCAACAGAAGGAAAATAGAGATGAGTGCTTTAATTTGTGGATCGATGGCCTTTGACACCATCATGCTGTTTCAGGATAAATTTAAAAACCATATCTTGCCAGATAAAGTACATATGTTGAATGTGTCCTTCCTAGTGCCAGAACTACGCCGTGAATTCGGTGGCTGTGCCGGTAATATTGCCTACAACTTGCACTTGCTCGGTGAAAAAGCGCTACCAATGGCCACCGTTGGTAAAGACTTTGGCCCCTATGCTGATTGGATGGATAAAGCTGGCGTTAGCCGAGAATATTTAAAAACCCTAGATGACGATTATACTGGTCAGGCCTATATCACCACCGATATGGACGATAACCAGATTACCGCTTTCCACCCCGGCGCGATGGGTCGTTCTGAGCTGAATCGCGTGCCGGCTGATGCGGGTATTAAAATCGGCATTGTATCGCCCGATGGAAAAATGGGCATGATAGAACACGCAGAACAATTTATTGAAGCGGGTATTCCTTTTGTTTTTGACCCCGGTCAAGGAATGCCAATGTTTGATGCTGAGGAACTTAAAACGTTTATTGCGCAAGCAACGTGGATCACTTTAAACGACTACGAAGCCGCGATGTTACAAGAAACAACAGGCTTATCTCCGTATGAAATTGCTGAGCAAGTAGAAGCGTTGATTATTACCAAAGGCGCTGAAGGTTCCTTAATTTATACTAAAGATAAACGCTTCGATATTCCGCCAGCAAAGCCCAAAGCCATCGTAGACCCCACGGGTTGTGGCGACGCGTTCCGTGGCGGTCTGTTGTATGGTTTGTTGAATGATTTAGACTGGGAAGTAACGGGTAGAATTGCGGGCTTAATGGGCGCGATTAAAATCGCTCACGCGGGCACGCAAAATCATTCGTTAACGTTGGTTGATATAAAAACGCAATATGACGAGCAGTTTGGTGGTATGTTTTAAGGGATAGGCTTACGCTTCGTGCTTACTTTAACTGCATCGTCTATATTCAAAATATTCGTTAAATTAGGGGAGGCTCAATATAACCCTAATTATTCTTCGTTGTGTCCAAGGCGTTTAAGCTAGTGACATAAAACAGTGAACAGCAGGCTTGTGAGGTGCGGAGCGGAGCTACTCTGTTCTGTATGTTCACCAAATTTAATGCGCCGCTATCACCTTCGTCTCTTCGATCTTGCCATCGCGCAGTGAGAAGATGCGGTCAAAGTGGCCGTAGATTTTCTCGTCATGTGTGACCGTCAGGATGGCTGCCTGTTGCTCACGGGCAATCTTTCGCAGAAGACCCATCACTTTTCCGGCGCGTTCCGAATCGAGTGCTGCCGTCGGCTCATCGGCAAGAATAATGCGCGGGTGGTTTGCCAACGCTCGCGCAATAGCCACGCGCTGGGCTTCACCACCAGAAAGCTGGGCTGGCATGGCATTCTTGCGGTGCGCGACATCGAGGTAAGCAAGCAACTCCACTGCTCTTTTCCGTGCTTCATTCGCTTTGAGCCCAAATAATTCCGGCATGAGGCAGACATTCTCCGTGACACTCAGAAAAGGTAGGAGATTATGAGATTGGAAGATAAAGCCAATTTTCTCCAGCCGCAACCGACGTAAATCCTGTCGCAGCCAGTGATTGTCACATACCAACTCGCCGTCGAGCTTCAGTGTGCCGCTGGTAGGTTCGATGATGCAGCCGATGACGTTGAGTAGCGTACTCTTGCCAGAGCCGCTGGGGCCAAGCAAACCCACTACTTCTGTTGGGAATACTTGCAGATTGACCTGTTCAAGGGCGATAACGCGGGAATCTCCTTCACCGAAATACTTAGTGATATTGCCAACTTCCACCAATGGCTTTATATTTTTTTTCATCACGTTATCCCGCCAGCGCCGATCCAGCATCAATTTTGAGTGCCATGCGAACACCAGTGGCACTGGCAAGCAGGCAAATGAATAGCACAATCACGCCAAGCGACGCCATATCTCCACCGAGTAATGCGATTCGGCGCGGAAAAATATCAGCGATGAAATAAATCAGCATAGCGCCCAGACCATAGCTGATCATACCCATTGCCAGTGCCTGTTGGAGAATGAGGCTGATGATGGTACGGTCGGGGGCGCCGATCAGCTTGAGTGTGGCAATCTCGCGGCGCTTGTCCATAGTAAGCGTATGAATGATGAGTGCGATGATAACGGTGGAAACGATCAGAAGCAGGAGCGTGAATAAGCCGATTTGTTTGCGCGCTTTTTCGACTACGGAACTGAGCATAATGTTTTTCTGTTGATCGTTCGTCATGACCGCCATATGCTTCCAGCGGTCTATTTCCTCGGCTATCTGTTCGGGGCGCTGCGTGTTGTCCAGCCTGGCAACCACCGCATTCACGGTGTCGGGCGTACCCACCTGTATTCCACCGCGCGCCCTTTCTCGGCGAATGGCGGAGGGCGTCAGGTCGAACTGTAACGCTTGTGAATCCCTGAGTGGAATATAGACCACGGGATCGCCGCCAGAAGAAACCGCGTTGTGTGTTAAACCCACCACCTTGAAACTATCACGCCCCAGTGTCACAAATTCGCCCAACTTAAAACCGGTTTTTACGTCGGCTATCATTTCAAAATGAGACTGAGTGATGTTACGCCCAACAGTTACTTTATTCGGTCCGCCGATTCTTCCCGGTTCATACCCGACGAGGAAGAGGCGTACCTTGCGGTTTTTATAGAGCGTCTGCACTGACTGATAGGTTAGCGACCCCGCCTCTTCCACGCCATTGATCCGCGCTACCATCTCGCGGGTATCGCCTTGTATTCGGGAGGATTCTGCGAATGGACCGCGCGTGCCGCCTTCAACAACCCATAAATCGGCTGCGGGCTGATTTATCAAAATCACTGCATCTTCCACCATGCCGCGATAAATGCCGATCATGGAAAGTACCACGCCCAGCAATAGGCTCAACCCGAAGCAGGTGAGAACGAAACGCCCGGTATTGTGGTGTATGTCGCGTATGGCGAGATTCATGGGTTATTCTTGGGTTCTTTTATTAGGACGCTCAAGCCTTCTTTCAGATGAGTGGTGTCCGAGACTACGATGCGAGCATGTTCAGGCAAACCGTCAATAACCTGAAGCTCACCGTCTAGCGTTTTATGGCCGAAGCGTAATTCCACTTTTGCCAACCGCCCGCCTTTGATCACCCATACGCTCCCGCGTACGCCATCATAGCGCTCGATGCTCTTTTCCGGCACCATAATCGCTTGTTGCAACATAGCTACCTGAAGCCACGCTTCCGCCTGCTCTCCCAGATAGAATGTCTTTGGGCAACGATGACACTTAACATACACCGCCCGTTCCTCGTTGACGCGATCGCTCTCGGTGTCGATACGCACAACCTGCCCCTCGAAGGTTTCGCTTGGCTGTGAACGCAGCCTCACTTTCACGGGTGTATCAAGCGTGATGAAACCAGCGCGGGATTCGTCCACATAGAGTTTACCCCAGCGGGTGGTGGGATCAACGAGAGTGAAAAGCGGATCGCTAGCCTGCAAGATGCTGCCAAGCTCCTTATGGCGCTCAATCAACAATCCGTCATAAGGTGCATAGAGTTTATGCTGCCCCAGTTTTACTTCCTCAGCAGCAATATTTGCCATAGCGCTTTTAATCATGGCTTTTGCCAGACCCACCTGGCCGTAAGCCTGATTTAATTCCGCTGCCGCCACTTGCTCATCACGCTTGCTTTGGTCAGCCGCTTCATGTGACACAGCGCCGGATTTCACTAGTTTCTGCTTGCGGCGGTTCGTCTCCTGGCGCTCTTCCAACACCGCTTTGGCACGCTCTATATCGGCGTTGGCTTTTGCCAGCGAAGATTCAGATTCACCTAAGGATGCTTTCGCTTTTTCGACATGCGTCGCCTGCTCTGCTTCATCCAGCGTCGCCAGAAGCAGGCCCTTGGCCACCATATCCGTGGCATCGGCATGTAGTCCTGAGAGTCTGCCTGCCACCTCAAAGCCAATCTGCGACATTACTTTGGCATCGACATTGCCAAGGGCGAATATCTCGATAGCTACATTATCTCGCGGCACAGCCACAGTCACGGTGGGGGAATATAAAACCCATACGCCTCCGCCTACCAGCAACAATGCCGCCAGACTTATGATAATTATTTTCTTTTGCATAATCACTCCCTATATTTAACTCAGCGCTATCAAGAAACCAATGGGTCAGGCTTGAATGGAACTGAGTTAAGCCCATTCAAAGTGTAATTGAAAAATAACTTTTTACCGTGGTTCGGTTAACCATTTAAATGGTTTTGTTCGCCGTTTTAACTGCCTTGGTTCAATACGTTTTTCCCTTTGATTCAACAGATAATAACGTATTTCAGATAATAAACTTTGTTTATAATGGTGGCCTATCTGCCCTTGTCTAGAACCGTATTCATAGCAATAGCTCAGCAAAGTTTGAATACTGGTTTTAAAGCTAAATTGACAGGGCTTATATTGAAAGAAAATCAAAAATCAAGGGGTCAGCCTGAGCTTCCCCCAATTAAACGGACGGATTAATTAAAGGGCATAAAAATCAAGGGGTCAGCCAGCTTGATAATTAAAAAGAGTTGGCTTAGACCTGAGTAATGGCAAGACTACCCAGACTCGTTATCCCCAATCAGCCTTTGCATATTATAAATAGGAGACAGACCACAGTTTTCACGTTCCGTGGCGGCCTGCTGTATGGTTTGTTGAATGATTTAGACTGGGAAGTAACGGGTAGAATTGCGGGCTTAATGGGCGCGATTAAAATCGCTCACGCGGGTACGCAAAATCATTCGTTAACGTTAGCCGATATAAAAACGCAATATACTGAACAATTTGCTGGGTCGTTTTAAGGACGTTTTTTATCCTTTATATGGCTGGTTCTGCTTACAAACAGAGCCACTTATTCCCATTCAAATAGAATATGGGAAACAAGTTTAAAGTTGGCGTTTCCATCAATGCCAATTGGCGTACCAAGCCCAAACTCCCAGCCATTATCCAATGCCCAAGTGATGCCGGGCGTAATAAAGGATTGCTCCTGCGTCCAGTTAAGCTCCATACTTAAGGCGTAATTGCCCATTGAAGAATAAATGCCCGTATTAGCGTAGTCTTCATGCTCGTTACCCTGGAGCTCACGGCCTAGCTGTAAAAACGCTTGAGTGTTGGAGTTTGCACCAATGCCTTTCGAAAAAACAACGTAGATATTGTCCTCGTCCTCTGGTTTTTCGCCCTCTTCACTAATAACTGCGCGATCACCATTAGCAAATTCGTGGCTGTACGAAAGAGCGACATTTAGACCGGAATTGTTAATATTCCCCCAACTATATTGTAAGCCTAATTCAATATTCCCCTGTCCGTGCCGGTTAACATCGTCGCTGTTAATATCTATATAAGGTGTATATTCAAGTTCGACTTGTAACTGATCCGTGATGCCAAACTCCAGCGAAACAGGAACCAAGAAGCGACTTCCCTCATCGTTATCTTCATATTCGGGAGAAATGCTCAACTGCCACTCTCCCTTTTCTTGCGTGTAAGCCGTATCGCTAAGAAACAACTCATTTAGTATCTGTGTAGGTTCTGCCTCATCGGCGCTTTCAGCCGATACCGAAAAAGGTAGACACAGGGTTACAATGAAAAATGCGCGGAGGAGAAAATTCATAAAATGGTTAAAGCGAATCGCTACTATTACGAGTAAATTGATCGTGAAATTATACAGGGCAGAAATAAGCTATGGCATAAACTTTTTTCACAAAATAGAATTTAATGTCCCAATAACGATAAGGGGTAAATAAGGTAGCCCTCGCTACCGCGAGGGCGTCTATTTCTTTTTTTGCCGACTAGAAACGAACCAAAGAAAAGGGAACCCTGATCGCAACAATCAGTCATTTTTCTGGTTACTCTTTTGCACCCGAGGGCACTAGTTATCGCACACAAGAGTAACTCGCCTACGGGTGCGAAAAGCCGTGCTTTTTTTCTAAAATCAAGCTGGCTGTCCCTTGGTTTTATACTTAGCTGGTTTTAACTAGTAAAAGGAATCTTCTGTTGAATAGAAGGAGGTAAGTGGTGCACCAATTGATAACGTGCCTTATGCCAGAAACCTGATAAAACCAACAGAGAAAAACCAATTAATACACCGGCAAATGCAAAGCTATCGCCCGCTAAGCCATAGGTTTTTAACAGGGTCGTTAAGGCATATAAAATATAGACTAGGGATGACACCATAAAAGCCCGTCTATCAATCGCCAAAGAAATAGTCGATAAGACGATATAAAGCACCACGATAATAACCAGGCTGGCGGAACTTTGGCTATCATCAAAAATACCCAGGCCGGCAAAAATAGGGTGGACGATTAAAGGAGCCGATAGCAAGTGAAGCCAAAAAGCGATATCGGATTTTTGTGTCACGCGCTTACGGTCTGCCGCATCCCAAATCATGGCGATGCAAAACGTAAACACGCCGGCTAAAAAGGCTAAGGACATGGTGAAATCTTTTAGGCTCGGCATGATATACACTAATAGTGATATGACGAAGGTGGCAGCCGCGGCCATTCCTGCGGCTATGGTTATCGGTATGGCGAAGCGTTTCCAGTGTAGCCATGCGGCCAGCGTTGATATCGAAGCGGCCAGCATAAAAGCACTTTCCGAAGAGCTAGCAAAGCTAAAGGGGTTCTCGTAGTAGCTGGCGTAAGCATAGATCACCAGGGCAAAAACACTACCGACAAATGAAATAAGTAACACAATGGCTGGTAGCGCCATTCTACGTTTTAGTACAAAAAACTCAGCCAACCCCCAGGACAAAGCAGCCACCACGCCGATGGAAAAAACAGGGTGAATACTATTTGTAACCCAGGCGGATGAAGCCAAAAGCAATAGGCAAGCGATCACAACAAAAATATCATTGAAGCCCGAGATAAGCCTGAAGTTCTCTTCATCAACAGCGGATAGGTTATTTTTTTCTGCTACGAGTGAGCGAAATTTATTCACGGACTGTTCGGTGAAAATGCCTTTAGTTATAGCGCTATTTAGGTCTTCATTGGTGTACATAAATATCCTTTGTTTACAAAAATCGGGCTTATATAGAAACGGGGCGTATTGTATTTAGTTTGTACCACGAATTACTTCAATCAATTCCATCGGGTTTTCAGGCAGTGATTTTCCGCGCCATGCGATGTGGTGATCTGGGCGAACGAGCAGTAATGGAGCATCATAAAGGGAGGCGCTAGTTTGACCAGCCAAATCAATAATCGTTAGTGGAAGTTTCATCGTTTTTGCGGCTTGCGTGAGCCCTGAAGTATCAATAGAACGGTCACAGTTAAGCAAAGTATAGTCTTGCCCTAAAGCGTCAAAAAGAGAGCGACCATCGTCTAACCAAATATGTGGTACCCGACAGCCCGGACAGGTTGATGGCGTATACGTTCCTATAGTGTAGGTGGGTGGTGTTCCTTCGTCGTAGGCTATAACGGGGGAGCCTTCGTAAAAATAACCGAAGTTTAAACCGATACAAGCGAATTGAGCTGCATCGGTTTGCATCATATATTGGCCTATCTTCTCACGCAGCGCCTGGCCTTCATCGGTGGCTTCTTCAATGGCGGCAGGGATAGATAAGTCATTATTTTTTCGAACATTCATCGCAATTGACGATACTTGATCCAGAATAGGGCGACGCTCGGATTCAAAGGATCGCAGTATCTTTTCATCTGCCCAACCGTTGATGACCGCCGCTAATTTCCACGCCAAATTTACAGCATCGGCTATCCCAGCATTCATGCCGTAGCCAGCCATAGGTATCCAGTTATGTGCCGCGTCACCCAGAATGAAAATATTGCCAACAGAAAATTTATCGGCCAATAAGCGGCGACCACCCCAGGGTTTTTTAGTATGGATAGTAAAGTCGATGTCGCCACCGATACATTCCCGAACGGCCTTGTCCCAGTTGAAGCTATCTTCATCAGGTTTTTTCGAAAAAACCGAATGCACGACCCACTCGTCTTTGCCATCTAAGGCGACGACTATGCCGGGTTGGCGTGGGCTGAGTACCCAATACATCCAGGCGGGTTTGCTGTGTATTTTATCCAGCAAATTGGGTGCTGTAATGGTCGCCATCATCGCGTGCATCAAATTGTCGTCGCCTTGCAATTTAATACCCAAAGTTTTGCGTACCATACTGCTCGCGCCGTCACAACCGGCTACATATTGGGCATCAAACTCCAGTTTTACACCCGTTTTTAAGTCGGTCCCAGTGACGCGGGTAAAACCATCCATTTCGGTAATACTATCGGCGTGAAAGTTAGAAATAATCGTCAATTTTTCAAAACTTGTCGCGTGTTTAAACAAAACAGGCTCAAGATAAAATTGATTGATTCGGTGCGGTGGTTCTGGTGTTGGCCAGCCACCATCGGCATAACCTTCGTCGTTAAAACGATTTTCTCGGGATGGAATACGCACACGCCCCAGTTCGTAGCCAAACAAGCTGGTGGTATAAGAAACGTCATGCGGATAATCAGCGGGTAGGCCGGTGTTGCGAACGTCTTCGGCGACGCCCAGGCGTCTAAATACTTCCATAGAACGCGCTGCAACGTGATTGCATCGGGGGTCAGGCGCTTCAAAAGCGGCGCGTTGTTCAACAATTAGGGTTTCTACCCCGCGAGAAGCTAAGTCCATACCCAAGGTTAAACCCACTGGGCCGCCGCCAATTATCAGCACGGGAACCTTACGTATCAATGGGGCCATACATGAGCAGGCTTAATAAAATAAGCGCTACCTGATTCTTTATGGGCAAAACTATAAGGATTTCTGCGCAACGCCAAGTTTTTCCAAAATATCTTCCATTAAACACCATTTGGTAAATGCGGATTGGAATAAATTTAGACCAACGAAGGCCGTAAAAAGATACCAATAGGGACTCACGAAAAAACCTAATGCTAACGAGATCACCACAAAACTTCCTGCGATGGCTCTGATGTATTCGTTTATAGTCATTACAATTCCTCCTTTTGATACGATTGGTATGATATTGGGTTGCAATGCATATGTCGAATGCATCTAAGCAAATTTTTTAAACTCACTATCAGCTGTTACGTTTATACTTTTTTAACGAATTCAGATTTAAGTTTCATCGGCCCAATGCTGGTGATTTTGCAATCAATATCGTGATCGCCTTCAACCAGACGGATATTTTTAACTTTAGTGCCGACTTTAACGACGGATGAGGTTCCTTTTATTTTCAAGTCTTTGATGACCGACACGGTATCGCCGTCTTGTAATAGATTTCCATTAGCGTCTTTAACGACAAGGCCGTCATCGCTGCTGTCGGCTGACGTATCGCTAGACCATTCATGTGCGCATTCTGGGCAAATAAGCATGTTGCCGTCTTTGTAGGTGTATTCTGAATTACATTTGGGGCAGCGGGGTAAGTCACTCATGCTTAGTCCTTCATTGTGGTTAATTGGCTTGGCATTATAGGCCTTATAGCAGCTTGAGCTTTAGAATCCGTACTGGATGGATCCGTAGATATTATTGTTATTCTTAAACTGAGCGAAAAAGGTATTATTTTCTTCGCCTACAAAGAAGTTGCCACCCGCCTCAATCGTCCATTGATCATTAACCTTGTAACTGACGTTAGGGCGTAAATAAGCATCGGCATCTGAGGGTGAGTAAAAAGTAAATAAGGACCAGGTGACATTTTGTTGGTGTGTTAATAAGCTCAGCCTATTGGTCAATACGTGTCTTATTTTATCTCGTTTAACAGCGGCTCCAATCGCTTCCAAACTGCTTTCATATTTGCCGTAATCTTGCATCCACTCAAGGTAATATTGCACGCTGATGGTGAAGTTTTTAATCAACTCTTGTTCATAGCCTATTAAAAATCGCGTTTCGCTATTTGGGGTAAACGGATTTTTGGCAGCGCCTCGTTCATATGAGTCGTAATACCCTAACTCAACATGGGTAATGCCACGCCAAAGCGGTTTTCTAAGGCTAGCGCCGACCGAGCGCAACAGCGGGTAACGGTTTTTATTGCTGCCAGGGTCGAAGCCAAGAGGGCTTTTCCAAAAGCCGTGATAGCCATAAAGGGAGAGTTCGCTGCTGCCAAAATTTTTGTAGATACGCATTGACCACTCATCTGAATGAGGTTTTTTTGGTTTAATGATGCTGTTTTCACCGCTTTGTGAGTTGCTTAGCGGGTTGTAGTAAGAGAGCTTTTCCCCGGTGATACCTCGATCAGCGTCAAATCGTGGAGTGTAAACTATATCGATATTGCCGATGTCGGTAAAAAACGAAGTTTTAATCGCGTCTGACGGGGCTTTTAAATAATCAAGATCGCGGCCAATAAAAAAAGCCTGCCAATCTTTTGGGAATAGGTCATTAATAAAGATCAGGTCACCTGTTCCCCAGGTAAGAACTTGTCGCCCAGCCTTTATATCTATAAATGGGAAGGGGCTAAAGGCAATACTGGCTTCTCTTAAATCAATCCATCCTTTGCCCTTATCTAAATCAATGGCGTGCTGACTGGCTTCGGCGTCATAGATAAAGTCACTGGTCAAATTGATTGATACGGGCCCTATTTCTTTTTGAAGTTCTAATTGTAGACGTGTTTCATTTAAAGGTTGTTGACCCTCGTGGGCGTCTTTTTGCGTGCGAAAACCACTACGTAAATCCATGAAACCATTGATATTAAAGGTCTGAGGCTGACTAAAACGGGAATCCATTTTAGTAGGACTATTCGGCTTATCAATACCTTCGGGCAAAGTTGGCGCATTAAATATCCCCGAGGGTAAGGGCGGTGCGGCCAAGATATGAGAGCTACTCGATGCGAGTACGACAGCGAGTATAAGAGAACTTAGGCGCATGGCAGGGCAATCAAGCTTATTGGTTTAACGTAAGAATTTTCTAGGTGCTTTACGCAAGAATCGTTCACTGAAAATATCCTCAGGTAGGGCAATATCATACTCAACGTGGCTATATTCCATTAAAGTGCTACTACCCGTAGCCAGATTTTTGGCCTCCGATTGGGTGATAGTGGGGTGACCATCAATGGTCTCAATCGCTAAGGCAGTATAGCTTTTATATTTTGCCCCCTGCTTGTCGTAGTATTCGGTTTGTATCGGCAAGAAGGTGGTCTTGTGGATATACATAATATATTTTGCAAATTCGACATCATCGGCATTAATCGGCGTATTTTCAATAATAAAATAATTATCATCGGTGCCTATCAGGCTGTGAGTGTCCTCTTGTAAGCCTCTGCCAGATACGTCTTCATAAAGAAAATCGGAACCAACAAAGCTGGTTCTTTTATCGCTGGCGGCGATTCTTTTTACCAGGTCCAGTGATGGTAAATATAACCAGCGATCATCATCGGTAGTTATTTTCTTGTGCACCATAAAGACCATTTTGTTTATATCGGCAGGTCGGTTGAAATACACATACAGTTTTTGTTCACCAAGGTAAGCCTGATCTTTAATTTCATCAGTGCTGGGTTCGTCTCGTCGTAAGATCATGAACTCACGTGTTCTAACGCGGTCTTGAGCGTCACTGATGGTCATTTTAACCTTGGCACGGCCGTCCTTACTTTGGTAGTAAGCCATTTGATTAGTGCGATTAATAATCTCATCAATGCTAGGTGTTTCAGCTATAGCAAGGCTAGCTGCTAGCAAGATGCTGATGGCCAATAAGAATTGTTTTATGTTCATTATGAAACTCCAATTAACACGATTTAATGAGATTTTTTGAAAAAGTACCTTTGTGTCAGGGTGAGCAGCGCGGGTAAAATTAACAAAGAGCTGATGCCGGCGAGGAATAAAATTGCGGCGATAAAGATCCCCACCGTTTGATAAGGCACTAACGGCGCGGCTAATAAAGGTAAAAAACCCACACCGACAACAATCGCATTACGTGAAATGGCCATGGCGGGCTCACGAAATAATGGCTCTATAGCCGCTTGCCAGGAACCGTATTGATGGCAGTATTCTCGGGCACGGCTTAAAAAATGAATGGCGTAATCAATCGCTAACCCAATACTGAGCGAGCTTAATATGGCCACGGGCATATCGTAATCCTTGCCGATTAAACCGATAATGCCGTAGATAAGGCCAACGGTAACCGTTAACGGGATCATGGAGAGCAGGCCCCAAAGAATAGATCTAAACATTAAAATCATTATGATAAGCACAACGATATAGCTACCGGCAAATGATTTGACCATGCCTTTGACCATTTTTTCTTGCCAAACAACGTTGATATGCGTCAGGCCGAACCAGTTAGCGCGCAGGTTATAAGGCATGGGGTGTTCGCTAATATACTCGGCTACTTTCTGTTCAACATAAGACATATCTTTATTATCCCCGCTTTTAAGCTGCACCCATAAACTCGATTTACGATAATCAGGGCTGACAAAATGCCACAAATCATTGGGCCGGTGGCTGTTTTGATAGGTGATTAGTGTTTGCGCTACGGCGTTGGATGAGTCAGGAATTCTGAACTGTTCTGCTTTGCCGAGTAAGAGTTCCCGGTGTACGGTTTTAACAATGTCAGCAAGACTGTTGGATTTGCCAACGACCTCAAGACCGTTGATATAAGTCTGTAGTTCACTCATGTAATTGAGCGCATCTGGTTGCTTGAAAAT
Source organism: Cycloclasticus sp. (assembly GCA_033791505.1). Classification (GTDB taxonomy): domain Bacteria; phylum Pseudomonadota; class Gammaproteobacteria; order Methylococcales; family Cycloclasticaceae; genus Cycloclasticus. The sequence goes on from JASJGO010000006.1 coordinate 13,410, forward strand.
ATCACCGCGCTGACGTTCACGGTCTATAAACAGTTGTGCCTGATCCCAGGTGTCGAACTCTTCGTCGCTAGCCTTATCAAGTTTGTCATCAATCAGGGTGTTTAAGTGTTCGCTTAGGCTTTCTTCGTCGCTTGTGTGTTGTTGTATGGCGTGTTTCAACTGGTCAAAAACCCCATCGCTATTAAGGTAACTATCTGCCCTGGTTTCGTGTCTGCTTTGTTCCAGGCGTTTTAAGAGTGCTGGTTTAAAGTCGATATTTGCTACTGCATTATCATTTACTTCAAAGGCGAGGTAGGCCATGTAGGTGCCGCCAAAATGTTCGTTTAAAACACGATCAGAAATGCGAATAGGGTGTGATTTCGCAAACCATTTGGTCGGGTTGTCGTTGATTGTAATTTGGCCTATTCCATAGATAGCAATGGCAATAGTTGCCATTGTTACCAGGGTGATTAAGACGGGGTTTTGGTAACTGAACAGTCCCGTTTTTTTCAATAAACGGGTCATCAATGAGGTGCGGACAGGCAATTTATTATCAGTTTTACTGATAAAGCTGGCGAGTTTTTCGTCAGAAATAGACATGATAAAAGCGGGAATAAAGGTTATTGTCCAAATCCAGGCTAGAAACACGCCTAAGCATATAAAAATACCAAAGGTCTGCACCGGCGGAATCGGTGTTAAGGCAAGGGAAGCAAAGCCGGCCATAGTAGTTAAGGTGGTGATGAGCATCGGTTTATACAGCTCATCCATGACGTAAATTATAGTTTTTCGCTTATCTTGTATTTGGCCGTAACGATCAAAAAAATCCGACAAAATATGAATCGCATCCAGAATGGCAATGGGCATAATGAAAATAGGGATCATCGAACTCATGATATGAATGGTGTTGCCACTGATAACCAGCAAACTCATTGTAGATAATGCGCATACAACGGCTACAATCATC
>JASJGO010000007.1:0-3130 GCA_033791505.1 Cycloclasticus sp.
TTAGCTGATTCTTTTTAATATATGCATTTGCCAGACCTTTGTATGCATTACTAATATCAACTGAGTCAGTGCTTTTATTAAGAGTATTGTTAAATGCTGTAATAGCTAAATCGGTCTTTCCCATATTTAGATAGACATTAGATTTATATTTCGGCAGAAAAATAATCCATGTATTTAAAAATTATTAACAATCCTATTGGGGGAATAAAATGAACAAATCAGAACTAATTAATGCAATAGCTGAAACTTCAGGACTAACTAAAGCCGACGCTGGTCGCGCTCTAGATGCAACCATTTCATCAGTAACAACAGCACTTCAAGGTGGCGATTCAGTCTCTCTTATTGGCTTTGGAACGTTCGCAGTAAAAGAGCGTTCTGCTCGTGCTGGCCGTAATCCACAAACCGGTGCAACCATCCAAATTAAAGCTTCAAAAATTCCTTCATTTAAAGCTGGAAAAACTTTAAAAGACTCTGTAAACTAGCGCCTCCTCTGCACTAGGGGTGCTTAGCTCAGCTGGGAGAGCGTCGCCCTTACAAGGCGAATGTCGGGGGTTCGATCCCCTCAGCACCCACCAAATTGGAGTGGTAGTTCAGTTGGTTAGAATACCGGCCTGTCACGCCGGGGGTCGCGGGTTCGAGTCCCGTCCGCTCCGCCAAAACAACCCTAAGGCCAGTATGGTCTTAGGGTTTTTTTTTGAAAATTATACGTAGGTTATATTTATGTTAGATAGACTAAGAACGCACGTTAAAGGCTGGTTAGGAATGGTCATTCTGGTGTTGATTTCAATTCCGTTTGCACTATTTGGTTTGCAGAATTACACCACTGGTGGCTCCGAAGCTCCTGTTGCAGAAATTGGCGACTATAAAATCTATCAAGCCGATGTAAATAACGCCTTCCAGCAGCGGATGGGTGAATTAAAGCAACAGTATGGCGAGCAATTTTCACCAAAATTATTCAACGAAGAAGCGGTACGAAATGAGGCGTTAAATCGTTTAGTACAAGAGCGACTTATCTTATATACAGTAAATGAAGATGGTTACGCCGTTTCAGAAAAAAGTATCCTCGAGGTTATCTCTACATTAGACGTTTTTCAAAAAGATGGGCGTTTTGATAAAGATAGTTACACGCAGTTATTACGAGCTAAAGGCCTGACCACGAATGAGTTCGTTCAACAGGTAAAAACAGGGCTTGAACGTGACCAGTTTATTAGTGCAATAGTTGAAACAACACTGGTAGATGAAAGCGAAATAAGCGATTTTTATCGCCTTAATAACCAAACTCGAGATATTCGTTATTTATCATTAGCACTATCATCTGTTATTGATAAGGTTGACGTGACAGACGATGAGTTAAATGAACATTACGCACAAAATGAGCATTTGTATAAAGTGCCCGCGCAAGCCTCCATTGAGTACGTTGAATTAAGTTTAAATAATTTAATGTCAGGTCTTAAACCATCTGAAGCTGAATTATTGGAGTTTTATGAAAATGAGGCTGCATCTTTTACTGAGCTGGGTCGCCGTAGAGCAAGTCATATTCTTTTTGAAGTACCAGATGGCGCTTCCGAGGCAGAAGCTGAGAATAAACGAGCACGGGCTGCGAGTGTAATGGCTAAAATCAGTGCAGGTGACGATTTTGCAGAACTGGCAAAAGAGTTTTCTGATGATATTGGTTCAGCAAAATCAGGCGGCGATATAGGTATTATTACTGATGGCCTGTTGGACGTTTCTCTAGAAAAAGCTATCGCATCACTTAAAGTAGGTGAGACGAGTGATATTATCCAAACAAGTTATGGTTTTCAAATTATTAAATTAACTGAAAACGAGCCAGCTAAAACTAAGCCGTACGAAACGGTTAAAGCAAACGTTGAGAAGCAGTTAAAACGCAAAATAGCCTTAGATATGTTTTATCAACATGCTGAACGATTTGCCGAATTAGGTTTTGAAAACCCCAGTTCACTGAATCCTTTAGTCGAGGAATTAAACTTAAGTATTCAACAGCAGGCAACATTTAGTGAAGAAAAAGGCGAAGGTATCGCCTCATTTGATAAGGTTCGGCAAGCAACTTTTAATGAGGATGTACTGGCGGGTAATAATAGCGACGCACTTGAGCTTGGGCCTGAACAGCTCGTTATTCTTCGTATTAAAGAGCATAAACCTGAGCAGGTTCAACCCTTAGTCGAGGTGAGAGGCGTAGTAGGGCTGTCGGTTAAAACGGATAAAGCCATACGGCTTCTCAGGTCTAAAGCCGATGAGACTCTGGCTAAAATAAACGCAGGTCAAACATTAAATGATATTGGGAGAGTTGAGGGTATATCGATTGTGGATATTGGCCCGGTGACTCGTAATGATAGCAATGTGCCCGCAGAACTTTTAAGGGATGCGTTCAGTATGGCACACCCAACAGAAGGAAAGCCGACTCTCAAGCAAGTCGTCCTTAACAATGGTGACGTTGCAATTATTGAGTTGAGTAAGATAACCGACGGTGATCATGCCGATATTACAGAGGCTTCTCGTGATTCATTTAAGAAATTCCTGGCTCAATTATCAGGTGAGGTAACGCTCGCCGCCTCGTTGGCGAATTTGAGTGTTGACGCCAACGTGGTCTTTGCAAAAAAATCTGAGTAACAATAATGAAACTCCACTGGCAGATTTTTATAGCGATAGGCCTGGCTATAGTTGCTGGTACTTTATCGGGTGAAAACGCTGGAATAGGTTTTTTTACATTTTATGATGGCTACGTATTTTTAGGAACATTATTTCTTAATGCGCTAAAAATGCTGATTGTGCCGCTGATAGTATCGTCAATCATTTGTGGTATTGGCAATATGGGTGACCTGGGTGGCCTGGGGCGATTGGGTGGTAAAACGATAAGCTATTATCTCTCTACCAGTGTTATCGCGATTTTAATTGGCCTGGTATTGGTCAACATTATTGAGCCCGGTATTATCGATGGTGAACCGGTTCGCGACAGAGTGGGCTTAAGCGAAGACATCAGCGATATTACTGCTAAGGTTGAAGGCAAAGGCGCGGGCGATTTAACGGCTATATTTTTACGCATGGTGCCGACTAATATTGTCGCCGCCGCGGCCAATGGTCAAATGTTGGGGCTGATCTTTTTTGCCCTGTT
>JASJGO010000008.1:0-3806 GCA_033791505.1 Cycloclasticus sp.
ATTGAAGTGTCGCCCACCACCCTGGTAAGCGTAGGTTGCATCTGTAAAGCGATCACAAACGACCCATTTCCCAGCCTGTAAAGCAGGCTTGATCACATGGTTCAAGTGTTGCGCCCTAGCAGCAAACATTAGCAGCAGTTCTGCCTCGTTACATAGCAACTCTTCATGGTGGTCTAACAGCAATGCGCGTATATCTTCAGCGATACTCGTGCCGCCTGGCTCTCTTGTTGTCAGCACCGTTTTGCCGGCCTTCTCAAGGTAACTGGCGATAAAACTCAAATTGGTAGATTTACCTACACCTTCCACACCTTCCAGGGTTATAAACTTGCCAACTTTCATTTATTTATATTCCGTTGATATTGATCGACCGCTGCATTATGTTGCTTAAGATTTTCTGAAAATACGTGCGTACCATCACCCTTCGATACAAAATATAAACTTTTTGTTTCAACTGGATGAAACACGGCCCGTATAGACTCTTTGCCAGGCATGGCTATAGGCGTTGGAGGTAAGCCATACCGTGTGTACGTGTTATAGGGGGTATCTTTTCGCAAATCACGGAACCTTATATCCCCTTTATAGCTATCCCCCATTCCGTAGATAACGGTCGGGTCGGTTTGTAGCTTCATTCCTATTTCAAGACGGCGTAGAAACAGTCCGGCAATCCGTGTACGCTCAGCAGCAACAGCGGTTTCTTTCTCCACAATAGACGCCAGAATAAGCGCGTCGTACACGGTTTTTATACTGGGCTTTTCGTTCCTTAGAGGCCAGGCTGAATTTACAAAAACTTGCATTGCACGATACGCCCTTTTAATAATCTCAGTATCGCTCGTATTTTTAATAAAAAAATACGTTTCGGGTAACAATAAACCTTCTAAATGTTTTTCAGGAATATTCATTATCTCGGTATATTCAGCCATTTCCGCTTTAGCTGGCAACGTCGCTTTAATCGCGGAATGCGCCTGAATATCTTTTAAAACCTCTTTAAAAGTTTGCCCCTCTATAATGCTCAGTGCGTATTGATTGACCTTTCCTTTAAGCAAAAAATTCAAAATTTGAACCGGCGTTAAACCTGCAGAAAACTCGTATTCACCGGCCTGTATTTTATTTGCAGCGCCTTCAAATCGGACGAGCCATTTGAACCATCGCCCATCAACCACTCCATGATCGCTCAAGGTAGAAATAATTTGATTCAGATTCTGCCCCCTTGGAATGGTAACGGTAACAGAACCTGTTTGATCAGAAATATAAGAATTATTAATCGAGTGTTGGTACAGCATCCACAACCAGCCCCCTGACAGGCTCAATACAATAATAGTTAACGCAAGGAGTCTTCTCATCGTTACTGGTACCTATCGCATTCAATCTGGCGCTGAGTATATTTTAAAACACAATCCAGCGCCCATTTAGCGTATGCGCCTATTTTTTTAGGCGAGCGGCTTGAATCTATATTTAAGCTATTAATAGCGCTAACGGGCATTAAACTGTTCGTCATAAAAATCTCATCTGCATTTTTTATATCATCTAGTGTTAACTCAAGTTCTCTGCAATCAATTCCATCTTGCTTAGCTCGTTGAATCAGGGAGCAACGTATCACGCCTAGCACGCCACTATTATCCAGTTTAGGTGTCATTAAAACATTATTTTTTACCATGAACAGATTGCTCATCGTACCTTCTATCACTTTTCCATCTGTATCGAGCATCAGCCCTTCAACTCCGCTGTTATGGCCGAGTTCCCGTCGGGCTAAAATACGTTCTAATTGATTCAGGTGCTTTATGCCGGCTAATAAAGGTTGCTTGCTCAGCCTTGTTTCACATTGCATTAAAGCCATACTGACTAAAGTGCGATTAACGGCGACGTTAGATGGACTAAATGAAATAACCCGTGTCACTGTCGGACTATCCGGTGGTAAAAACCCTCTCTCGCCAACACCACGCGATAGCACTATTTTTAATACACCGTGCTGAGAACCGTTAACCAGCGTTGTGATTTCCTTGATTATCAATTCTGTACCTACAGCAGGGAAACCCAATACATCACAGCCTTTTTGTAAACGATCTAAGTGTTCGTTTAAAAAAATAGGACAGCCCGATTGTACTAAAATCGTTTCGAAAAGCCCGTCACCGTATTGAAAGCCTCTGTCGAACGGGCTGATCGTCTGCCCCAACTCACCATTGATTAAAAACTTAGGCTGCATGAATATTTAAAGCGTTCAGTATCGCTTTAGCTTTATGCCGGGTTTCTTGCAGTTCATTTTCCGCGGTAGAATCCGCGACAATACCGGCGCCTGTCCTGAAACTTATTTGCTCGCCGCTGATGGTCAGCGTCCTGATCAGTATATTCAGGTCAAGATCACCATTTTTATTGATATAACCCATCGAGCCCGTATATGCACCCCGTGACGTATTTTCTAACTCATCAATAATTTCCATACAACGAATTTTAGGGCAGCCTGTAATCGTCCCACCTGGAAAAACGGCCTTAATGATGTCGGTAGGGGTTACGTCAGCCAATAACTCTCCGCGTACATTGGACACTATATGGTGAACTGCAGCGTAAGACTCAAGGCTCATATGTTCATCGACGTGAACCGACCCCGTCTGACAAACCCTGCCGAGATCATTCCGAATAAGGTCAATCAACATGATGTGCTCGGCATTTTCTTTTGAATTCACCAATAATTCGTCAGCGAGCTTTTTATCTACAAAATCATCATCGTTTCGCGGGCGTGTACCAGCGATAGGTCGCATTTGAAGGATATGATCAGCACAACTGACTAGGCGTTCTGGAGATGAAGAACAAATAACGCTATTACCAAAACGCGCCAGGCCCGCGAAAGGCGATGGGTTATATTGTCTAAGCGCGCGATATATATCCAAATAATTCGTCTTATTTAATAACTGTCCCTTCCACTGGCGCGATAAATTAACCTGAAAAGTATCCCCTTCGATTAAATAAGATTTAATTTTTTCTACGCCGTTAATGAATAAGGCAGGGTCGTCTTCTTCTAGTAGTACTTCAGGCCGCGTTGTTTCGTAATCATTATCGAGCAGTTGAAGATCAGACCAAACTTTATCAATTAGCGCCTCCTGACCTGTTTCACATACAATCCAGCAGGTTTTATCCTGATGTTTTTTGATAATCGCAACGGGGATACGAACCGCACTGGCCACGGGTAAAAAACCATTGGTTTTAATCGTTGAAAGCCTGGACTCAATGGCAGCAATTAGTTCGTAACTTAGAAAAACGAACCAGCCACCGGTAAAAGGAAAGGAATTATCGATCGTCTTAGTGAGAGATTTTTTGAGATCGTGAAAGCGTTGATCAAATGTTGTAAAAAAACTTGAGTCATCAAGTTCGTAAGACTCTATTTTTTCCCCAGGGAAGGCAAACAAAATATCGAAACCCGTATTTACATTATTTAAATGATGGCTTTCGAGTAGAAAGGGGTAACGCTGAGGATTAAAGGCGTGACAATTTAATAAATCGGTATCAAACGGGATTTCTGCTTTAGAAAAACTCCCGCAATCTTTAAATACCAGAGTCACCTGGAGCGGATGATATTAAAATCGTTTGAATACGAGCGTGCCGTTGGTACCACCAAAGCCAAAGGAATTTGATACTACAACATCAACATCCATTGGCCGAGCTTCATTCGGCACATAATCTAAATCACACTCAGGATCTGGCGTAAATTGATTAATGGTCGGTGGCGCTACCTGATCACGAATCGCCAGCACAGAGAAAACCGCCTCGGCCCCACCAGCTGCACCCAGCATATGACCGGTCATCGATTTAGTTGA
>JASJGO010000009.1:0-6524 GCA_033791505.1 Cycloclasticus sp.
CTTTAGGTGGTTTAGGGTCTTCAGATTCAAAACTCTGAGGGTCTATACCATGCCCAAGAATAAATACGTTATCTTTAGAGTTAGCTTTCCCATGAATATGGAGAATGTTTTCTCTAGGAATTCCATAGTATCTCTCTAAGGTGTCGGTGTAATTAAATGTTAAATACAAAGCATTTTTATCTAAAGGAAGATGTTTAACACTTAAATGATTTGGATATTCAACGTTTAAAATAAACTCTCTAAATGCTTTAAATAGCTTTACAGTTAACTCTTCAACAATCATTTCGATATCAATAGCAAAAGTATTCCAATCCCTATCTCTAAAATCAGGAGAGCTTGGGGTAGCAACTGAATCGCTATAAGCTTCTAATACCGTATCAGAATCCAGTAATGCTAAACTATTTTCAAATTCGGCCCAAAGAGCATCATTTATATCTAAATCTGAAAACCCATAGTATTCAATTAAGTGGTCATAAATAGTTATATGATTATTTTTTAGAAACAACCCAAATGTATGATATTTAGTATCTAAGCCATGATATATATCAAACCCATTTCCTATAATGTATAACTTACTTTTCATTATTTATGGGTTCCATCTGTCGATACTAGCAGCACATAACGATTTAAGTAAGGGGCTGGAGCGTAGCGAAAGTCCCAGCGAGCAGAGCGCGAGCGCACTTGACTTGCTTGTTAGACATTTTTAGCGATATCCAATTTATGTTTTACTTCAATTAAGCCAAATTCAAGGGTTTTTATAAGTAGTTCAGAAGCCCTTTTATAACTAGTGATAATCCATAGTGCCACTATGGTAATAATTATAAATATTGATAAACCAAGAACGTTGTTTTGGAGACTAGATTGCCATGATTCAGGGCTTATTTTTAAAACTAAATTAATTTGTTGATTTAAAAGAAGTGTAAACAATCCCCAGGAAGCACCAACAAGCCATTTGTATGTAGAAACTCGAGTAATAATTCGTGAATTTATGCTTTCTAAATTAGTAAGAATACATTCGATGGTTTCTGTATTTTGAATATTTAAGTCTTCGATATGTTTAACTACAGCGTCAACTTTTTTGGAGTCTACGCCGTAATAAGCATATGTGCTTGGTACAGAAAACATTACCAAAGCCATCGGTATATAAATACAGAAACTTAGAACGATTGAAGACAGTTCACTTGTCAGTTGGACATTTTTGATAATAAACAAACCAAATAGGATGAAAAGCACTGACATAATTGACCATTTCATAAATGGTTTAAAGAATTCTTCTGAACCTTTCAGTAAAAAATTAATTGGAAATATTAGGTGCCGAAAAAACCATAATTCAAGTTTACTCTTATTTGTATGACCTAAGATGTAAGCTTCTCCATTTTCCAGTATTTTCTGTGTTAGTTCAAAAACTTTGATTTCTGCTTTTTCTGACACTATTACAATCCCTTGGTATGTCTAACGTTAGAGTTAAATTGCCGCCGCTTTTTGGCGGTCAATTTTGAACGACTTGTTAGTTGCTTGTTGATCTTATAATGCACCAAGTTTTTGCTCTAGTTCACTTATTTCTTTTTTTAAAGATTCCACAAGTATTTTAGAAATTGGGGCATTAGATGAGTTTTTATTTTTCCCCTTATTCCATGCTTCGCTTTCTCTTTGCGCCCGATACAACTGAGCTTCTTTTTCTTGAATTTTATCTGTTAGCTCTTGTTTGGTATCCAACTTATTCTCCAGTTATATATTCTATGCAGATTTTCATTTGCAACTAACGTAAAGGTAAGGGGCGCCGCGCTTTTGCGGCGTCCCGCTTGAGCGCCTGGTTATGCTTTGTTCTGTTTAGCCAGCAGTTCTTCAGCCTTGGCAAGCCTTTCTGCCAGCTTTTGAGGTCCTGCACCAGGTGCCTTAGGCTGAGCTGCGTAACGTTCAAGAATTTCTACCTCTTTCTGATATTCCTTTTCTTTGCGGTAAATAATTGCAAGCTGCTCATAATACCAAGGTGCTACACCCCAACCCTCACCGGCGAACTCTGACTCTTTCTCTGTTGAGTCTACAGCCTGTAGCAAAATATTTATGGCGTCTTGGTGCTTTCCTTCTCGCTTCAACTGCTTGACCTTCTCAATACTATCTGTGTAGTGTTGACCATCGACTGAACCTGATTGGCGTATTTCATCCATCTTTGAATTTATTTCATCTGCAACAGACCCTAGATTGTCTTGCTCATTAGGCTTCCCAAAAAGTTTTTTGATCCAGTTCATGATTTCATCCAGTGGAATAACGCCTCAACAACCGGCGCAGCTTTGGTGCACCCGGCCACAAGGACGCGACGTTGATTGAATTGTTATGTTTTTTGATAGTATTTCGTCACCTCATCCTGAGCCACTTTCTGAAACATGGAAACGTTCTCTCTGGCAGATGCAACCATTTTGTCGAGCAGATCGACTTCCTGCTGGTTTTTGTTGAGAAAGATAAACACTTGAACATCTGATACCAAGTTGAAGGCAGCTTGTCTTATGGGATCATTTGATATTATTTGAATCTCATTGAATGCACGGAGGTATTTTTTATAGGTATCGGAATCAGGTGAGCAGCTAGTGTATAGGTGACTTTGAATTAACTCTTGTGATTGGACTAGTAGCTCTACATATTTCGATTTCTTTTCTTCCTGCAGCTTATAAAAATGTTCCCTATATTCTTTTTGATTCTCATGCGACTGACTTCTAACAAGCACAATGTAAGCTGCCAACGCAGATATCAGGGCACCAAGCCCAATTTTAACTGCCGTATCTGCGACATTCACCCAAGTTAAATCCATTCAAAGCTCCAATACTCATTAAAAGCATAACTTGTCATTAAGGGGTATATAAAGTCCCTGTAATCCTTTTACATAGACGGACTATAGTTCCCTGTAATACGATAATAAAGAACAAACAAGGACTAAACACAGGCCTGCCTTAGCCGTTTCTATTTGCGTATGTTGCTTATTACTTTAAGTAATTTCTAATAATTAAGCTAGCGTCTATTTTTTGCCGCCAGGGCGTTCTTTTCTTTTGTTTGCTCAACAGGCACGAAGCAACCGCCTAGATAGCTTACTTGGGCATCATTCCACTAGCCAGGCTTTAGTTGAGTCCCATAATTCAGACGCGCCATCACCGGTTGCCTGTAAAGCCTGCATGCTTGCCGTTTTAATTGCGGCCCATTTCTCGGCACTGTATTGAACCGTGTTGTCGAAAGCACTCGAGGCCGTTTCAATTGATTGCTCCTTTACTTCAGACAGAATTCTTTTTGAATCTTCCTCGCTTTCTTTAACGCACTGGTCAAGATCAAACTCAACGTCAGTTCCGTATAGGATGTTGGCGTCTTGCTGGAGGTCCTGTTTATCTTCGCAATAATTCGAGACCTCAAGATAAGTCATCGTAGCAACTACGGCTACGGTACCGATCGTTGCAGCTGCGAGAGCAGTTGAAGCAACTCGTTTGCCTGATCTAGCGGCGAACCTTTTTGTGGTTTTTATTTTTTTTTGCGCGTGTCGTTTTTTCATCCGTTCAGTAATGAGCTGAGAGTTTTTTAAATTTTTCAGGGCACTAATAGACGTCGCTGTTAGGCCAAAAGCACCAAGGATCGTGTTAAAAAATAATGATGTAGCAAGAGCGGTTGCGACTAGCGTTACGGAGAAGGTAAGCAGGATTGTTTTTTTCATAATAGTGCCTAATTTAAAATTAGGGGCCGCCGTTAGGCGTACCTCTTGAATAATGCCTTAGGCGTTATTACGAGCAAGACGAGCCTTGATTCTAATTTTTTATTACTACCTAAGGGGCTGGTAAGTGAGTGATGGCGCTCTCCTTACATCCACCTTTTCCGCTTGAAAAGCCATATTTGCCCGCCTGCGACGCCTACCAATATGAGGCAGAAGACGGCGAATGCCCAGGGGTTTTCTGTTCCTGGAATACCACCGACGTTAATGCCCAATAAACCGGTCAGTAAACCAAGGGGGAGGAAAATCCCGGTGATTATTGATAGTACATACATTGTCTTGTTCATTTGCTCAGACAGTCGATTATTGAGTTCTTCCTGAATGACAGTTGCTCTATCTCGTACAGCGTCAAGGTCTTCAACGTATCGCGTTGTGATGTCGGCAATTTCCCTTAGCCGCATGCGATCCATTTCGCTGAGCCACTTAACCTTTTCGTTGTGTAAGCGCGTCATCACATCGCGTTGTGGAGCTAAATAGCGACGCATACTAATGGCGGTTCTGCGAATGCTAGCGATTTTCTGGCGGAGTTCGTAGCTCTGCTCTGTTAGTACTTCATTTTCAAGCTCGTCAACCGTATCGTCGACGTCGGAAATAACGGTTCCCATTCGGAAGGCCAGGCGATCGGCGAGATTCTCAAGAAAATCACCAGGTCCAGTGGGGCCATTTCCAGCAATAACAGCTTTTCGAATGTCATCGACAGCCATAATGCGCCGGTGCCTTAAGGTCACTAGGCGATTTTGCTCGATCCAGCATCGAATGGAGACCATATCGTTCGGGTCTGTATCCGGATTGAGATTGACACCACGCAGAATAATTAGCATTCCGTCTTTGTGCACCAGGCTTCTAGGGCGGGTTTCTTCTGCCGTTAACGCAGCCAGTATGACGGGGTCAATCCCGCTGTCATCATATAGCCAGTTTTTAGTGTCATTTTCAGTATAGTCCAGGTGAACCCAAAGAACGCTTTTTTCTTGGCTCCATGTCTTAATAGCGTTCCAGTCGATTTCTTTGCCGCCACCTTGCCCATCTAGTGAGAGAGCAAAAATGAGTCCTGAGTTGTTGTCCATACGATTATCCTTCGTTCGCTGCTAATAGTGGCAAAAAATCATGTCGCCAGGTAGGTTCGAGAAAATCATGGGGCCAAGCAACTGGTTTTAGCGCTGTAGCCCATCAATAACGTTATCCCTATCCTGCCAGTTTCTTATACTTAATCCGTCTTGGCTGATCCGCTTCTGCGCCTAAGCGACGTTTTAAATCAGCCTCGTAATCTTCGTAGTTGCCTTCAAACCATACCACGTTGCTGTCGCCTTCAAAGGCTAGCATGTGGGTGGCGATACGATCGAGGAACCAGCGATCGTGCGAGATGACCACGGCGCAACCGGGGAAGCTGAGTAGGGCTTCTTCTAAGGCGCGTAGGGTTTCAATGTCCAAATCGTTGGTGGGTTCATCGAGTAATAGCACATTGCCGCCTTCTTTAAGTACTTTGGCTAAATGCACACGGTTGCGCTCACCGCCGGATAGGTCGCCCATGCGTTTTTGCTGGTCTGAGCCTTTAAAGTTAAACCGACCGACGTAGGCGCGTGATGGGGTTTCGTAGGTGCCAACGGTTATTATATCGTTGCCTTCGGAAATTTCCTCAAACACGGTTTTGTTGTCATCTAGGCCATCGCGTGATTGATCCACGTAGGCGAGCTTAACGGTTTCGCCTATTTTAATCTCACCACCACCGGTTTCTTCTAGCCCGCCCATCATTTTAAACAGGGTGGATTTACCCGCGCCGTTGGCACCAATAATGCCGACGATACCGCCTTGGGGTAGTTTGAAGTTTAGGTTGTCAAACAACACGCGGTCACCAAAGGATTTGCTGACGTTAACGGCCTCAATCACTGAGTCGCCCAAGCGGGGGCCAGGTGGGATGTAAATTTCTTGGGTTTCGCTGCGTTTTTGGAATTCTTTGGATTGCAGGTCATCAAAGCGTGCCATCCGCGCTTTGCTTTTGGCGTGACGGCCTTTCGGGTTTGAGCGTACCCATTCCAGTTCTTTTTTAATCGAACGTTTTTGTGAGGCCTCGGCTTTTTGTTCTTGCTCTAAACGTGCGTCTTTTTGTTCTAGCCACGATGAGTAGTTGCCTTCCCACGGAATACCACGTCCGCGATCCAGTTCTAAAATCCACCCGGCGACGTTATCTAAGAAGTACCGATCATGGGTAACGGCGACCACGGTGCCGGTAAAGTCGTGCAAAAAGCGTTCTAACCACGCGACGGATTCGGCGTCCAAATGGTTGGTGGGTTCGTCTAACAGCAGCATATCGGGTTTTGATAGCAGTAATTTACACAGCGCAACGCGGCGTTTTTCACCCCCCGATAGTTTGCTAACATCGGCATCCCAAGGCGGAAGTCTCAATGCGTCGGCAGCAATTTCCATGGTACGTTCGGTATCGTGCCCATCGCCTGCTTGGAGAATATTTTCTAACTCGGCTTGTTTGGCGGCGAGGGCGTCAAAGTCGGCATCGGGTTCTGCGTAAGCGGCGTACACGGCGTCTAGTTCGGCTTGTGCCGAGGTTAAATCGCCCAGCGCGTCTTCAATATTACCGCGCACATCTTTACTTTCGTCCAACTGAGGTTCTTGCGACAAGTAGCCAATTTTAATGCCTGCTTGTGGCCGTGCTTCGCCCTCAATATTAGTATCTAGTCCGGCCATGATTTTAAGTAAGGTGGACTTACCTCAGGCGTTTAAACACAGTACGCCAAATTTTGCGCCTGGGCAAAATGACAGGGAAATG
>JASJGO010000010.1:0-13982 GCA_033791505.1 Cycloclasticus sp.
TTCCCGCAAGACACTCTAGCTGCAGCAGTTAACCCAGCGGGTATGTCTCAAGTGGAGGGCGTTGACATTGGTGCAAGATTTTTATATATCCCAAGGGATGCTGAGTTTGACTGTACAGGGAATGGTGATTGTACGGAGGCAGTAAAGGATGACAGTAGACGAGATTACTGGTTAATTCCTAATTTTGGCTGGAACAAACGCTTGAATGATAAGAGTACTTTTGGTGTAAGTGTTTATGGAAATGGCGGCCTAAATACGACATTTCGCCGTCGCTTGTACACAGAAACTTTTGAACGATTCATTGGTGCAGATCCGGTAACAACTGATGGCCACTTAGGTATAGACTTCGCGCAACTTATCATCGCAGCTACCTATACCTATCAGTTTGAATCAAAGCATACTATTGGCATTTCGCCCTTATTAGGCATTCAAAAATTTAGTGCCCAGGGCTTAGATTTCTTTAGCGGAGTTTCATCTGACCCCGGCAGCCTCACAGATCGAGGAGATGAGGTTTCTTACGGCTTAGGTATCAAATTAGGCTGGTTTTACAAACCCAATGAAACGTATCAATTTGGCGCTTACTATTCCCCGCGCATACAAATGACTAAGATGAAAAAATACTCGGGGTTATTTGCTAACAATGGCGATTTTGACATTCCCTCAAACTTTGGTGTTGGCATCGCCGTTACCCCCATTAATGGCTTATCAATTGCTTTTGATGCTACGCGCATTAATTACAAGGAAATAGATTCCATATCTAACCCAACACCAACAGCAGGCGAACTCGCATTAGGTTTTTCACCAGATAGGTTATTAGGCGCCAAAGACGGTGTTGGTTTTGGCTGGAGAAGCATCAATGCATTCAAGCTAGGGGTTCATTACGTACTAGACGATAAGATAACGTTACGCGCCGGTGCCAATTACGGGGAAGAACAAATACCCCGAAAATCAGCCATTATGAATTTAATTGCCCCTGCTATGCCATCTAAGCACCTGACGGCCGGCTTTAGTTATAGGCCTAATAAAACATCCGAATGGTCCTTTGCTGTTATGCATGCTTTTCGTAATGATATGACGGCAGATAACTCTGCTTTTTTAGGCTCAGACGTTAAATTTGGAATTGCAGAAACTACGCTGGATATTAGTTATAGTTTCGACCTATAACGCGTTTTTGTTAGACGATATATTTTATATTTGCGATTCACGTTTCTCTAGGAATGGTTATAGATCAACGTGTTCGCCAATTTAATTTAACTCTTCATTTAGCTAAGCCCTCAAGTCACTCTCAATAATCTATTTTTTATAAGGATAATCGAGCACAGTTTTAAACTCCTTCTATTTTTATATCGGCATAAAAAAGCCACCTCAAATGAAGCGGCTTTAATTCTAGCCAACTCATTTCTATCTTGCTGGCTTACCGCCGCCACCTTTAGTGCCACCAATTACTGTTGCTTCCGCCCAGCATGGACACTCCGTGACGCAACCTGAATTAGAAACACGCTTACCGGGTAATAAAATATAGGTTTTATTTAAATTCTCCCAAGATAACTCAACACCGCTGACTGTAACCAAAACTCAATTTTTCCTGCCTGCGTTCTGCTGAAAAACCCGACGTGGCCACCTTTCGGTGTGAGTAATAGATCAGTACTTTCAGATAACTGGTTTTTATCTGGCAACACCGAGGGCGTCATTAATGGGTCGTCTAAGGCGTGAATCAGTAGAGTGTCGGTTTGAATCGCTTTTAAATAATTTATCGCGCTACTTTGCTGGTAATAATCGTGCACATCGGCAAAGCAGTGTAATGGAGCGACCACGTGGTTATCAAATTGCCAAAAAGATTTGATCCAGTTTAAATCGCCCAGGGCGTTTAGCTTGTCCAGCTCGGTATTTAATTTGTTTTCTTTGAAGAATTTTCGTTTATTGTCCAGTTTCTTTTTCATCTGGCCGATCAAATGGGCGCGGTACATTCTAGATAGGCCAATATCGACTTTGTCCGCACAATTGGCGAGTTTATAGGGTACGGAAACGGCTACTGCGCCAGTTATGCGTATGTCCCCAGCCCGTTCACCTAGCCATTTGAGCATGATATTGCCACCTAATGAAAAGCCAACCGTAAAGACAGGTGTCGCTGGGTTTTTGTCACGTATCTGTTGATAGAGCTGGTGGATATCTTGTGTAAAACCGGCGTGGTAGCTTCCCGCTTTTAAGTTCGGCTCGCCACTACAGGCGCGAAAGTTCATCGCAGCTGTTGTATAGCCTTCGCGCACCAACACGTCCTGCAGACCCAAAATATAATGTGAACTAGAACAACCCGTGAGGCCGTGCAATAGAATGACGATGCCCTTTTCACCCTGGCCGTACCAGTCCACGTCAAAAAAGTCATTATCGGGCGTTGTAAAACGCTCCCTAACGCGGTTTAAATTAGCTGCTTTTCTAAATATAAAAGGCCATATTGTTTGCACGTGCGCATTCGATAACCAGCTAGCAGGAGTAAACGTTTCTGCCATCGCTACGTTTTACTTGCAGCAGGCTTAGGCGTAAATACCGCCTTTAAGATTCGCCACCTAAACGCTAATAGAATGCTCAGTATTAACGCGTAAATAAGTGGCTCCTGGTAATCCAGTTTGGTCAGCCAGAAAAAGTGAATAACGCCGAATACGGCTATCAGGTAAACGGCTCTATGCAACACAGTCCATCGACGGCCTAAGCGGCGCATCATTCCTGTGGTTGATGTGATCGCTAACGGAATAAGCAAGCTATACGCCGTTAGACCGAGGATAATATACGGGCTTTCGGGAATATCCTGCAGCATATTATCTAAGCTTAATGACTGGTCTAGCACCAACCAGACCATCATATGCGTGCTGGCGTAAAAAAAAGTAAATAACCCGAACATTCGCCTAAATCGAATGGGAACAGGCGTTTTTAGAAGTCGCTGCAGTGGGCTCATCGTTAAGGTGATCAGCAAGAACCGAAGCGTCCAGTCACCCGTTCTAAAGTGTAATGTCTGGATAGGGTCGGCCCCCAATAAATTATTAACCGCGTCCCAACTAATGGCCATAAACGGTAGTAGGCAAAGGATAAAGACAGCCGTTTTAGTGACCCCCCATTGAATCCGCGAGAGCTTTTTTCTTACCACGGTAAATTGTATCCCTTAAAAGAATCTTCTTAGGTTCATTCCTTTGTATAACTCGGCGACCTGTTCGCCATAGCCGTTAAACATTTCTGTGTCTCGTTTAGGCGTAAACAGGGGAGCGCCGATGACTCTTTCTCTGCTTTGGCTCCACCTGGGGTGCGACACGCTTGGGTTGACGTTAGCATAGAAGCCATACTCGTGCCGCGCCGACTCGTTCCATGACGTTTTTGGCATCTGTTCTGTTAATCTAATTTTTACGATCGACTTGATACTTTTAAAACCGTATTTCCACGGCACAATCAAGCGTAAAGGCGCACCGTTTTGATTCGGCATTTCTTCACCATACAGACCCGTCGCCATTAGGGTGAGTGGATTCATCGCTTCGTCCATACGCAAGCCTTCGGTATACGGCCACTTCAGGGTACGCCGTTTCTGACCCGGCATTTGTTCTGGGTCGTACAAGGTCGTAAATTCAACGTACTTGGCTTTTGAAGTAGGTTCCATCTGTTTGATTAAATCGGCCAGTGAAAAACCAATCCACGGTACCACCATCGACCACGCTTCCACGCAACGTAAGCGATAAATTCGTTCTTCTAGTTGTTGGCGCTTAAGAATGTCCTCCAGATCATACACCCCGGGTTTACCCACCTCACCTTCTATCGTTACGCTCCATGGTTTAGTTTTCAGCAAATGAGCATTGACGGCGGGATCACCTTTTGAAGTACCAAACTCATAAAAATTATTATAAGTCGTCACGTATTCGTAAGGCGTGGGGCTTTCATTTAGCGACAAGGCGCTTTTTTTATAGTTCGCAATTTTATTGCCAGCCCATAGGGTACTCGGGGCTAAGCCACCAGCCAACATAAGCGTAGAGCTTTTTGATAGAAATTGACGGCGAGAAGCCGATATCAGTGCCCTGCTGTTGTTGAAAACATCTTGTGGAGTAACGTCATTATCAACGAGCGACGACGGTTTTTTAATTAGCATATAAATTCCTTTTTTAAACATTCTATGCCTTCTAGACCTGCTGTTGAAGACTTTACTTTCAGCCATAAAAAAACGGGGCTTTCGCCCCGTTTGCTGACAGCTTTTTAAAACCTAACTATCACTGCTTTTAACCTCGATACGTTTCGGTTTAGCCAATGGTTTTTTGGGTACGACTAATTCAAGCACGCCCTTATCGTAATTAGCACTGATATTGTCGGCATCGGTCGTATCCGGCAAAACAAAGCGGCGATAAAAGCTACCACTAATTCGTTCTACCCGCTTATAACCGTCTTTCTCTTCTTTCGATTCCTGAGTGCGTTCGCCTCGAACGGATAACACGCCTTCTTTCATACTGACGTCTATATCCTTAGGGTCAACTCCAGGAATATCCGCCTTAACCACAAAACGGTTTTCTTCTTCCTTAATATCTACCGCCGGTGTCCACGTAGCGATAGATGAAGCGCTGTCCTCGTTAGCGTCTAAAAGCTGACGATTAATATCATTACTAAACTGCTGTAATATTTGCCAGGGTTCATATCTTACTAAAGCCATATTATTTCTCCTATACGGTTGTTGACAGTAGAGAAATGTGGATTTAGAGAATTATTTTCAAGGGTTAATTGATCTTTTTTTCGTGATTTTTGATAAAAAAAGCAGCTGTTGCCGTTACAAAACATAGCGCACCAAAGACGATAAAGTTTACGTTCAAACCAAATGAAGCAGTGACTAACGCACCGGCTAGCAATGGACCGAAAATTGAGCCAGAGCGGCCAATCCCATTGGCCCAACCAACGCCCGTTGAACGAATATGCGTGGGGTACATATAGCTAGAGAGAGCATTTAGGCTAATTTGCCCGCCGACGATAAAGAACCCCGCGAAGAAAGACAATATCATCACCAGATTAAGCGATGAACCCAGCTGCCCTACCGCGATCATGCTGATGGCACCTAATACAAAACAATTGGTGAGGACTATTTTCGAACCAAAAGATCGAATCAGTTTAGAAAACACAAACGGGGCTAATGCCCCGCCCACATTTAACACCACCACCGTTCGGGAAGCCTCACTGAGTTGATAACCCGCTTGCACTAACAGGGTTGGAATCCAACTATATAAAAAGTAAACCACCATTAGATTAAAGAAGAACACCACCCAGATTAACGCGGTGTCTTTAGCGCGGCCGTCCATAAACAGGGCCTTGACCGGGAAATGTTTTTTTTCTTCGATATGGTGAGCAAAAATAGCGCTGTCAGATATCGTTTCTCTAGCTTCAATTTTCCTCGCAATAACGCGCAGTACTTCGTCATTGTCATCGTCATGTTCCACCAAAAACCGTGGTGATTCTGGCAACCAGAACAACAAGATGGGTACCAATAGCAACGGCATAATGCCACCCACATAAAATAGCGATGACCAACCAAACAAAGGAATAATTTCCGACGCTAGCAAGCCACCGGTTATGCCGCCAATTGGCATACCTAAAAAGATAACGGCGACGGCGACATTTCTATGTCGATTAGAAACGTACTCGGTCATCAAGGCGGTTGCATTTGGCATCGCACCACCTAGGCCAAGGCCGGTTAGAAAACGCAGTAGCACCAGCTCGTCATAGCTTTCAATAAAGCCCGTTAGTAAGGTACACAGGCCGAATACGAAGACACTCGCAATAACCGCGTAACGCCGTCCGTATTTATCGCCCACTGGCCCTAAGATTAATGCGCCGACCATCATGCCGACCAAACCAGCTGAGAAAACATAGCCCAGTTCACTCCTTGGAATATCCAGCGCAGCGCTTAAGGCAGGAGCCGCAAAGGCGATAGCCAGCACGTCAAAACCATCAAACACGATGACTAATGCGCAAAAAAACATCACTATTTTTTGGAATCTACCGAGTGGATTATTTTCTATGATATCGCCCATTTCTAGTGTTTTTTCGGTCATTACTCTTCTCCTGTTAACTTTTTAGCGTTCTTTAATGACGCTTTTACAATACTTAAAACGACGTCCATCTCTGCATCATTGCGCGGCGCGTAAACCATCACGATGGTATCTGGAATCGAACGCATGCCCGCCAACGGGTGTTTTTCGCCCCACTGTTTATTGATCACCTCGTCAAAATCGCGCTGCGACAGAGCCATATGCAAGCTTCCGTCGTAGGCGGGGTGAATGTGTGCAAATTCACGGCCTATCATAAAACCATTTTTGCAATTACAGGCGATACCTTCATTCAACCATAAGGCTTCCGAACCGGGCACCGAAATAATGCTCGGCCGTCTGCTGGTGTCATTAAAATGAAATAATTTGGCCTTAAAAGACTCGTAGGCCTCGCTATCCGGATTTTGATTTAGTTGTTCGTGCGGATTAGTATTAGTTGTTTTGGGGCGTTCGCCCTCTCTTATAGGTATGCTTAACATAAGTCTGACTTTATAATTATCGTTTAAAAGAAAATTTAACACACTTTGCCCCATGAGTCGCTATCGTCCACCCGCTCCGCCAAAATCGCCTTATATCACCCTGCAGGGCTTTACCATTTTGCAACAGGAAGAGCTGGATCTTTGGACTAAACGTAGGCAGGTTGTTATCGCGTTGTCTGCGGCCGCAGCCGAAGGTGACCGCTCGGAAAATGCCGAATACATTTATCGCAAAAAAGAACTACGCGAAATTGACTGGCGAATTCGCTACCTGCAAAAACGCCTACCTACGCTTAATGTCGTGCAACAGGCGCCGAGTAATCTCGAACAGGTATTCTTTTCTGCCATCATTACTCTGGAAGATGATGAGGGGCGTGAAATGACTTACCGCATCGTTGGGCCTGATGAAATTGATCACCAGCCGCACTACATCAGCATGGACTCGCCGGTGGCTAAAGCCCTGTTCAAAAAACAGCTGGATGATGAGGTCGAGGTGATGACGCCGGCGGGGAAAATTACTTACTGTATTTGCGATATTCGTTATGAGTTTGCCCAATAGTTTATGCCGGTGCGGCTCGGGCAAAACCTATGCGCAGTGCTGCGAACCGTATTTACGCCGAAAAAGTCATCCGCAAACGGCCGAACAACTTATGCGTTCGCGCTTCAGCGCATTTTGTATGAATAATTTCCAATACCTGAACGATTCACACCATCCAGCTAAACGCAGCGCGTTAAGCCCTGCACAACTCAAACAAGAGTCGTCACAGACAAACTGGATAAGCTTACGAATTATTAATACAGAAAATGGCCAACCAGAACAGGATATCGGACTAGTTGAATTTGCCGCTTGCTTTGAAGAAGAAGGTCGCTATTATGAATTACGCGAAAAGTCGAACTTTCTTAAAGAGGATGGCCGCTGGTTTTATCTTGATGGCGATACACAGGTCAACGCCATTGCTTTAAAATTTAGCCGAAACGAATCTTGCTGGTGCCAGACTGGAAAAAAATACAAACACTGCCACGGCGCGTAATATAAACTCATCACTAGGGTTAAATTAAAAAACACCGGATTTAATAACCACCAGATTTAACAATATGAGGACGTCGTATGGATAGTCAAGATTTCGGCCTTTGGGCCATGTTCGCCTTTTGGACCAGCGCTATCGGCGGTATTTATCTCGCGATTAAATGGGCGAAGAGAAAAAGCAAGAAAAGTCCCGCACCACCTGAAGTGATACTCGCTTCGCTGAAAAAACGCCTGGATGACGGTGAAATAAGCGAAGAAGAATACCAGCGTCGCTTAAACCAGCTTTAATTCAAAATATCGAGGTCTAGCCAACCCATTTACGTGCGTTTCTAAACATTCTTAGCCACGCGCCATCTTCACTCCAGTCTGCTGGATACCAGCTATTTTGCACGCTTCTAAAGCAACGTTCTGGGTGCGGCATCATAATCGTAAAACGACCATCATCCGTCGTTAAACCAGTGATACCCTGCGCCGAGCCATTCGGGTTAAATGGGAATTGTTCGGTCACTTCGCCTTCATGATCGATGTACCTCACGGCAACCTGACCCGTGATTTGATCATTAGAGTATTCGGCGCGACCTTCGCCATGCGCGATGGCAACGGGTAATTGCGAACCTTCCATGCCAGCCAACAAAATAGACGGCGACGATTGAATTTCCACCATCGCCACACGGGCTTCAAATTGCTCAGATTCATTTCGAACAAAATGTGGCCATGCTTGTGCGCCGGGGATTAACTCACGCAAATTCGATAACATTTGGCAACCGTTACACACACCAAGACCAAAGGTATCTGGACGATTAAAGAAATCACTAAATGTTTTTCTGGCCTTATCATTAAACAAAATAGACTTCGCCCAACCTTCACCCGCGCCTAAAACATCGCCGTACGAAAAGCCTCCACAGGCGGCCAAACCAGAAAATTCGGATAGATCCTTTTGCCCTGAGATTAATTCACTCATATGCAGATCAACGGCTTCAAAGCCTGCTTTTGCAAAAGCTGCCGCCATTTCTACGTGACCGTTAACGCCCTGTTCACGCAAAATAGCCACCTTAGGTTTTACCGTTAAGCCTGCAAACGCTGACGCGATATTTTCTTTTGGATCGAAACTCAGTTGTGCAAACAAACCCGTATCGTCATTATTGCTAATGCGATCAAATTCCTGTTTTGCACAATCTGGGTTATCACGTAGCGCTTGAATTTTGTAGGAGGTTTCTGACCAGGCTTGTTGTAAATCCGCGCGTGATTCATCCAGTACCAGCTGCCCCTGATGTTGTACAACGATGCGCTGGCTTTGATTAACCGAGGCAATAATCGTAATGCATTGCGCTAGGCCTTGCGCGCTTAACTGTTCCATCACGGCCGTTTCATCGGCTTTGCTCACTTGAATAACCGCACCGAGTTCTTCATTGAACAGGCTACTTAACACATCACCCTGAATATCCAGGCTCACACCACAACGACCGGCAAAAGCCATTTCTGTAACGCAGGCCCATAGACCACCATCAGAACGGTCGTGATACGCCAACAACTGGCCTTTTTCGTTGAGTTGCTGCACTGAAGTAAAGAAGGTTTTGAATAAGGCTGCATCGTCTAAATCGGGGGCTTGCTCACCCATCATTTGCCGTGTTTGCGCGAGTACAGAAGCCGCCATACGGTTTTTACCGATACCCAGGTCAATAAGAATTAAGCTCGATTCAATTTCAGTTTTTAACTGAGGCGTGAGGGTTTTACGAATATCCTTAACCGGAGAAAAGGCGGTAATAATCAGCGATAAAGGCGAGCTAACCGTTTTTTCGCTACCCTCTTCTTTCCACGCGGTTTTCATCGACATAGAGTCTTTACCAACGGGAATAGCCAAACCTAAAGCCGGACAAATATCCATACCGACCGTTTGCACGGTATCAAATAGCGCGGCGTCTTCACCTGGCTCACCACACGCTGCCATCCAGTTTGCCGACAGGCAGACTTCATCCAAATCTTTGATGTTACTGGCGGCCAGGTTGGTTAAGGCTTCACCGATGGCCATACGACCAGATATCGGGCCATCTATTAACGCTAGCGGTGTACGCTCGCCCAACGCCATCGCTTCACCGCTGTAATGATTAAAACCACTGGCTGTAACGGCGACATCGGCCACTGGAATTTGCCAAGGACCGACCATTTGATCACGCGCCACTAAACCCGTCACAGAGCGATCGCCGATATGAATTAAGAACGATTTATCGGCCACCGCTGGAAAACGCAATACATCGTAAGCGGCTTGCTTCAAGTCAATAGCGTCTGCGCTGTAACCAGGCACGTTAATGCCCTCGTGCTTAACGCTGCGTTCCATTTTCGGTGCCTTGCCAAACAATAATGACATCGGTATATCAATCGGCTGATTGTCAAACAGGCGGTCATTTAACACCAGCTGTTCTTCAGCCGTTGCATAGCCTATATGCGCGTATAAGCAGCGTTCACGCGCGCATAATTCTTTAAATTCGTCTAAACGGTCGACTTTTAACGCGATAACATAGCGTTCCTGCGATTCGTTACACCAAATTTGCATCGGCGACAAACTGCTATCGGCGCATAAAATATCGCGTAATTCAAAGCGCCCACCGAGGTCGCAATCATGAATAATTTCAGGTACTGCATTGGATAAACCGCCCGCACCCACGTCATGAATAGAAATAACTGGCGTGTTCTCGCCCATCGCATTACAGGCTTCGATAACTTCCTGGCAACGACGTTGCATTTCAGGGTTTTCACGCTGCACGGAGGCAAAATCCAGTTCTTCAGAACCTTCGCTTGAGGTTTGCGAGGAAGCCGCGCCACCGCCCAGCCCAATCAACATCGAGGGGCCACCCAACACAATAATCGGCGAACCGGGTTCAATTTTATGTTTAAGCGCGAGCATTGGACGAACCGAACCTACACCACCGGCCAGCATAATTGGTTTGTGATAGCCGCGTGACTTTGAAGCGCCGCTATTTGGTACATGTTGTTCGAAGGTACGGAAATAACCGGTTAAATTAGGCCGTCCAAATTCATTATTAAAGGCCGCGCCACCGAGTGGGCCTTCGAGCATAATATCCAGCGCTGAGGCAATTCGATCTGGCTTGCCGATGCTGTCTTCCCAAGGTTGGGCGAAGCCAGGAATATTCAGATGCGATACGGTAAAACCGGTTAAACCCGCTTTGCTACGCGAACCACGACCGGTTGCGCCTTCATCACGAATTTCACCACCGGAACCCGTTGCTGCGCCCGGGTACGGGGAAATGGCCGTTGGGTGATTATGCGTTTCCACCTTCATTAAATACGGCACGTGTTCTTCCACAAATTGGTAAGCACGGCTTTGCGGGTCACGAATTAGCACGTCGGCATCGCTCCCTGAGGCCACCGCTGCATTATCGCTATATTTTGAAATAATGCCTTTAGGGCTATGCTTGGCGGTATTTTTTATCATGCCGAACAAGGTTTCTTGTTGCTGCTCGCCATCTATTTTCCAGTCTGCGTTAAATATTTTGTGTCGACAATGTTCTGAGTTTGCTTGCGCGAACATCATCAACTCAATATCGTTCGGATTTCGGCCCAGCACCCGAAAATTTTCGACCAAATAATCAATTTCATCGTCAGACAAGGCCAAACCCATAGTTTGATTCGCTTCAACCAGCGCCTGTTTACCGCCAGTACTTATATTCACAGATTGTAAAACCGCTGGCTCGGCGTGCACGAACATATCGCCTGGCGCTTGCCCTGGCAGTACCACGCGTTCTGTCATTCGGTCGTGCAGCTGTTCGGCGACACGACTTAATTGCTGTTCGTTTAACTCGCCCTGCACGTAATAAGCGATGCCGCGTTCGAGCCGGTTAATTTTTGTCAGGCCGCAGTGCTGCGCAATATCGGTCGCCTTGCTAGACCACGGCGATATCGAACTCGCTCGCGGTATCACCAATAAACGCGTTCCCGTATGGGCTATCCGCTGGCTTTTTGGTCCGTAGCTGAGCACCTGCTTTAGCGTATCCAGTTCCTTATCTGACAATTCTTCGGTGATATCCACAAAATGGATATATTCAGCGTTGATATCACTGACGGTTGCGACTATTTGCGTGACTTTATTAAGTAAGCGTTGTTTGCGAAACACGGATAATGCCGAGTTGCCAATGAGTTCAAGCATGTAGAGTCTCTTTACTGTTAATGTTTGCTGTTAATCCACACCACGCCAGGCCTTCGTCCTGATCGATAACTTTTAGCCACGCCCGGTCGCATTCCATGGCCTGACTAACACAGTCTAAAACGTGTTCGTGGGAGTTATTTTTTTCGCTGACATGGGCCAGCACCAGGTGTTGTAATTCGTCTGTTTCGAGCTTTAGCAATAATTCAATCGCTTGCTGGTTATCCAGGTGCCCCCAATCCCCTGATACGCGGCGCTTTAATGACTCGGGGTATGCGCCGTTAAGAAGCATATCTCGATCGTAATTACACTCCAGCAATAACGCGTGACAACCGTTTAACGCATCGACCATATGCTGGGTGATTGAACCGGCATCGGTCATGATGCCAAACTTTAATTCGTTTGCTTCAAATACAAACTGGGTTGGCTCTCTAGCGTCGTGTGGCACAGGAATCGGCGCAACCTCTATGTTACCCAGTTTAAAATTTTGATGGCTGTTAAAACGCTGTAACTCTTCAATGTTTTCAATCATCGCAGCGGTTCCATGACTGGCCCAAACAGGAATTTTATAGCGCTTAGCATATCTAGCGACACCGCCTATATGATCGGCGTGCTCGTGAGTCACCAGAATAGCGCTGATATCATCACCGCTAACGCCCAACCTCTGTAGACGCTTATCGGTTTCCTTTATCGAGAAACCATTATCAATCATCAACACGGTGTCACCTTGTTGTACGAGGGTAGAATTTCCCCGGCTGCCGCTGCCCAGGGAGGCGAATCTCACGGTTGTAATTTACCTAGCAAGTCCGCGAGAAGTCCTTTTGAGACTTCATCGTCGATACGGTTTCTTTCATCATCCATAACCCTGACCGCTATGCCACTTTCAATGCGTTCTACGCCGACAATATAAATCTGCGTTGCCGATTTTTTCCAAAAAGACAGTGTTGACAACATACTGGTTTCTTTTTTTCCTACTGCGATATTTAAATAAATCAGGCCGCTCTCGCGATTTTTATCTTCAATGTCGTAAGCTAGCTCTTCAATGGCGTTCACCGTTTTACGCCAGGCATTACCCAAGCCATCATGAATTAACAAGTGACTATTAACGCCACTGTTTATGCGTTCGATAGCAGGCGTTGCATCTGCTAATGGCGTTGTTGATACAACGGCATTTTTATCCGCCACGGAGACAGTCCCTTTGGCCGCGCCATCGTATTCATCTCTAATTTTTATCGTTAAAAACTCTGGTGGAACTTCAAGTGGTGGTAATTCGTGCGCCCTCTTATAGGCATCTTTTTCATCAGAGAAAACGTCTCCCACCTTGGGAAGGCCGCCACAAGCGATAAGTCCTGATGTCAATACTACCAAGCCTAAGCCTTTAATCATTACTGCTTTTAATCTCATTACGATATACCTTTTTAATTTAACTCGGCGGCTACCATTGCGTTACGCACGATAGATTCACATTCTGCTGTCAACCAGGTCATTGGCAAGCGTATTCCCTTCTCAATTAAACCCAGCTCACAGACGGCCCATTTCACAGGAATGGGGCTGGATTGAACAAATAAATCACGGTGTAAGGGCTGCAATTTTGCATCAATTGCCCGGGCGCCATCGGCGTCCCCCGCGAGTGCTTTTTCACACATCTGGCGAAGTTTTTTTGGCGCAACATTGGCGGTAACTGAAATAGAACCTTTCGCACCCATTAAAATCAGCTCACAAGAGGTTGCATCATCACCAGAGTAAACGGCAAAATTATCGTCACTCAGGTCGATTAATGCCTGACCAACGGCCAAATCACCCGTCGCATCCTTAACACCAATAATGTTTGGTACGTCTTTTAACTGGGCCACCGTTTCTGGCAACATATTGCAGGCCGTTCGACCCGGCACGTTGTATAAAATTTGTGGAATATCTACCGCCGCCGCAATCGCCTTATAGTGCAGCACCAGGCCTTCCTGAGTTGGTTTGTTGTAATACGGCGTAACTAATAAACACGCATCGGCCCCAGCCTCCGCGGCACAACGCGTTAAATCAATAGCCTCTGAGGTTGAATTAGCACCCGTACCCGCAATCACCGGAATTCGGCCCGCGACCATCTCGACCACCTGGCGAATAACACCACAGTGTTCGTGTTCGTTTAAGGTCGCCGATTCACCCGTCGTGCCTACCGCTACGATCGCGTCAGTTCCCTGCTCGATATGAAACTCGACTAGCTTGCGTAAATTTACTTCGTCTAACGAGCCATCTTCATGCATGGG
>JASJGO010000011.1:0-13600 GCA_033791505.1 Cycloclasticus sp.
CCTTTGCTCATCAACTGTACGGTCATCGCTTTGCCATCCCTGTCGGCGAGTAAGTCTTCCAGAATAATCCGTAGCGCCGCTCTATTTTTTGCTCGAACAGCATTGGTCATAAAACGCGGGTCTTGTGCAATCTCTGGTTGGCCTAATTCTTTACATAGACCAGCAAACTGACGGTCATTACCGATACCTAAAAACAAGTCTCCGTTTGCGGTAGGGAATAGGTCATACGGCGTAATATTCGGATGCGCGCTGCCCAGACGTTTTTGTGGCTTACCATCAAGAAACCAGTTCGCCGCGTGAGGATGAATCAGACTAACCGCGGTATCGTATAAACTCACTTCAATTGATTGTCCAAGACCGGTTTGTTCGCGTTCATACAGGGCTAATAACACACCAATCACTGAATTCATGCCGGTGGTTAAATCAACAATTGGCACGCCTATTCGAACGGGCGGGCGATCTGGATCACCGTTAATGCTCATCAGTCCGGAAGTGGCTTGTGCAACCGCATCATAGCCTGGAAAGCCGGCATACGGGCCGGTGCTGCCAAAACCGGTAACCCGACAATGAATTAACTTAGGAAATTTTTTCTGCAACACGTCCTCAAAGCCAATACCCCATTTTTCGAGCGTGCCAACTTTAAAGTTTTCAACCAGTACATCGGCGTCTTCCAATAAGCGGAATAAAATACCGTGCGCTTCTGTTTGTCTCATATCCAGAGCGATACACTTTTTATTACGATTAACGCCATCGTAATACGCGCTGCCGCGTTCGTGATATGGAGGTCCCCAGCCACGTGTTTCATCACCCGCAGGTGGTTCTACTTTAATCACATCTGCGCCGTGATCAGCCAGTATTTGGGTACACAAAGGGCCGCCCAATACGCGCGAAAGATCAACAACTTTTATACCATCTAACGATGATGTCGACATTTAAAGCACCGCCTCTGTACCCAATATGGTCGTCACCTGGCTGGACAACACGCCGCCGTTGCCGTGAACTAACGCGACTTCAGGATTTTCAACCTGACGAGCACCACAACCACCGCGTAATTGCTGAATCGCTTCGATAAGAATGAATATGCCGTACATACCCGGGTGAACGCATGAAAGACCACCACCGTTGGTATTAACCGGCAAAATTCCACCCGGTGCAATATTACCATTGGCAACAAATGCTCCGCCTTCACCTTTGGCGCAAAAACCGAGGTCTTCTAGGAATAAAATCGTGTTGATAGTAAAGGCATCGTATAGTTCGACGACATCAACGTCGTTTTTAGTCAAACCAGCCATTTCAAAGGCGCGCTTACCAGAGTCCACCGCGGCCGTTGTTGCCAGATCTGGCATTTGGGTGATTTGACGGTGCCAATGTGCAGTGCCCGAACCTAGCATGTATACCGGTTTATTCGGGAAGTCTTTAGCGCGCTCGCTCGACACCATAATCACTGCGCCACCACCATCGGTGACGAGACAGCAATCGAGTAATGAAAGAGGGTCGCTGACCATTCTTGCATTTAAAACGTCCTGGCGCGTTAGATCATCGCGCGCAAAGGCCGCCGGATTCAGTTGTGCCCATTTACGCGCAGCAACGGCTACGTCTGCCATTTGTTCACGCGTGGTGCCGTATTGGTGCATATGTCGAGCCGCCGCCAGTGCGTACGAACTAATCGGGTAGCGCGGCTTATAAGGCGCTTCATAAATTTGCTGCTCGGACATGGTGGCAAGTTTTCCACCAGCCGTGCGTTGGTTACTGCCGTAACAAATTAAAGCGACTTCACAAAGGCCGTTTTTAATCGCCATTGCCGCATTCAGGGTATGCGCAACAAAAGACGAACCGCCCACCATGCTGCCATCAGAAAACCGTGGCTTAATACCTAAATACTCAGCGGTGCTGAGTGTGGGCATAAAGTGGTAAGACGAACCCGTAAATAAACCATCAACGTCTGATAGCTTTAAACCAGCGTCATCAAGCGCGTTATGCGTGGCTTCTGCCAAAATATCTAACGGCATTCTGCCGGGTGCTTCGCCACAACCTGCTAAACCAACGCCTACGATGGCGGACGAACCTCTTAATTCATGTGACATCTGTTAAACCTCCTGTGCCGGCGTAAAAACCACAAAAGGCTCGTCACCATCATTATTAATCGAGGCACATACTTTCGCGCCAATTTTTACTAGTTCAGAATCAATACCCTCAACGCGACTCATTAACCTCGGGCCTTCTTCGAGCGTAATGAGACTGACGTTATAATTGCCGCCGCGTTCGGGTTTACGTCGAATTGTCGTTGTTGAGTACACTTCGGCTTTACCTGAAAGCGCTTGCCATTCGAGATCATAGCTACCGCAGTGCGGACAAACCACGCGCGGAAAGAAATGAAATTCACCGCAGGCCTGACACCTGGGTAAGGAAAAATTTTGCTGTCTTAAGTGATCAAGATAGACTTGATCGGGGCCGGGGCCGGCAAATTTAGTGTTACTTGCGGTCATATATCTGTCTCCTGAATGGGGGTTTTTGTTTGCCTGATACTAGATTCTGAATAGTGCAAAATTCTAACACTTGTTATATTATGATTCTATAAATTTTTATGTGTTTAAGCGACACCTGGCCTTATTAATAATAATTAGGAGCACACAATAACAATGAAATCCATACAGGAAAAGATGCGGCCAAACGGCTGTTTTGGATGCGGGCAAGATAACCCGTTTGGTTTGCAAATTGAAAGTCACTGGGAAGGCGATGAAGTGGTTTGCAGGTGGACGCCACAAGACTACATGATCGGCCCACCTGACTGCTTATACGGCGGTATTTCGGCCAGTTTAATTGACTGTCATTCCGTCAACACCGCGTTGTCATACGCGCATAAACTAGCGGGTAATCACGATATTTACGACCGCAGTATTCAAATGGTAACCGGCAGCATGAACATTCGCTACATGAAACCAGTGCCGATGGCAGAAGTAGAACTGCGCGCTAGCGTTGAAAAGGTCGAAGGTAGAAAATACAGCATTAAAACGGTTCTTAAAAGCAATGGCGTCACTTGCGTTAGCGGTGAAGTGCTAGCTATTAGGCTTAATAATGCCAACAGTTAAAACTTATTTTAAAAAGAGCCGTCACCTTCCTAATTTAACCAGGCTACCGATGTGTTGGAATACCATGACGATGCCGAGTCGGTGCTTAAGCGTTACTTCAAAATGAGTTTTTTATGCGGATTAAATTCCTCATTATGATGAAAAAAGCTGGCACTAGTCCATGCATCAGTCAAAAACGTTGAGGTGAGAGATTTTAAATTAGCATGATTAAATCAACTTATATTATCCAATATTTAAACTTAAGTATTTTCTAACACTTGGTAGACAGCTCTCCATTATCCTGATTAAATAACTAACATTCGTTTAAGCTAATATTAAACTAATACTATTATCTCGTAAAAACTTTGGGCACAACGTAATGGAGAAGGAATGATGGGAAATGTAGATATATTGGCAATACCTCCACTGGGGTCACATGAACTTGGTACGGAAGCAATTCCTGCCGACCACTATTCATCTCAAGAGTTTTTTGAGCTTGAGAAAGAACATATTTTTAAAAAAACCTGGTTACTCGCTGCGCGCGAGAGTGACGTGGCTAAACCCGGTGACTACGTTACTTTTTTTATTGATGCGTTAGAAACATCCATCATTATCACCCGAGGGCAAGATCAGCAATTAAGGGCTTTTTATAATGCCTGTACTCACCGCGGGGCATACTTATTAAACAAGCCTTGCGGGCATACTAAATTTATGACTTGTGGCTTCCACGGTTGGGTTTTTAACCTTGAGGGTAAGTTGGTAAATGTACCTAGCGAAGAGTTGTTTGCCGACTTTGACAAAGACAAATTACCCCTCCGAAGTATTTCTATTGATACCTGGGGTGGCTTTGTTTTTATAAACCTTGACCCAGAGCCCGAGCATGATCTGCATACTTACCTACAGCCCTTGGGCGAGGCCTTTGATAAATATTTAGGACATTCCGACTGGTCTTGGAGCTATGGTTGGCGCTCTAAGTTTAAATCCAATTGGAAATTATTAGTTGATGCGCAAATTGAAGGGTATCACGTAGACCAAACTCATATAAACACCATAGCGGGGGCAATCCCTGGCTGTAACGCACCGGCTGAAGTTTACCCGGGTAGTATCGGAGTACCGGCAAAAATTAGCGCGTATCTGCCGGAAAAAATTCTCGGAGTGCAAACCGATGTAGCTCTATTATCAGCTAAACATGGCGCAACGTCGTTATACACTAAATCAGAAAATGAGTTTAAAGCTGAAAAAGGCGAAGGCGTGCTCAATGAAACACATCCTCTTTGGATCTTTGACGCCTACTTGTTGTTCCCAAATGTCGTGTTATTTATTCAAAAAGGTCAAATTTTATTACAACGCACCATCCCAATTAGTCCGAATGAGTGTTACTGGGAAGTTGATTTCTTCCATACTGGCGAAATTCAAGACTTTGGGCAGTTATTTAATTCTGAACAAGGCCGAATTCAAATTAGAGACGTGTTAACTGAAGACCTTTACACCGCTGAAGGTATTCAAATGAATTTTAATGCCGGCGCCCTAAAAGAAGTACAAATCAACAGACAAGAAATACCGATTCGAGCTTATTACCACCGTTTAATGGCTGCGATGAAAGGCAAAGGAGCAAACAAATGAGTAATATCATAAACCGCCCTGATATAAGTGACGCGCTCGCCGAAATTGACGCATGGAGTTTAGCGACAACTGAGGACAGGTTAGTTAAACGCATGAACAGTAGCATGGAGGAAATTAATCGTTTTTATCTTCTAATGGCGCCTAAATTACCGGCCATAATTGACTATTTAAATCAATTTAAGCTCTCTGACTTAAGCGAAGAAGACCTAAAGCTATCCCGTGCTGCACTAGCCATGTGTGAAGTGGATAATGCGGTAAACAAGTGGAAAAAACCCAACCTTTCGACCGGTATCGATACGTTAAGAATGACGAAGAAAACTGGTTTTAATGATAGGGCTACCTTATGAGTGGACGCTTAGCAGGCAAAGTTGCATTAATTACAGGGACAGCAGGTGGCCAAGGCCGTGCAGCAGCTGAATTTTTTGCTGCTGAAGGAGCAAAAATTGTTGGCTGTGATGTCAAAGTGGACGAGAGTGAAGAAACGCTTCGCCGTGTTGTTGAGGCGGGCGGCGAAATGGTTAGCCGCATTGTTGACCTTGGTGATGAGAATGAGGTTAAAGCATGGATTGATTTTGCCGTAGAGACCTATGGCGACTTTGATATTCTGTATAACAATGCATCCGCCGTTCGTTATGGCAAGATTGATCAATTCACGACCGAGGATTGGCACTGGTTGATACGTAATGAATTAGATTTAGTTTATTACGCGATTAAACACGCGTTTCCGGTAATGAAACGGCGGGGTGGCGGCTCTATTATAAATACCGCCTCAGCTGCTGGAGTGATCGGTTCGACATTTGGCGGGCATATCCATCAATTTGCTCACTCCATGACAAAAGGAGGGGTTATCGCCATGACACGAACTTTAGCAGCAGAATTCGCAGATGCAAAAATTCGTGTTAATAGTATTTCGCCTGGTTTAATAGAAACACCTGCCTTCGCCGTGTTCCCTGATAAAGATTTATTAAAGAAAATGATAGCTGACATTATGGAATTACAGCTCATGAAAGTTTTGGGGCAGCCTGAAGATATCGCTTACTGCGCGTTGTATTTAGCATCAGATGAATCACGTTTCGCCACCGGACAAAACTTCTGTATCGACGGCGGCATCACCGCTGTTTAATGTATCCATCTTACATAAAGGAAAAACATGATTAAACTGTATCATATTCAAGCTGAAGGGGATCCATTTGGTGGTTCACGTAATGGTTGCAAGGCATTAATAGCGCTTGAAGAAGTCGGCGCTGCTTACGAAATTAACGCCTTAGACCGTATGTCCGAGTGTCGACCAGCGGATGCACCTTATCGCAAAATAAACCCTAATGGTGTCACGCCAACTATTGATGACAATGGTTTTGTTCTTTGGGAGTCTGGCGCTATTTTGCAATACCTTGCTGAGCAGAACCCTAGTGCAAATTTATTACCCAATGATCCGCAAAAGAAGGCTAAAGTCCAACAATGGGTTGCTTGGGAGGGTGCGAGCTATGCGCCTGCCTTACTCAATTTCTTTTTCGCTATGACTGCACCTGAGCCTGATGCGGCTGCTGTTGAGGCGACTAAGGCTGTTTTTATGGATACATTAGGCATACTAAACAATCAATTGGCGGGGCAGGATTATATATGCATCGACTACTCCATTGCCGATATTGCTAATGGCGCGATTACTTCGTTGTCATTTTTACTGGGCATAGATCTCACTCCTTATCCAAACATTCTAAACTGGCTAAAACACTTACGTCAAAGACCCGCATGGCAGGCTGCTGTAGCCGTTATGGCTGATATGGATGCAGGCAAAGAGCAAATTGGATAAATTAAATTTAGCACCTGGAGTCATCGGCTGAAAAGTCGCTACTATAAAAGAGGAAAGATGATGAGCAAGTTTGATTACACTGATTTAATTAATAATGAAACCGCGCAACAATCGCGAAGCATCTTTTGGGATCAGGACATCTATCAAGAAGAACTAAAGCAGGTATTCAACCGTTGCTGGCTCTTTTTAGGACATGATAGCCAAATACCTGAGGCGGGGGACTTCCTAAGAACCTTTATGGGCGAAGATGACGTAATCGTCGTCCGTGGTGAAGACTTGCAGGTAAGGGCATTTCTAAATGCCTGTTCACATCGTGGTAATAAGGTTTGCCATGCTGAATGGGGTAAAACCAAAAGCTTTACCTGCTCCTATCATGGGTGGTCTTATGACACCTCTGGGCACCTAGCGGCTGTTCCATTAGAAAAAGACATTTACGATAACTTAGACCGTAGTAAATTGGGCCTAGTTCCAGTCGCACGAGTGCAACATTACAAAGGGCTTATTTTTGGAACCTTTACAGAAGAGGGCCCTGACCTTGTCGATTATTTAGGTGACTCCACTTATTACTTAGATGTCTTCGCCGATTGCTCTCCAGAAGGAATGGAACTTATTGGTGCGCCATATCGGGTAGAAATTACTGGGAACTGGAAACTGCCAGTCGAAAATGCCATTGGGGATGGTTATCACGTGGCGTGGGCTCATGCTGGTGCCATGCGCGTTGTCGGCTCCATCGGTCAGGGCCGTTCAGAATCTGTATTGGGCATAGGCAAAGATAATACTGGGCTAGACAGCGACGGCCAAATTCAAGTGACCATTCCACCGCATACAATTCTTGCTACTTTAGATGGCCAGTCGGGCTACGCGTTGTATGACAACCCGGGGCCTTGCATTGAATATACCGAACAAAAACGTCCTAGCGTCGTCGAACGTTTAGGAGATGTGCGTGGTAATCAGTTGTATGGCTCGGAGATTCATATGGGTATTTTCCCTAACCTGCAGATCATTCAAGGTTTGAACCTACTTCGAGTAATACACCCTAAAGGGCCCGGCTCTTTTGAGGTAGCTACTTACGCAATGGTAGATAAAGCGGCGCCTGATGAAATAAAAGATATTATCGTCAAACATGTAGGCCAAACGTTTGGAACAGCAGGACTCTTAGAAGGTGATGATGGTGATTTTACCGAAGCTATTACCCACTCAGCTGCCGGTTATGCGACGCGTCAAATGAAAGGGTGGTTAGGAATGGCTGCGGGTCGAAAAGTGAATTGGGATGGCCCAGGTGATGCCTCACCTGGCATTGTAAACGAGCTGTGTCAGCGCGAATTTTATAAACAATGGCAGCGAACAATGATGGCTGAAACCGCTAACGATATATTGCCGGATCAAAGTATTAGCAAGGGGGGCCATAAATAATGGCCAAGCAAAAAATAATACCTGTTGGCAAAGATACGGAGATGGAAACCGCTTATCGAATTGAACGCTTTTTGACGGCTGAAGCCAGAACACTTGACGAAGAACGCTATGATGATTGGTTAGCCATGCTGGATGAAAGTATTATCTACAAGCTACCCATTCCAATGAATGATTATCGCCGTAATCGCCCTGGAAAAACGACGTTACGTGAAACCTTCATTTATGATGAGTCCTTTGAAAAACTTAAGCAACGTGCCGCGCGTGAAGACACGGGCATGGTTTGGCTAAATGACCCACCAACAAGACACATTCGTACAGTCACCAACATTGAATCATTTTTAACGGCTGAGGCGAATTTATATGAGGTGCGTAGTAAATTTACTTTACTACGGTCTCGTCGAGATCGAGACCGTGTTAGCCATACTGGATCACGTATTGACCTTATTAAGGAAACTGAAAATGGTTTCAAGATAATGTCCAGAACAATTTATTTACCTGAGCGACTGGTCATCGATAAAAACTTAAACATGTTTTTTTAAACCAATAATGAAAAACGACGCCATTTAGAGGCACTGTCAACACGGGGAACAATCATGACAACAAGAATGCAGGGGCAACATGCCATCGTAACGGGTTCCTCATCAGGCATGGGGCGAGCGACAGCAATTCGTCTGGCCTCAGAAGGCGCCAGCGTCTGCTTGGCAGATATAAATGAAGAAGGGAACGAAGAAACTTTAGCTCTAATTAAACAAGCCGGCGGGCAGGCAGTCACCCAATACTGCGACGTTTCTGATGAAGCCTTAGTAAAATCCATGACTGAAGCCGCTGAGAAAGCCTTTGGCCACGTGTCTATTTTGTTTAACAATGCGGGTTTTGAAGACGGTGACGCTTCAACTGATGAACTTGACGTTGAAGCTTGGGATAAGATTCAAAATATTAATACTCGCGGGGTATTTTTAGCCGCAAAATATGCGCTAAAAAGTATGATAGCGGGTGGCAAAGGCGGTTCAATCACCACCACGTCATCAATCGGCGGTTTAATCGGGACCCCGGGTGGCTTGCATTCTTATTGCGCATCTAAAGGTGCCGTTATTTCCTTAACACGCGCTTGGGCGGTTACATATGCGCCGCATAATATCCGCGCAAACGCAATTTGCCCTGGCCTGGTGTTAACACCGATGGTTAAACGTATCGGCCCAGAATTCATCAAAGCAGCCAGCAGTATGACACCACTAGGCCGTGGCGCTGAGCCAGAAGAAATTGCTAATTTAGTGGCCTTCCTTTCCAGTAATGAATCAAAATTTATTACAGGTGCGATTATCCCCATTGACGGCGGGTATACCGCGCAATGAACGGGACACCAGCGTTTTCATTAAACCTATTCCGCTTAGATGGACGCATCGCGATTGTAACGGGGGCCGGCTCAGGGCTGGGTAATGTATTTGCTCGTTCTTTAGCAGCCGCAGGTGCCACCGTGATTTCTACCGACATTAATCTCTCGGCTGCTGAAAAAACAACTGCGCAAATACGCAGTGCAGGAGGTAAGGCCTCATCATTAGTTGTTGATGTGAGCAATCTTGATTCAGTCTCAGACATGGCAACAAAAGTCATTCAAGAGCATTCTCGTATAGATGTTCTCGTTAATAATGCAGGAATTGCAAGCCCAGCCCATCGTGTTCATGAGATGCCCGTGGCTGATTGGGATCGAGTTAATGCTGTGAATACCCGCGGTGTTTTTCTCTGTACCAGAGCCGTTCTTCCTCAGATGATGGAACAACAAAAGGGATCCATTATCAATATCGCATCCATTGCCGGGCTGGTCGGTGTATCCAATGAGCTGTCCGCTGTTGCTTCAAACTACTCAGCAACTAAGGGCGCGGTTGCAGCCTTTAGTAAGCAAGTGGCTGTTGAATATGGCTGTGATGGCATTCGTTGTAACGCAATCGCCCCAGGTTGGCATTTAGGGACTCAATTAGGCCGTGAGGCACTACCTATATCAGAAACAGAAATTGCTGCCATGGTTGCCAAGTTACACGAGTTAACACCCGTGAATAGAACAGGTAACCCAGAAGAACTGGCTGGATTGTTGGTGTACCTTGCCAGCGATGCCGCATCATTTATGACGGGACAAATTATTGCCCACGATGGCGGCTGGACTGCTTGGTAAAAAATAAATCAAGCTAACGCAATAAAGAAAGACTTTCAATATACTGCCAGTTTAATTGACTGTCATTCCGTCAACACCGCCTTATCATACGCACATAAACTAGCTGGGAATCACGACATTTACGACCGCAGTATTCTAATGCTAACGGCTAGCATGAATATTTGCTACGTGGAGTCCTTCACCACCTTACGCAAATAAACTTGACTTTGATTTCTAGCTCAGTTAATGGTTAACTGGCATTAGCCTGCTTCCATGAAGAGAAAAGACGGGCAAACGAGGAGATTTTTTATGAGTGGTTTATATTTTAACCAAGGACGTGATTACCAAAAAAACGTTGAAAAAGCCTGGGAACTTTTCAATAGTGACATTGAAATAAAGGAACCTAAGGTTTCTAAGGTTATTCTCGAATCATGGAACCGATCACGACAATTTCGCGTTAATACAGAATTAAACCAGGCTCCAGATGTAATAGAAACGTGCCGTTTGAATTCTGAACGGGATATATATTCAGCGCTACGAAAAGCGGCTCTGCCCGTTATTAAGGATGCGCGTAATGTTCTGGATGACAACCAGCTCTTAATGCTATTGACTTCAGCAGAGGGCACCATTCTTGAACGTGAAGGAAACTCAAAATCGTTAATGATGGCTGATACGCAGCAGTTAGTCGTTGGTAGTAACTGGTCCGAAGAACGTTGTGGGACCAATGCCGTTGGAACCGCTATTTCTTTGCAACGTCCCGTACAAGTTATCGCACGAGAACATTATTGCGATATGACCCAGGTTTGGGGTTGTGCCGCCGTGCCAATAAGAGACCTGCGAGATGGCCGAACCTTAGGGATTCTGGATACCACTGGACCTGAGCATTCATTTCTTTCAATGAACCTTGGCTGGGTTAACTCAATGGCCTCGTGTATAGAACTTCGGCTGAATGAAGCACAGAGCAAATCCAAATACCGACTAATTGAAGATTGCATGGGCCAAATACGTCGTTGGCATAAAGAAAAAATCATGGTTTTTGACAAGGAGGGCTTTCTTATCTGGATCAGCCGTGAGGCGCTGCCGAAGCAAAAAGAATTTCCAGGCTTTTTACAAGATATCTCTGTCGGAACGAGACAGGATGGTATGTCAATGGACCAACTTAATCACGATATACCCGCTGGCATATCTCGTGAATGGCTAGAACCCGTTATTGTTGATGGTGAAATTGCAGGACATTTTCTTATCATTCCTTCCTCGAACAAGGCTAAGAAACAACATCCGGTTATACCCATAGAAGATAGTGTTGAGGCTAAAAGCACCTTATTAGTGGGTGTTAGCGATAAGGTGGTGCAACTGCGTAAATTGGCAAAAAAACTAGCCAGTTTTAATACCATTGTGACCATCACTGGTGAAACCGGCACGGGAAAAGAAGTCTTCGCCAAAGAAATTCACTCGATGAGCGGTAAAACAGGAGAGTTTGTAGCCATCAACTGCGGAGCCATTCAAAAAGAGCTATTGGCAAGTGAATTGTTTGGCTATGCAGAAGGAAGCTTTTCGGGTGCTAAACGAGGCGGAATGATTGGAAAATTTGAATCCGCTCAACACGGAACCATTTTACTGGATGAGTTTTGTGAGTTGCCTCTAGACCTACAAGTCTATTTGCTACGAGTGCTTGAAGAACGAGAGGTCGTACGGATTGGTGAATCAAAAGTACGCCCAGTTAATGCCCGCATTATCGTAGCGACTAATAAAGATTTAGAAAAAGAGATGGCGGAGGGCCGTTTGCGAGAAGATTTGTATTATCGTGTAAACGCCAGCGTTCTAGAGTTACCTCCCTTACGTGAACATAAAGAAGACGTAGCCGTCTTGTTTCAATACTTTATGGAGAAGGTTTCGGTTGAAAGTTGTAGCGCTGCGCCAAAACCTAGCGATGTGTTTACCCGGGCTTTGCAGCAATACAACTGGCCAGGAAACATAAGAGAGTTGCGAAACTTTGCTGAAAATTGCTTTCTGATGAATGCAGGAGAAGAGCTGACCCTAGATCATCTGCCAAAACGAATGTCTAAAGTAGTTACCAGCATAAACCCTTCAGACAGTACCCTTGAAGGTCTCGAACGGGCTGCTATTAAAGAAGCTCTTACTCTCTACGCGGGAAATATCTCAAAAGCAGCTAGTCATCTGGGTATAGCGAGAAGTACATTTTACAAGAAAATAGAGAAATACCAGTTACTGATAAATTGATCGAGCCCAGATAAAGCGCATAGCGCGTGCCTGCTATATTGCCATTTCCGCTAGCATGTCAGATATATCATCAAAAAACTTGCTTATACCTCAGCACTAAGTATGTATGAATGCGTTTAGACTCCTCTCAAGGCAAAGTAAATCTCATTTTATTTGATCAACTCTTGTTGGTTTTTTAATGGGATATTTAATTACTTTACTAACCCTGCCAAGGCTAAACATTTTAAATCAAGGCTATTAAATTTTAATTGGAGCAACGATGGGTCCTAAACTAGACACTTTATTTTCACCCTTTGAAATGAACTCATTACAGTTAGCTAATAGGACGGTTATGGCTCCGCTTACCCGTTCACATTCTCCGAATGGGATTCCTGGAGATGACGTTGCCGCTTATTACAGACGAAGAGCCGAGGGTGGCGTAGGGTTAATTATTTCAGAAGGAACGACGATTAATCATCGTGCATCGAATGGCTACAATAATGTGCCCAGGTTCTATGGGGACGATGCATTAGAAGGCTGGAAAAAGGTACTAGATGGCGTACACGCCGCCGGCGCTAAAATGGTGCCGCAAATATGGCATGTTGGCCTGCATAGAACAGTAGGAATGGAACCGGTTCCTTCCGAGTGCGCTGTTGGCCCGGTAGATATTTTTGAAAATGGCAAACAGATCACTCGAGGCCTGGATCAATCCGAAATTGATGAAGTTATAGCCGCGTACGCTCAGGCGGCTAAGGATGCAAAACGTCTTGGTTTCGATGGGGTAGAAATACACGGCGCTCATCAATACTTAATCGACCAGTTTTTTTGGCATGAAACAAATAAACGTACTGACAAATATGGTGGCGGTATAGAAAATAGGGTTCGTTTTGGTGCTGAAGTTGTTGCGGCTGTTCGCGCAGCGGTTGGAAAGGACTTCCCAATTCTGTTCCGATTTTCTCAATGGAAGTTGCTCGATTACAAGGCAAAACTAGCCTATTCAGCCGAAGAATTAAGTCAATTTTTAATTCCTCTGAGTGAAGCAGGAGTCGATATCTTTCATGCCAGCACAAGGCGTTTCTGGCAAGCTGAATTTGAAGGTTCTCATTTGAACTTAGCTGGTTGGGCTAAAAAAATTACTGGCAAACCCTCCATTACCGTAGGAAGTATTGGGCTAGATAAAGAATTTACGCTTGAACATTTTTTAGGTACAGAAGACCCCCACGCAGGTACGACAGACATTAATGAATTATGCAGCCGTTTAAATAGTGGGGAATTTGACCTGGTTGCTCTTGGCCGCGCGATATTGGGCGATCACGAATG
>JASJGO010000012.1:0-9637 GCA_033791505.1 Cycloclasticus sp.
GAAAATAGCCACGACAGCTACAGGGTCCGTGGCCGATAAAATAATTCCTGCAAGCAGCGCTGACGTCAAAGGGAAATTAATCTGATCACCAATACCAAGAAAAAGAAAATAACCCGTTACGCCTGCCGCGAATAACATGCACGGGATAGCGAGATATAATACCGTCGCCAGGTTGGCATAAAGTGCTTTGAAATTAGCGTTAAAAGCAGATTCAAAAATGATGATCGGCACCAGCAAGTGCAAAATAATTCCAACGAAATCATCCCAGCGAAGCCCTGTGTCGAACCCCATCGCAACGATGAGTTCTGAACCGACGAAGCCGATAACAACCAGAAAACTTGAAAAAGGAAGTTTGAGCCGCTTCGCAAGAGGCTCAATCAACATAGCAATTAATAATAAAGCGGAGAAAATTGTGATGGTTTCAATCATACAAGTTCTGCTCTGTAATTTTTTTATAGCCTACTACGACTACCCTTCTTAATCTACTACGCGGCTAATAAGTTTATCTGATGGCTACTTTCAAAAATTAAAGATGTAACAAAAAAACCATCGCTTCTTCAGTTGATGAGTTGGTTACTTTGTAAAAAGTAACCGTATATTTTTGTGAAGCTATCGGTGGTTAATAACATTCTATTGCCGTTGCTATCATAGTTAAAACTGCTGAGCCCTTGCTTAATTTTACCAAGCCGACGATTGAGTTCGTCGTGTTCATAACTATTGGCCCTTAGTTAAGCTTTATTTTTTAAACATCCCCGCCTCATAATGCCCGGGAATATTGCAGGCAATCACAACATCCGTCGTATTAAATTTCCAAGTTAAGATTTCCGTCTCTCCCGGTTGAATGGTAACCGTACTCGCATCTTGATGAACCATATCAGGCATTTTTCGCATCGTCGCTCTGTGCTTCTCTTGTTCGGCTTCGTCTCCAATTGAAAATTCATGAGAAATTTCCCCTTTATTGGTAATAACAAACTTAACAATATCTCCCTGCTTTATATCTGTGGCTGATAAAAATGCATAGCGCATCGTATCGAATGCACTAACGTCAATCGTCCTTGTTGCCTCTTGTTGCGCAGCAGGTCGGCCAACAGGGCTTAAACCCGCATCATGCTCATGACCTTCTGAATGAGGCATATATTCTTCAGAAAACAATCGTTTAGATGACTTCTTTTGAGGACTTGTTGAGCTACTATCATGCCCTCCATGAGAACCACCTGCAAAAGTAGGCGCTGATAAAACTAAACTTAACAATGCGATAATCATTAGTTTAATTGCCATTGGTTTGTTCATCGGTATGTTGTTAATAGAGTTTTTAGTCTTCATTTGTAACCATCCTTTTGCATTGTTTATAGAGTTTTTAATCATCATTTGTATCTATCCTCTTATACTCTTATTTTAGGCACTAGAACCATGCTCTAACACCCACCACGAACTGTGTATCGGTCTTATCCTCACCCGCTAGTTTCGCTATATCGGCTGTTTTCCCATACATGCTCGTCCAATTAATACCGATATACGGAGCAAATTCACGCGTTATCTCGTAACGGAGCCTTAGCCCCAGCTCGACATCTGACAAACCAGCGCCAACACCTGTTTCAACGTCATCTTTACCGTGCAAATTGACCTCAAAATCAGGGTTTAAAATCAGCTTCTGCGTTAACAGAATTTCATACTCTGCTTCAAATCTTATCGCTGCTTGACCTCCTTCACCTATAAATACTGCTGTATCAATTTCAAAAAAATAGGGTGCAAGACCTTGAAAGCCAAACGCCAACCAATCGCGCTTAGGGCCTGATAGTTTGTCATGCCGCCAACCAATTTGAGCATCCCAATACGGTGCAATGGCTTTGCTGTATAAAAACTGCAATTCCAGCTCTTCTGTTTTACCGCTAACCCGTTCTGCATCTGCTTTCACCCAGAATTTATCCAGATCTTTGCCTATCCAGGCCTGCCCTTGCAAAACAACTGGATCAGGCCCAGCTGTATTTCTTAGTTCGAACTGATCAATCATGACTTTTGCGAGTAACGGATCATCTCCTCGCCCGGCCGCTATCGCCATTGATGAAATGAGTAAGCCTATAAGTATTAGTATGTTTTTCATCATAACCTCCTAGCTCACTTCAACTTTTCGGAACATACCCAACATATGGAAAAACAGATGGCAATGATAAGCCCAGCCGCCCATTGCATCTGCTGTTACCAGATAACTTGCCTTTGAGCCTGGCTGCACAATCACGGTATGTTTACGCGGAATGTAGTCAGGGTCGCCGGTTTCTAAGTCACTCCACATACCGTGTAAGTGCATGGGGTGGTTCATCATCGTGTCATTGATAAAATTAATCCGTAGGCGTTCGCCAAATTTAAAGTTTATAGGCTGCGCATCAGCAAACTTAACGCCATTCATTGACCACATATACCGGCTCATATTTCCGGTTAAATGAAGGTCTATCTCCCTTCCTGGCTCTCTAGGATCAGGCGTTTTGTATAAATTTTTTAAATCGGCATAGGTTAATACATGTCGTCCATTGTTCCTCAATCCAATACCTGGATCATCAAGTCGGTACTGAGGTGCATCGGCTCGCATATTAATATGTGGGCCAAACTCGGTCGTTTGGTGTTTAACTTGTCTATTGCTTCCGTAGCCAGCGGCACCTGAGCCATATTGAGGTGTTGATTTCATACTCGCCATATTATGACCACTGTGGTCCATGCCTTTCATGTTATCCATACCGGACATGCTCATACCCATATCACCATGATCAAGAATAATTGGCTTATCCATGACAGGCGGTTTCGCTTTCATCGCCACATCGGCCGTTAGTGTGCCGCAGGTAAAACCACTGCGATCTATAGATTGAGCAAAGATGCTATAGGGTTCCTCAGTACTCGGCTCAACAATCACATCATAAGT
This sequence comes from Cycloclasticus sp., assembly GCA_033791505.1. Classification (GTDB taxonomy): domain Bacteria; phylum Pseudomonadota; class Gammaproteobacteria; order Methylococcales; family Cycloclasticaceae; genus Cycloclasticus. Next base: position 2,912 of record JASJGO010000012.1, read on the forward strand.
TTCCGCGACACCTATGCGAAACTCATCAACGGAAACAGGCTGTATGTTTTGTCCATCCGCAGCAATAACGGCCATTTTTAAACCAGGTATGCGAACATCGAAAAAAGTCATTGATGCAGAGTTAATAAAGCGTAAACGAACCTTTTCACCTCGTTTAAATAATCCCGTCCAGTTATCATCCGGCGTTTGACCGTTCATTAAATAGGTATAGCTATATCCAGTCACATCAGAGATATCGCGATCCGACATGCGCATTTGATTCCACATACCACGACTTTGCCAAAAACCATCCCAACCCTTTTCACTCACCTCATTTAGCGCATCAAAAATAGTTCGCTCTTGAAAATTGTAATAACTTGATAACTTTTTAAGTTTCGCATACATATTATTTGGATTTTCATCACTCCATTCAGACAGAAGCACCACGTAGTCGCGATCATAACTAAAGGGTTCTGGTTCAATTGGATCGATAACGATGGCGCCATAAGCTCCTGTTGGTTCCTGGAAACCAGAATGAGAGTGATACCAATAGGTGCCGCTTTGCTTTAGTTGAAATGTGTACTTAAATATTTCACCCGGCTTGATACCTACAAAACCATCGCTGACATTAGGCACACCATCTTGCTCACTCGGAAGAATAAGGCCATGCCAATGAATAGAAGTATCTTCAGCAAGCTGGTTCCTAACATTCAATACAACGTTATCGCCCTCTTTCATTCGTAAAGTTGGCGCAGGAACAGAGCCATTAATGGCGGTAGCAAACCGATCTTTACCCGTAAAATTAACCGGCACTGGACTATACGTTAAGTTGAATTGATTGCCCCTTAGGGTTTGTGCCTGCTGTTTAATGCGGTTACTTGCAAGTACTTGACCAGGTTTAAATCCTGCGCCAAGCAGTGCGCCACCCGCTGCCACGCCGGTAACAAAACGACGCCTTGAAAAGTCAATATTCCCCTGAGGGGAGAAGTCTTTAAATATCATTGTAATTTCCTTATTATTGAGCCGAAATACGTGACTCAACTAATTAACAATTAGTTACTTAGATGAAGAAAGTAACGAACTAATTATTAAGTCAGGAAGTAATGGGGGGTGGTGACTCTAGAGGGGAATAAAAGCTAAGGTACTTACTGTCAAAAAAAGTAAAACGTTGATGTGCGGTATTATCATCAACAGCGGCATGATTTGTTAATATAAAAGCCGCCGCATGAAAGCATTTATTGCAGTGGTTATCATCACAATCAACACTGGTAGAAGCCACTTCTGATGTCAATGCATTGCCCATTTCCAATTCACACATCGACATATCCATACTCATCGTATGCTCAACAGACATATCCATATCACATGGGTCCATAGCTGTCATCGCCCACACATTTTGCAATGGTAGAACAAGCAAACTTATAATGAGCAGACTTTGAAAAATAATTTGACGGTTACACAACATTTTTCGAGTTTACTCCACAGTTAATTTCACTGTCAAATATTCGGGGCTTTTGTCAACTTAACCTAATCTTTAGCCATAATAAAAATCGCCTATGTGCGCTTCATCTGCCTAACTGTGTACGACTAAGCCCTCGGTAAATGTCAGTGAGTTTATCTTTCTTTGGTATATAAAATATCGACCTCGGTCTCTACACCCGATTCCGTTTTTACCGACCAACTTTCATTGAGTTCATAATTTAGCTTGACGGTACTAACCGGTTCAAACAAACCAATACCGTAACTCAGGTATAACTTAGGCGAGAGGTATTTGCCTATTTGTAAGGCGGTATCGCCCCCACCATTGCCATTGATTGCTAACGAATCCAAACCGAAGGTACTGGCGATTTGTTCGCCTAACATATTGCCCCCCTTAATACCCAGGCCAGTGGCCGCTGAAGCGAGGATTGCAGCATCACCCGCTGAAGCACTGGCCAGTGGCCGTCCAATCATTAGGTAAGATAATATATTGTCATCGCTCATTGTCGGACTTGAAAAGAGACCGACTAAGGGTTCATCTGCGGTACCGGTTACCTGTAGGCCTGCGGTAACTTTTCCACTTTTTCTAATCGCTTTAATGTCCAGACTGGGATTATCTAAAGCACCGCCGGTAAAATGAATTTTACCGTTATCAACCTCTAATTTTTGCCCATAGGCGACGTAACTACCCTCTTTAATGACGATATCGCCAGTGCCTAATAATAGTTTTTTACTATTGCCACTGATTAATAGTTTGCCTAACAATCGGCCATCAAATCCTAATTCCTCGACCTTAACCTTATCGCCTAATGTAATGTTCACATTAAAATCCGTGGCTATTGATTGGGCTGCCTTTTCACTTTGTCCGTTTATCACCACCACATCATCACTCGCTGACACTGGGGAATTGAATTGCAAAGGTACCAGTTCTGCAATCGGCACAATAACCGTACCTGAGAGTTGGGAAGCATTATTTTTTAGCGCGAAGGACAAATCGGGCGAAGCCACTACATATGCCTCAGGCAGGTTTAACACTTGAACATCCTTACCTTTAGCTGTGCTTACAATATTCCAGCCTTGCTTGCTATTGCTCAGCTCAGCTTCACCAATTAACTGCCCTTGTCCAGATTTGAGCTGGTAATTTAACTTAATGACGTTGAGGGCATCACTTTCAGCCAATACGCGAACGTCTTCAAGCTTAATACCTAAGCGCGGCAGTTCGACATGGCCGTTGTTAAGCGCCAGAAGGCCATTTAATAATGGTTTTTTAACCGTCCCTGAGACACCAATATCAACTGTTAGCTGGCCTTTTAGATTCTCGTAGTCATCGTGTAAGGAATCAATTTCCGCCAAATCAGCTACAGTCGTTTTTAAATAACCCGATACCGTCGACTTATCTGGATCCAGTATTGCGGTTTTAATATCAGACAGCGACAAACGTCCCGTCAATGGACTAACACCTTTAATATCGGGTGCCAGCAACAAATCGATAAGACTGTTCTTTTCGCTTAATTGGTAACTAAGGCTTAGTTGCTTTAGTGGGATGATTTTTTGATCCTTTGTCTCAGCATCTAATAATAGACGGGCCTTTTGTACATTGAGTTGACCACGTCCACCGGTAGGGTAAAGTCCCTGTCCGTTTAATTCTATATCTGCGTTTATTTCGCCTTGCAATGGCTCGACAAAATCAGTGTAAGCATTCACCAGCGTCATCGGTATTGCCCGCAAGCTAAACTTGCTTTTCCAGTCACCTTTTTCTTTGTAATTCGCTTGCAGACAGAAGGCACTTTGAGCAGCCTGTAAACACTGCTGATCTATCTGGAAATGATTTTTCGCCAGCACAATCGATCCAAATTTTTTCGCTTTCCACTGAGTGCCATCTTCCTGATTAACGTGGAGTTCGCTGAATTTTCCTCGCCATTGCTGATCAGTAAAACCGCCTGATGCGCGACCAAATACGCTGGCTGTTTTGTCATTCGCCTTTAACGTAACGTTATGCTGATCTGTTCGGCCAGTCATCGACAGGCTGCCGTCTATAATTTGCGAACCTTTCAAAGATAAAGCCGAAAAAGCGATGTTTACGTCCATTCGGCCTTGCTTTGCCATATCAACAAACACCTCGGAGTCGACTTTATCAAACTGAAATACGCCCGTGTATATAATGTTTTTGCCGTTCAATTTAGTACTTATTGAAGGCGTATCCATATCGCCAGACAGTTTGCCATTTGCATGTAATTGACCCGTTAAATCAGGGTGAATATCTGCCAGGTTTGGTGAATTCAACCACCAATTGAAAGCCAACTTGTCTTTTAAGCTGCCCTCCGCGCGGATCACTGATTTAGCCGAACTTATTTGTAACGACGTAACATTAATAGCCCCATTGAGGTAACTCAAATCGGCTGTCACTCGCAGCGGCCGTTGCCTGAGTGTGCCGTCAATAGTTAGCGCTTTAATATTAAGATCAAACCCATCTCCCGAACGCTTATTTACGCTCATTTGCCAACCACCTGACAACGTCCCCGGCCAGTCTTTTGCGAATAAGCTCGGATCGACCTGATGTAACTTAACGACACCATTTAGCCTAAACAGATCGTTCAACTGCGCCGTTCCATTAAACTGGGCACGAGCCGTTTTCATGCTGGCAAGCATGTTTAGCTGGTTGCTACCGCTAGCATCTGTCTGATACGTTAAGTTTAAATTAACGGGTTTAGTATCAACCAGCAGTTCAGCCTGAATATTCAGCAGCGGTGCATCAATCGTTCCTGATAGTTCAATATCCCCCTTATTGATAACCATCAATGCCTTACTCAAGGCTCTGGGAACGGTTAAGTTCATCAGTTTGGCCTGTAGTTGATATACGGGATTTTCTGTATTAAATAACACTTCCCCGCTCAAGGTTGTCTGACCACCAAAGCCTTTAAGGTCAAAACGTTTAAGTACTAATCGATCTTTTGTAAAGTCAATTTCTGAGCTGAACGTAGCCTGTTGTTGCTCGATGTCTAAATCACCTAATGTTTCAATACGATATTGCTCGTCCTTACCGTTTATCGAAAACTTGCCTTTCCGGCTAAATAAAGGGATGTTGTCCGCTCCAACAGGCCACTGTATTTGCTGCCAGTTACCTTCTAACTCTAATTGAGGTTGCTTAAATGGTTGCCGAACATAACCCACTAAAGTCAACCCCAGCTTGCTTGAAGATAGGAGCTGGGCGTTAATTTTCCAATTATCGGCCTCATCCCTATTGGCATTAAAATCTAATTTAAAGTCAGCGAGGGCATGATCAACAAGTTGGCTGTTAATTATCACCTTGGCGTTACGTTTAGTGCCGCTCGCTGTTAACGTGGCGTTACTAAGTCCGCCTGGTTGTCCATCTATCAAATCCGACCATGTTAATGCTGCCAGTTGCGCCTGAGCCGTCCAATTAAAGTCGCTCAATAACTTCGTTACCTTAATGGTTTGCTTGGATTGAACCGGTTCTAGCAGTTGCTGCTCAATCGTTAAGTCTGCAAAATTGCCTTTAATCTGACCTTCAGCTGACAGCGGTTTAGCGTTCGTTGCTAAACGCCAACGGTAATTTAAATGCGTCGGATCAGTACCGTTCAGGCTGATAATACCTTCTATTTCAAGGCTTGCTTCAGAGTCCTTTTGTAACGTTAATTGTTTAAGGTTTAACGTTTGCCCAGATGCGCTAAGCGACGCAGACAGACCTGTAAAGACCGTATTTTTTTGTGACGACTCATTAATTAGTGATACGTTACTAACGCGTAAATCGGCGATATTAAACGCTATAGGCAAAGCAAGATCGGCTAGCAAGAACGCGTTATCCTCTAGCGGTTTTTCCGCTGAGCTGCCCAGAGTCAGTTCAATACCATCCAGTTGCAGCACATCAACAGTCATACGACCACTCAATAAACTGATAGGCGATAAGCTAACAATCAACTTATTGATTCGATATTGCTGCTGATCCGCGGCGCGATAGACGAGCCCCTCAAGTGTCGCAGATTGATTAAGTCGTCCAGTTACTTTTTCAATACTTAAAGCCGGTACCCAACGTTGCAGCATTGATGACGATGTTGATAAGCCGACTTCTGTCGTAAACACGCACACTAAAACGCTAATCAGCAATGCAACAATAACGAGAGTTAATATAACTAAACGACGCATCATAAATCTGGCCCAATCACCAAATGGAAGCCGATTCCATTATCGCTATCAGAAAGCGCTTTTGCTACATCAAACCGAATCAGTCCAATCGGTGAACGCCAACGCAAGCCAAGTCCTACACTATGCTCGAATGGATCGTTGAAGCTGTTATAAGCGTTACCAACGTCACTAAAGACAGCAGCGCCCCATTTGTCTGTAAACATGTGTTCATATTCCACGCTAGCGGTGGTTAAGTAACGCCCCCCTTCAACATTTCCATCGTCACCGAGTGGGCCCAATGATTGAAAATCAAAGCCACGAATACTGTTATCGCCACCGGCGAAAAAACGTAATGAACTAGGTAGTTTTTCAAAATCACTCACTTCTGTAGCACCAAGATTTGCGCGGGTTATCAATCGTCCGCTATGGTTGAATGAGTAGATATATTTACCCCGTAACACGACTTGTGCAAAACTCACATCTGATAACAAAGCCTCGCTGGCGCCCGATAAAGATAAAGATAATTTGCCGCCCTGTTTTGTATAAATGCTGTCATCAGCCCAAGTTCTAGTCCAACCAATACTCGGTATTAGTAAAACCGAGGTACTACTATCGTCTGACACATCAAAGCTTTCACTCAACACTTTAATGCTTCCAGTCTCACCCCAGCCCCAACGATTAGCCTTATAGTAACTGCCGATAGCAAAGGAACTGCTTTGTGTGCTATCGGTGTCTTCGGTTTTAAACTCACTGCTGAATCCGATATCCGAGATCAACCCACTCAATAGTGGTATCTGATAATCCGCAGTCACGGTGTTACCCGTTTGAGAAAGCCTTGCTGCCGCACTTAATCGGTGCCCACTTGAGTTAAAGTATTTATTTTCCCAACCCAAACTGATCCTGGCTCCAGTATCGGTGCCAAACCCCAGGCCTGCGTTATATTTATACTGAAGTTCTTCGCTAAGGCTAACGCGAAGCTTTACTTCGTTATTTTGTCGTTGATCAGTCAGCACATCGACCTCAACCTCACGAAAATAAGCAGCATTCTTTAGATTATTTTTTAACGTCAGTACTTTTCCAGCTAAATAAGGCTCACCCGCCTTAAATGGAATTAATTTTGATAGG
>JASJGO010000013.1:0-15097 GCA_033791505.1 Cycloclasticus sp.
AGGGCTCGCGGATGAAGTCTAAACAGGCCAAGGTGCTGCATAAAATCGCGGGTAAAGCGATGCTTCAGCTGGTCGCTGAATCTGTTGAAGATTTAGATAGCGAAATCGTTGTTATTTATGGTCACGATGGCGAGCAGGTCAAAAAATCGCTAGCAACGCTAAATGTCAGCTGGATTGAACAAGTCGATCAACTTGGAACGGGGCACGCTGTACAGCAGGCAGCTGCTAAAATTGACAAAGATGACGTGGTTCTGATTTTATACGGCGACGTACCATTGATTAGAAAAGAAACATTAGAGCGACTGGTGGCAAACGTTTCCGATAAGGCGATGGCATTATTAACAGTTAAGCTTAACGATCCAAACGGTTACGGCCGGATAGTCAGGGTTGGCGGCAAGGTGCAGAAAATTGTCGAACAAAAAGACGCGACGCAAGCCGAGTTATTAATCAGTGAAGTTAATACGGGTATTATGGCGGCTAATGGGTCTGACTTATTAGGCTGGCTGTCGGCGTTAAAAAACGATAATGCGCAGAACGAATACTATTTAACCGATGTTATTGAAATGGCGGTTAATGACGGAACGTCGATTAATACCATCCATCCAAAAGATGAGTACGAAGTTCAGGGGGTTAACTCGAAATCTCAGTTAAATATCCTGGAAAGGTATCAGCAACGAGTGATAGCCGAAGATCTAATGGAACAGGGTGTTAGCCTGGGTGATGCGAATAGATTGGATGTCCGGGGTGACGTCGTTGTGCAAGGGACCGACGTCTTTATAGATTGCAACGTTGTGTTAGAAGGCAGTATAAAGATCGGCTCTGACGTCACCATAGGCGCTAACTGCGTGCTTAGTAACGTGGTTATTAAAAATAACGTCAGCATCAAGCCTAATAGCGTATTAGAAGACTGCACGATAGGCGCAGGAAGCAGCGTCGGTCCATTTGCTCGTATAAGGCCCGGTACAGAGTTAGGCGATAATACTCACGTAGGTAATTTCGTAGAAATAAAAAAAACAAAACTGGGGGAAGGCTCTAAAATTAGTCACCTTAGTTATATTGGCGATGCTGATATAGGGAAAGGCGTTAATATTGGCGCGGGAACCATCACCTGTAATTATGACGGTGTAAATAAATTTAAAACCACGATAGAAGACGGGGCATTTATAGGCTCAGATACTCAATTAGTGGCTCCAGTAACGGTTGGAAAAAATGCGACGCTAGCAGCCGGGACAACGCTAACAAAAAACGCGCCTGAGAATGCGCTCACTCTATCACGTGCAAAACAAACGACGTTAAAGGGTTGGAAAAGACCAACAAAGGAATAATATGTGTGGAATTGTTGGGGCGTTAGCCAAAAGAGATATCACCCGTGTATTGATTCAAGGTCTACAAAGACTTGAATACAGAGGTTACGACTCAGCCGGTGTAGCAGTGATAGCTAGCAATGGCGGCATTCAGCGTCGGCGCACGCAAGGTAAAGTACAAAATCTACAAAATTTAATCGACCAGCAACCGTTGTCGGGTTCTTGTGGAATATCGCATACGCGCTGGGCAACCCATGGTGTGCCGTCAGAAGCGAATGCGCACCCGCATCAATGCAATGACAGCATAGCGCTAGTTCATAATGGCATTATTGAGAATCACGAACCGCTGCGGAAAAAACAAATCGAGCAGGGTCACGAATTTGATTCTGAAACCGATACCGAAGTTATCGTGCACGCGGTATATGACCAGTGGAAAGCCACTGGAGATTTACTCAAAGCAGTACAGGAAACGGTAAAAACCCTGCAGGGCGCCTACGCCTTGGGCGTTATTGAAGCGGGAAAAAATGACCGCTTAATAGCCGCTAGAAAAGGCAGTCCTTTAGTTATTGGCCTGGCAGACGGCGAGTACTTTATCGCGTCAGATGTTTTTGCTTTATTAGGTGAGGCAAGCCAGTTTATTTATTTAGAAGACGGCGATATCGCCGATATAACGCTAGACGGCGTAACGATTTATGATGAATCCGGATCGCCAGTAAGCCGAGCCATTAATGAAACAGAGCTCAAAGCCGATACCATAGGCCTCGGTCGATATAAGCATTACATGCAGAAAGAAATTTTTGAGCAAGCGGCGGTATTAAAAGAAACCATCGCCGACAGAATTGGTAATGGCCGATTACTAGCAAGCTGTTTTGGTGTTGAGGCGAATGAAGCGTTTAAATCTATAGATGAAGTGCAGATAGTCGCTTGCGGTACCAGTTATCACGCGGGCATGGTGGCGAAATACTGGTTTGAATCCATCGCAGGTTTACCCTGCCATATTGAGGTGGCCAGTGAGTTTAGATATCGCCCGCATATCGTCAATAAAAAAACCTTATTCGTTACTCTTTCGCAATCTGGCGAAACGGCGGACACATTAGCGGCACTGCAGGCATCTAAAAAACTGGGTTATGCACATACGCTATCCATTTGTAACGTACCTGAAAGCTCCCTCGTTAGGCTATCAGAATGGCATTTGATGACCAACGCAGGGCCAGAAATTGGCGTTGCTTCAACGAAGGCATTTACAACACAACTCGTTGCCCTTTTACTGTTAGTGGTCGCGTTAGGCAAGCACCACTTAATCACGGATGACAGGGAAGTCGAGATCATAAGACAATTAGAGCTATTACCTGAAAAGGTAGCTGAAGTATTAAGGCTAGATTCCGAAATACTCAAGTTTGCTGAGCAGTTTAAAAACAAACATAACGCCTTGTTTTTAGGTCGCGGCGAACAATACCCCGTGGCGTTGGAAGGTGCGCTTAAATTAAAGGAAGTTTCGTATATCCACGCGGAGGCTTATCCAGCGGGAGAACTGAAACACGGGCCGCTGGCCCTGGTCGACGAGGATATGCCAATCGTTGCAGTGGCGCCTAATAATGACTTGCTTGAAAAATTAAAATCAAACCTGCAAGAAGTACAGGCGCGAGGCGGTAAATTGTACGTATTTGCCGATAAGCACGCTGCTTTTGAAGAAGCAGAAGGCCTCAGTATTATCAGGGTGTCAGAAATAGATGACGTGATCGCACCGATTATTTATACCATCCCATTGCAGCTTTTGGCCTATCACGTCGCCGTTATAAAAGGCACAGACGTTGATCAGCCACGTAATTTAGCCAAATCAGTGACGGTGGAATAAAGTTAAACGGCATCGTTTTAATATTATTTCGTAATAATAGAGTCGTACATTGAATAATAAACTCGTAAAAACCTTACGAGGTTAGTTTATTAAAGTCGTATATTAATTTGGTGTTTAATTGCTACTTACCTAGTCACTTTATAGATAATGTTCAGCATGCATGGCGCCGTTACCTTAAATAGGCGAGACATCACCACTGTGAAACTTGTAGTCAGGAGACTTAATAACTCCACCAGCCCCGTGTTTAAGAATTGCAATCAAGTATTTTATTGAATTCGTAAATTAAGCTAGTTTGACCCTTTGATTCCTTCAAAAAAAGACTCCATAAACCATCATAGTTATGAGATGATGCCAAAATGTTGAGGAAAGCATTCCACCAGAGCACCGAAGAGAACCGTCTCATTAGACTGGTGCTGGTGTTCGTCCTGATATTCGCTGCAGCGCATGTTGCTATGCATGATCTGGATGTGGGCGGTGGAGGCTTGGATGGACACGGCGAATGCCAGGTCTGCCGTCTCAACCATGTGCCAGCGGCCTCTTTGCTCGTACCTTCCTTGCTTACCCCGCTGCTGTTTTTAGTACACTTTCTACCTGTTGAAGATGCGGAATATCAATTATCACATCTGTTCCACACCCAGTGGGCGCGTGCTCCACCCCTGTTCTGATTGATCTGTCACTGACGGCTGACGCGTAAAGCATGCAGTGTTCTGCTGTGTGGCGTCAGCTGCTATTTATCACTGATGAACCAGAACAGGAGTCCACTATGGATTATTCTTATTTACGTATTAAAAGGGTAGCCGCCGTTATTGGTGTGTTGTTGCTCAATTCAGGAATAGCGTTTGCCGAGGAAGAGCCCGAGGCCTTGCGCAGACAATTAACAGAAATCAAGCTGCAAATGCAGGGTTTGCAAAACACTTATGAACAGCAGATCAATGCGCTGGAACAGCGTCTGGATGGACTGGAATCAAAATCGGTTAACCGTGCTGCGGTAGCTGCTTCCCCTCCCATACAGGCATTGTCCACGACAAGTAATAGCGACTTCCAGATTGGTCTGTCCGGTCTGTTTGCAGCGGGTGGTTCCAGTGTCAATAACGATACGTTGGAAGGTTTGCAGGCCGGCGCACACGATCCCAATCAGAACGGTTTCACAGTACAGAACGTGGAGTTGTCTATCGGTGGTACGGTGGGGCCTTACTTTGATGCCAAGGCCCATATCATTTTTCAGATCGACGCCGACGGCGAGACGGTGGTGGAGCTGGAAGAGGCCTTCTTCACTACTCGCAGCTTGCCCTGGGGCCTGCAAGTCAAAGGTGGCCAGTATTTCACTGAGTTTGGCCGCCAGAACCCTCAACACCCTCACACCTGGGCCTTCGTGGATCAACCCGTAGTATTGTCACGCTTCTTCGGTGGCGACGGTTTGCGTGGCCAGGGTGTACGTGCCTCCTGGCTAATGCCCACGGATTGGTACTCGGAGCTGTATTTCGGCGTTCAGAATCCCAAGGGCGAGACGGCCACCAGTTTTCTCAATGGCCCAGGGGAAGAGATCGGCGGTTATACATTGGTCGATCGAGATGCGCGTGATTTTGGCGACCTGCTCTATTCAGCGCGTTGGCTCAACGGCTTCGATCTATCCGAGACGCTCAGCATGAACCTCGGCGTCTCTGGTTTGTGGGGTCCCAATGCCAGTGGCACGACGACGGATACCAATATATACGGCGCGGATCTGTACCTGAAGTGGCAGCCGCTTTCCAGCCAACGAGGCTTTCCTTTTATCGCCTGGCATACCGAGATATTGAAGCGGGAGTATGAAGCGGGTGATCCGGGCGACCTAAGCAGCGAAACCCTCAGGGACCGAGGGTTGTTCACCCAGGTGCTGTGGGGCTTCAAACCTGGTTTGGTGGCTGGACTACGCGCCGAATACGCCAGTGCGGATGGCAATACCTCGACTGACCCATTGCGTGATACGCGCAAACGTTTATCGCCGAATTTGACCTGGTATCCCAGTGAATACAGCAAAGTGCGTTTGCAATACAACCGCGACTGGGCGGAGCATTTACCAGGTGGCACAGCGGACTCTCTTTGGTTGCAAATGGAATTCAGTCTTGGCAGCCACACAGCCCACACATTTTAGGAGCTGGTCATGAAAATAGTTGAAATCTCATTCGGATTAGTGCTGCTAATCTCCGCGCTCACAAGTCATGCAGCATTGCAGGTCGTGACAACAACACAGGATTTGGCGGCCATTGCACAGGCGGTGGGCGGAGAACAGGTGGATGTGCAAAGTCTTACGAAGGGGACCCGCGACCCGCATTTTGCCGCTGCTAAACCCAGCATGATCCGCCAGGTCTTTGGCGCCGACGTGCTCTTGGTGATAGGCGCGGACATGGAGATAGGCTGGTTACCGCCACTGTTACAGGCGGCACGCAATAGCCGGGTGCAGCCCGGCAATCCCGGTTATCTGGATCTCTCCAGCGTGGTTCCGTTGTTGGGCAAAATCACCGGCCCGGCATCCCGCGCTATGGGTGACGTGCATGCCAAGGGGAACCCACACTACTGGCTGGATCCACGTAACGGGGTACGCATGGCGCAGGCCATCGCCACACGGTTGGGTGAACTGGATCCCGTGCATAAGGACGATTACCAGCAACGGTACAAGATTTTTGCGCAAACGATGGACAACAAGCTACCAGCCTGGCGAGCTGGGCTTGCACAACTCATGGGAGCACCAGTCATTGCCTATCACAAGTCCTTTGTTTACCTGGCGGATGTTTTCGGCTTTCGTATCGTTGATGAAGTTGAACCTATACCCGGCATTGCTCCAAGCGCCGCTTCCCTGAGCGCACTGATAACGCACATTCAGAATGATGACATTGGTCTTCTCATTATGGAACCGTACTACGAGCGTCGATCGGCACGTTATCTAAATGAACAAACTGGGATTCACGTGGCGGTACTGCCGCAATCGGTGGGGGCGCAGCCCGATATCAACAGCTATTTCGACCTGTTCGATGCCATCGTGGCTACACTGAACAATGCTGGAGGTAAATAACATGGATCCTTGGGTAATTCTATTGCCGGCATTTGTCATGAGCGCGGTGATGATCCTTAGCCATACCTACCTGGGTCTGCATGTACTGGCACGTGGCATCATTTTCGTCGACCTGGCGCTTGCCCAGGTGGCGGCCTTGGGTGTGAGCATCGCTTTTTTGCTAGGAGAGGAGCCACATGGCTTGTCTGCTCAGCTTTATGCCTTTGCTGCTACGTTGACCGCAGCGTTTGCCTTTGCCGGTTTGAGGCGCATTTCGGGAAAAACGACACGCGAGGTTATCATCGGCTGTGTCTATGTGGTGGCCACTGCGTTGTCTATCGTTATCCTCAGCCGCTCCTCACAAGGCATGGAAGAACTCAAATCCCTGTTCAATGGCAACATCCTGTGGGTGCGTTGGCAGGAAATCGCCGTCGTGGCAGGGGCGACTGCATTGCTTGCCTTGTTGCACCTAGTTTACCGCAAGCGCTTTTATGACCTGTCGTTTACAGCGGAAGATACGAATAAACCTGGCTTCCTGTGGGAATTTCTTTTTTTTGCCTCGTTCGCGATCGTCATTACCCTTGCTGTCAACGTCGCTGGCGTGTTGTTGGTGTTCGCGTTTCTGATCATTCCAGCGTTCAGCGCATCATTAGTCGCCCGTTCATTGGTAGGTCGCTTGCTAATGGGGTGGGGTCTAGGTTTGTTCGGTGCAGGCGCAGGTTTGTGGCTATCCTTCACCGCCGATCTGCCGGTCGGTGCTACAGTAGTGTCTATTGTCGGATTGTTGCCGCTCGTTGCGGTCGGTCTAAGAGCGATGCGATGAGTGATCCGTGAATTGCGCTAAAACGCGGTGACTAACAGACCTCTTTTCCGCCTCGTATAAAACCACGCCGTAGCTTGAGAATCATGGGGTTGGCCAACTTGATTTAGAGCGAACCCCGTAATCTAACTCGTTCCTACCCCACCAATTTCTTATCTTTAATCCGCCTAGGCTGATCTGCCTTAGCCCCTAAGCACCTTTTTAAATCGGCTTCATAATCTTCGTAATTACCTTCAAACCATACTACAACTATCACCTACAAATGCGAGCATATGGGTGGCGACGCGGTCTATAGGAACCTGTGATCATGTGAAATGACGATGGCGCAACCGAGGATGCTGAGGAGAGCTTCTTCTAATGCGTGGAGTGTTTCGATATCTAAAATCAGTCTAAATCATCAAAAGCTTAAGGTCAGTTTGTTTGTGTCCAGTCTATTGGTGGAGCTTCAGAAATCAAGCGGGCTGAAAATTAAGAAATATTAATTTGAAGCGCGCGATGGTAAGTTTACTTCTTACGAGTTTATTCTTATGAAATAATAGGCAGGAATTAAAGCGGAAAGCCTTCTAAAAAAGCGATAATGCTCGATGTATCATTTTACAAATAAATACTAATCGTATGGAGATTATTAAATGAATAAGGTGGACGAACTCCCTGAAGAACACCCAGATGCATTGTTATCCCGACTACACAAAACGATCAAGCTGTGTATTAGGACACTCGCGGTATTGATGGTCTTTGTAATTTTTTGGGGAGTACTGGATGTGTTTTACGTTATTTATACGCAAATATCCAATGCTCCCTATCTGTTGTTAGCCGTGTCAGATATCTTTAAGGTTTTTGCCGCATTTCTGGTGGTGTTAATAGCCATTGAGATATATCAAAACATCATTCTTTATCTAAGAACCGATGTAATACCGATTAAGCTAGTAATCGCTACAGCGCTAATGGCTATCGCTCGAAAGGTCATTATTATTGACCTTAAAGAGGTGTCGGCAATTCATATATTTTCGATCGCAGCAGTGGTTTTAGCTTTAGGGGTGACCTATTACCTGGTTGGCCTGCAACACAAAGACTCGACTTGAGGGTTTGTAAGTTAATCGCAATAAGCCGGCTAAATTAACTTTGGAGCGACAGCCAAAAGCTTATAAGCTGTAGAGTCAGAGCAACTTGTTCAAGTGAGGTTTACAATGGAAATAAATGACCACTCGTTAGGCGCTTTATTTGATCAATTGGGTCTGGCCAGTAGCGAGTCGGCCATCAGAACGTTTATTAAGCAAAATGCTCCGTTGCCGCCGACAATGGCCTTACATCAAGCCAACATATGGAACGCTTCGCAGTCGGCTTTTTTACAGCAGGCTATAGAGGATGATGCCGATTGGTCTGAAGTCGTAGATCAGTTGAATATCATGCTCCGATCGATACGTAGCTAATCACTGATAATTATGGTCAGATTAAGAGTAGCATTTCTGATGCTAATAATACTCTAACCCTAATATTTGGCTAACGAATGACTAACCGCTCGATGCGGCAATAACATCGAGACCATAGCGGCGATTAGAATAAAAATAGCAGAGAGCCATAAGCACGCTTCTAGTCCATAGATTTGATACATCCATCCAGACAAAACTGTTCCGAGTAACCTTCCGGCGGCGTTTGCCATGTAATAAAAACCCACATCCATCGAGACGCCATCTTTATCGGCATAGCTAACAATTAAGTAACTGTGGAGTGACGAGTTTATAGCGAACAACACGGCAAAAAGCATTAAGCCGATAAACAGCGCATAATCAACTTGAAGATTAAAATGTAAGTCCGTCGCTATCAAGGCAGGCATTATTGAAAGCGCCAAAGACCATTTGAATAGCGCTTTATCATTCCGAGTTTTGCCCAGCGACTTTCCTGTAAAATGAGGGGTGAGGGACTGAATGCAACCATAGGCCATCACCCATAAGGCAAGGAATCCACCTACGTGCCAATAATCCCAGCCAAAGGTGGTCGCCAAATACACCGGTAAAGCGACAACAAACCAGACGTCTCTAGCGGCAAACAGGAAAAGTCGTGCGGCGGAAAGGCAATTAATGACGGGGCTTTTGGAGAAAAGATGCCTGAACTTGGGCTTGTTTTTTGCCTTACCGAGGTCTTTTTTAAGCAATAAAAGGCTTATTGCCCATATGGAAATTAATAAGCATACCATCGACAGCACAGCATTATGGAAACCATAGAGCGTGAGCAATGTTCCACCTAAGAAAAACCCAACACCCTTTAAGGTGTTTTTAGAGCCAGTTAGAAAAGCGACCCATTTATAGAGTGTCGTTTCAGCACCAGTGGGTACTAATAATTTAATCGCGCTTTTAGCGCTCATTTTATTTAAATCTTTAGCAATACCAGATACCGCTTGTGCGGCCATCACCCACATAATGCTCAGCATATTTGGCGGTACGAGCAGCATACACAAAGCGACAATTTGCAGAGCCAGGCCAATATTCATGATACGGTTTAGGCCCATTACAGCACCTAGCCAGCCACCAATAAGATTGGTGACGACGCCGAAGAATTCGTAAAATAAAAACAGCATAGCTATTTCGAGAGGGCTGTAACCTAATTCGTGAAAGTGCAGCACCACCAGCATGCGTAAGGCACCATCGGTCAGGGTAAAAGCCCAGTAATTACTCGTGATAATCAGGTATTGTCTGACCTCATTCGACAAAGCTGAAAAAAAGCGCATATTAAGCCGTTAATTGATCTAATTGACCGACCATTTGTACGAGCTCCACGGTGCGATTGGCGTAACCCCATTCGTTATCGTACCAGGCGTATATTTTTACCTGGGTTCCGTTAATCACCAGGGTGGACAAGGCGTCAATGATGCTGGAGCGTGGATCGGTTTTATAATCAATAGAGACCAGGGGACGTTCTTCATAACCTAAAATGCCGCTCAGTTCGTTTTCAGCTGCGCGTTTTAGCAAGTGATTGACCTCTTCAGCGCTGGTCGATTTTTTCACTTCAAAAACACAATCGGTGAGCGAGGCATTGGCGAGTGGGATCCGAATAGCGTGGCCGTTTAATTTGCCCTTTAGTTCGGGAAAAATATGCGTAATAGCGGTAGCAGAGCCCGTCGTCGTTGGTATAAGGCTCATGCCGCAGGCCCGCGCTCTGCGTAAATCTTTATGCGGCGCGTCGAGAATCGTTTGGGTGTTGGTAATGCTATGTATGGTTGTCATTGAGCCATGCACGATGCCCAGGTTCTGGTGAATAACCTTGACGACAGGCGCTAGGCAATTGGTGGTGCAAGAGGCGGCGGTTATGATGCGGTGCTTATCTTTGTCATAAAGCTGCTGGTTAACGCCGAGTACGATATTTAAAACACCCTCTTCCTTAATCGGCGCGGTAACGACGACGCGTTTAACGCCCTGGTCGAGATAAGGCTGGAGTGAGGCCTGGGATTTCATTTTTCCAGATGCCTCGATCACCACATCGCAAGCCGACCAATCAGTTTCGTCAATGGCCGTATGTTGACTACAAGGAATACGACGGCTACCAATTACTAAGTCGTTATTTATATGCTCGGTCTGATGATGCCAACGGCCATGGACCGAATCAAAATTTATAAGGTGCGCCAGAGTCGCCGCATCGCCCGCTGGGTCGTTGATATGGATAAATTCGATGTCTGCAGAATCGAAAGCAGCCCTAAACGATAAGCGACCCATGCGGCCAAAACCATTGATACCGACTTTAATAGCCATTGATAGAACCCTCTAAATAAATATATGGCTAGGAGTATATATGAAAAAACATATATTTAAAAGTGAGCAAACTCGCCTCTTTAATTCAGAGTTAATTTACGCTGGTGGTTGTTTTAGCAGCAGGCTTTATCGCGCTCTGGACGCTCACGCATCAAGGATAGGCGGGTATAACTTTCTTTTATGATGGTTTTGCTGGGCGCAGCGCTGGTTTTTAAAATTTCTAGCGTCCAGGCGGGTAAGTTCGGGCTGAGTCGATAAAACACCCACTGTCCCTGGCGACGATCACTGAGAAGTTGGTGTTTTTTGAGTTGGGCCAAGTGACGTGATATTTTCGGCTGGCTTTCTTGTATCGCCTCCATTAACTCACATACGCACAGCTCGCCCTCTTGTTGTATCAACATAAGGCAAGTTAACCGAGTTTGATCGGCTAAGCATTTGTAGAGTTGCAGTGGGTTCATGGCGATATTATAAGCCAACGCTAAGGGAGTGGTGGATCAGTTTTTAGTCCAGGGCGCCATCAAAAAATAGTTTCATTAAATTATTAAAGGCGGCCTTTTGCTCGATTTGAATCCAGTGGCCGCAATGGTGAAAAACGTGCAGCTGAGCATTAGGAATTCGTTCAGCTAAATGGTATGCATTATTTAGCGGAATGAAATAATCTTCGCGCGCGTGGGTAATGAGCATTGGATGTTCAATATTAGCCAGTTGTTGATCTGATAGTACAAAGGCGTCGATACCGGCTTTTGTCCCCTCGCAAAACATCGCTTCAAACTGTAGGCGAACGTTATCTTGCATTACATTTTTGAAGCGCTCAGCGGCAATTTTTTGCACGTCGTCCCCGAGCAGAGCGGGATTAAACAAAAACTTTTGAATAAGCGCCAATAGCGCTTCTTCAGACGCATTTTTATAAAACTCCCAGCCTTTTGTCAGGCCGTCTGTGGGTTCAAACGGCGCGCCAACGGGGCCCATTAACAAGGTTTTATTAAACCTGTCGGGGTGCCTGTCAAGCAGGTGCAAGCTGACGCCGCCACCCATTGAATTACCGACGAGGTGCACTTTATCCAGACCCTTTGCATCCAGTAAGTCAATTTGTTGTTGCACCCAGATATCTATCCATTTGGCGGTGCCGCGAGGGGGGGCGTCGTGTTGGCTTTGGCCGAAGCCAGCGATATCGGGTGCCAGGCAATGATAAAACTCGCTTAGAAAAGGTAGTGCGAGATGCCAATTGGACATCGCGTTGGCACCGGGTCCGGAGCCATGAAGCAGTAAGATGGCATCAGTATTTTCGATGCCAGTTTCATTTAAGAAGGTACTGTAAGAACCCGTTTTAATGTCAGATGTAATCATAGGTTTTTTCTCGGCAGATGAATTTTAACAAGTGGTCGATTTGCATATCATATAGTATTATAAGGAAAATTGAATATACACCCATTAAATCGGAATACCGGATTATGACTCAACATCAGAAGCTTAAACGAAATATTAGTATCGTTACCAAATATACCACCTTGCCGTTGCTCATTTTTGCATCAACACCCGTACTCGCCTACCTTGCTGGCGGTGGGCTCTGGTATTGGCTGACGGTTATTGTGTTACTGGTTTGTATCGTACTCGACCCGATTGTTGGCGATGACCCGGTTAATGCCCCCGCTGAAATGGAGGCGAAACTAGAAGCCAGCAATTTTTATCGGTTTATGTTGTGGCTCTATATACCGGTACAGTTTTTAATGACCTTATTTTGCTATTCATTAATCAGCAATACTCCCCTTGAAATGTTCACATCGATTGGGGTGGTCTATCAGCCATTAGGCTTGCTTGAAATAATTGGTTTAACGCTATCACTGGTATTAGTAACGGGTTTTGGCGCTACGCCGGGGCACGAGCTTTGTCATCACGGTAATCAGTTCGATCGGTTTATGGGGCAGGCCTTGTTAACGCCGATAAGCATGGCAGACTTTTATGTCTATCATAATTTTCATCATCATTTAACGGTTGCCACACCCGAAGACCACGCAACCGCCCCTTACGGTGAAAATTTTTGGCGCTTTGCGCTACGCAGTACGATTAACAAATCAATTTGCGCCTGGCAGGTAGAGGCAAAACGCCTGGCGCGTAAGGGTTTAAGTTGGCTAAATTTAAACAACAAGATGATTAAGATAACGCTGGCTCAGGTGGCTTGGTTCGCTTTATTGGCTTATCTGTTTGGCTGGATTTCGATACCTTTATTTATCATGCAGTATATTTTCCCAAGAATGCTACTCGCGACGGCAGACTTTGCTGAACACTATGGTTTGATGAGAAAACAGCTAGCGGATGGTAGTTACGAAAAAATTCGTCCAGAACACGCCTGGGATGACAGCATGATTATCAGTAGTTTTTTTATGTGCCAAATTGATCGGCACTCTGACCACCACGCTAATGTCGGTCGGCCCTATCAGGTGTTGAGGGTGATGGAAAATGCGCCACGGTTGCCGTACGGTTATCTGAATATTTTGTTTGTCACGATGGTGCCGTCGGCGTGGCGAAAATTAATGCACCCGATTATCGAAGAGTTTTACGATAAAGCCGATATTATCCCTTATGCCTTGCCAAATACGCTACCTGAAAGGTTTAGAGACAGGGCCGTCATTGCAGATATAAAATAGACTTCAATGTTTTCATTCCTGGAGTTAAAAATTCTGCCGCCAGTCGTTGCTTTAATTGCGGTGGGCTTAATGTGGTTGTTGAGTCATTATATTGAAATGCCGGTTGTCAATTTCCAGTACAAGCTGGCCATTTGTGCTTTTTGGGTCGGCTTAGGATTAGGGGTGGATTTTCTTGCCATCTGGCAGTTTAGGCGGTTGAAAACAACGGTTAATCCATTAAGGCCTAACAATGCAACGAGTTTGGTCAGTGCGGGCATTTACCAATACACACGAAACCCGATGTATCTGGGTAACTTTATGTTTCTAACGGCCTGGTTAATTTGGTTAGGTTCACCGCTTAACCTGGTCTGTTTAATTTTTTATGTCAGTTATATCAACCAGTTTCAAATTAAACCCGAAGAAAGGGCGTTACTCAGCCTCTTTGGGGATAGCTATAGCCGTTATCGCAAAAGCGTTCGGCGCTGGATATAGTTAAAGCATTTATGAGTTAAATCAATTGTCCTGAAAGCCAACTATGCTAGGGTAATTGCAAAATATTAGGAGTAAGAATGAGCGCGAAAATTGATTATAACGAGTTAATTCAGGCCGATAAAATTCATGGTTCTGTGTATACATCGGATGAAATTTATGAAGATGAACTTGAGAAACTTTTTTACAGCAGTTGGGTTTTTATCGGTCACGATAGTGAAATAAAAAAAGCAGGTGACTATATTACCCGCGAAATTGGCCGCTCTTCTGTCATCATGGTTCGTGGTAAAAAAAATGAAATCAAGGTGTTGGTGAACCGCTGTATGCACCGCGGCAATATGCTGTGCAATGAATCGAAAGGTAATAAACGTAATTTCACTTGCCCTTATCACGGTTGGGTATTCGGCTTAAACGGCGATTTATTGGATGTAGCGTACCCTGGCGGTTTTGATAAACCATTAGACTCGCTGAATATGCAAAGCCTGACTGTGGAAAGCTATCGCGGTTTTATATTTGGCTGTTTTAAAGAGCCGACCGTTAGTTTTGACGAGTATCTGGGTAATGGCAAACAACTCATCGACCGTTCTTGTGAAATGTCGCCGGAAGGTAAAGTTGACCTAAAAGCCGGCTGGATTCGTCAGCGTTTTGATGCAAACTGGAAGATGTTGCCGGAAAACGATACCGATGGTTACCACGTAAATTATGTACACAAGTCTTTTGTTATGGCGATTGATTCTCAATATGGCGAATTTGTAGGCGCTGAAGATACCGTCAAAGGGGTTATCAAAGACTGGGGTAATGGTCATACTGAAATTGATTTTTCAGCCGGCTACGTCAACCCCCTTGATTGGCTGGGTTCTACGCTGGAAAAATCAAAAACCTACGTGGACAGCATGCGTGCAGCGTATGGTCAGGAAAAAGCCGATCAAATATTATTTGACGGCCCACCACACGCGTGCATTTTCCCCAATTTATTTTTGGGTGAAATGAATATCGTCATTTTTCAACCAACGGGAACCAGGTCGGCCGTGCAGTGGAGTACGCCGATGTTCTTAGAGGGCGCTCCGGAGCTAGATTTTAAATTACTCAGACAAAGTGAAGGCGCCTTAGGCCCTGCGGCATTTCTATTGGCGGATGACGCGAGTATTGCCGAGCGAGCACAAAAAGCGTTACTCGCGGGTACCCCCTGGTGTGATTTAAGCCGTGGACTAAACCGTGAGACGAAAGACGAGGA
>JASJGO010000014.1:0-3596 GCA_033791505.1 Cycloclasticus sp.
TGCTGGTTAAATTGCCCCAGAGTGTTTCAATTCGACACTCATATTGATCGAACTCAGGCAATAAGTCATCAATAGTTTGCTCATTTAGGCGTTTTATTTTACGCAATTTCATTAGCGCCGCATTAACTGTAATACGGTGTAACCATGTTTTCAGGCTGGAACGCTTTTCGAATTTGTCGTAATTGCGAAAGGCTGCTACAAACGCCTCTTGAACAGCATCTTCCGCCAATGCACGGTCAGTCAGTAGTCGCTGTGCGACAGCAATCATCCAGCCAATATTGCTACGTACCATTTCCTCTGCCTGGGCCGCATCAATCATTTCTTTTGACTGTTGTTTGTCTTGTTTTTTATTTACAATATCCATCATGTAAGTTGTTTGAAAAACCGTTAAATAAGTCGCTTTATCATACACTCATTTTTATTATTTATGGATTGAATGATACTGCTTTAATTACTGTTGTTAACTAACAAACGTTAAATATTCATGTTCTACTAGATTCGTCTCATTGTTATGGCTGAGCAATTTTAATGACTCGCCAATTTGTTGGCTAAGCTGACGGATCAGGTCGCGTAGTCTCGAGACGGCATGTTCATATCCATCTTCCTTAAGTTCACCTTGATAACTAAAATCTCCGTTTACCAGGACTTTTTTTGTTTGCGCATCAATAATCCAGTAGCTGCCGCTCATGACAACATTGGAGTGATCTGTTACGTGGAATTGATCAATATTTATCTGAACCTCATAACGAGCCTGTTCAGCAAGCCATCGATAATCAGCGCTAACCGTATAATCAAGGTTAGCAAACTTCAGGTCCTGTAGCAGGGATTTTTTAATACCTTTATCCAGGCTTTCTGCCCAAAGATGAGAACGTGCAGGCTGTAACTGGTGCTGATTGATCTGCATTATTAAACCGGTTTGTTTAAGAAAATCGGCCAGGTAAATGGATTTTATAATCACTAATGGACGGTTTAGTTTTGGCTGATTTTCAGTCGCCTGAGCTTGTGCAGAATCTAGTACATAGTATGAGGTTTTCGTTGGCGCGCCAGAGCAGCCAACTAAACTAATTACACTTAAGCTGATTGCCCCAATAAACAGAAACACGCTAGTCGACTTTAGCCACATCTTAATCGTCCTCGTTTGATGGCCATTTTTGTGGCGTTATGTCTTCGTCTTGTGAACCGCCAAATATTAAACTATTAGGTTTGTCCCTTAACTGCTGAATGAAAGGGGTAAGTTCTTTCATTAACAGGTTCATGGAATCCAGTGTATCGTTAATATCTTCATAAGAACGTGAACCCTGTGAAAAGCTTTTGGCCAACTGGTCTAACTGGATGAGTGCTTTATTAAAGTTCTCGGGCAGCTGGTTTTTTGATGCTGAAACTAAAAGCGTTTGTAGTGACTGGCTAGTAAGGCTGAGCTTGTTTGACATATCGGCAGCTTCAACAAGTAAATTGTTGGTGTTTGCGGAGAGTTTCTGCCAGGGAATTTGATTCAGGTTTGCGAGGAATTCACTGGCCTGATTGCCTAGCTGTGAGAAACTGTCAGGGACATAGGGAATGACCTGCCATTGATCAAAGTAAGCCACATCGGTAATTTCCGGTTCTGCCTGGCCTTGTTTAAGTTGATACTTAAGCTCAATCAACTGGCTGCCTGTCAGTAGGTTGCCCGATTTCAGGCTGGCTTTAAGGCCTTCTTTTATCCAGCCTTTAAGGTCATTTTTAACTTGTTCCACACTGAGCGCAGTATCATCTAAACCTAATCGGCCGGGATCAATCGCGATTAATACCGGCACTGTAGATGAAGCATCCAGGAGATTGTCTGGTTCTGAATGCGCAAGGTTAATTTGAAGTACACGGCCAATAGGTACA
Source organism: Cycloclasticus sp. (assembly GCA_033791505.1). Taxonomy (GTDB): domain Bacteria; phylum Pseudomonadota; class Gammaproteobacteria; order Methylococcales; family Cycloclasticaceae; genus Cycloclasticus. The sequence goes on from JASJGO010000014.1 coordinate 1,870, forward strand.
CCTTTAAATTCGACGGGTGCACCAACGATTAAGCCACGCACACTGTCTTGAATCATCAGCACCATTTTTGTTGAGTGTTGATAGTGTGGTTGAAAGGCCAACTTTTGATCAGCGTAGATGGTGAAATAAGCACGCTGATTTATTTGTTCACCCGGGGGTGAATTGTCGGGCACATCAAAAGCTAAGCCTCCTCGAATCAATGACTCAATGGAACCCACACGTGCACTGATACCATCGGCGGATAGATCAAACTGTAAACCGGAAAGACGCCAGAATTGTGTATTAGTGGTAATGAGTTCGTGGTACGGTTTTTTAATGAAGGCATTGTAATAAACGATGCGTTCTTCAAAATTAAAATAAATGCTTTCAATTGAGCCGACACTCAGGTCTCGATAGAAAATGGGGTCGCCAGCAGCGAAGGCAAATGTTTTATGGCTGTTTAAAGTAATGTGCAGACCGGGCGCACCCGCTGGTGTAACGGGCGCACCTTCAAGACCAATAAAACTGTCTGAGGTTTCTTCTTCGACGCCGGGGGCCAGCTTAATATAGGACCCGGACAATAAAGTCGGCAGGCCAGAAATACCTGTCTTATCAATTTTTGGTGAAACAATCCAGAATCGGCTATCCTTACGTAACAGCTTGCTGGCCGTTTGGGCCAGTCTTGCCGTAACGATGACACCATTGGAATTTTCGCTCAGCTTAATTGAGTTCACCACACCAATGTCCACACTGCGGGTTTTAATTTTTGTCACGCCAGCTTCCAGGCCTGATGCATTTTCGAATTCAATGCTGACTAACTGCCCGCGAGTGCTCCAGTTGAAATATAGCATCCAGCTACCAATCAGTAGCGCTACAATCGGTAATAGCCAAATTTTCGAGATAGTACCTAAGGGACGGGTTTCGGCGTTGTCAGGCGGGTTATTGTCGGCACGATTATTAATGGTTTTCATGGTTGCTCTGGTCCCATAATAAACGGGGGTCGAAATTCTTTGCGGCAAGCAGTGTAAAAATAACTACGCCCGCGAAAGCAACAATGGCAGGTCCCGGGTATACGGCCAAAATTTTTCCCTGGTGAATCAGGCTGGTCAATATTGCCACCACGAATACGTCCAGCATCGACCATCGACCGACAAACTCGGTAATGCGATAAAGCAATGTTTTCTCCTGTAATCGTTCAGGGTTATGAAACATTACCGAAAAATTTAGCCAGCTCAGCGCGAACATTTTAGCGATGGGTACCATGATGCTGGCGATAAATATGATGACTGCAACAGGGTAAGAACCATTACTCCATAGTACCTGGATGCCGCCAAGAATAGTGTTGAGCTCATCTTTGCCGAATAGCCGAGTTTGCATAATGGGAAGTATATTGGCGGGCACATATAATAACATGGCGACAAATAGAAAAGCCCATGTTCGCTGAATACTGTATGGTTTTCTCGCCGAAACGGCACTACCGCAACGCTGACAATAAGACTGGCTCAATGGCACGTTGCAATAACATACATGGCAAGCAGTCAATTGTTGGTCCAGGGCACCACCCTGGAAACCGGTATTTGGATATTCGGGTGTTAGTAGCCAGTCCCATATTTGGTGTATATCCATCACCACGATAGTAGCAGTTAAAAAAACACCAAATAATGCGAATGCATAGAAGGAGAGTCCGAGCCCGATGTCTGCTGAAGTGATAAGTTTCATTATACTAACCAGCACAGAAATCAGAAATA
>JASJGO010000015.1:0-25075 GCA_033791505.1 Cycloclasticus sp.
TTACCGTCTTATGCTTTGCAAATTGGAGGTATAACGCTGTCGGATAAAATACAGTTTGAGAATAATGAGTTGCTGCTAAACGGTGCGGGTACTCGAAGTAAATGGTTTTTTGACTTATACGTGGGGACCTTGTATTTGCAAAAAAACAGTGAGGACGCTGCGGCCATCATTCAAGCAGACGAGCTAATGGCTATTCGACTGGATATTACTTCCTCAATGATTACGTCTGAAAAAATGCGTGCTGCCACGCTCGAAGGTTTTGAAAAATCTACCAAAGGCGATATGTTTGCAATAAAACCGCAGGTAGACAGGTTTTTATCGGCCTTCAATGAAGAAATTATTGAAGGTGACGTCTTTGAGTTTATACACCAGCCACGTATGGGTGTGATCATTAAAAAAAATAGTATTATTAAAGAAACGATAGAATCATTGGCGTTTAAAAAAGCACTATTTGGCATCTGGTTATCGGAAGATCCAGCACAAAAATCATTGAAGGAGTCGATGCTTGGTTTGTAGATGCGGTTAAATTTCTCTCAAACGGCTGAAGGCCTACCGCCGCTAATAATATTACACGGTTTATTTGGCAGTGCGCGTAATTGGCAGAGTATCGCCAGGCAGTTGTCCGATCGGTACACGGTCTACGCACTCGATTTGCGCAATCATGGCTCTTCTCCGCACGATGAGGTAATGGACTACCCCGCTATGTCGGCGGACGTTATCGAATTTATCGACCAACATAAGCTGCAAAACCCCATCGTTTTAGGGCATAGCCTGGGAGGTAAGGTCGCCATGCAGTTGGCGCTATCTGAGCCGGATAAATTGAGTAAACTCATTGTCGTCGATATTGCGCCGGTCAGGTATACGCATAACTTCGACGAGGTTTTACTCGGGTTTTCTCACGTACCGCTGGATAGTATTAAATCTAGAAAAGAAGCCGATAGCTATTTGGCAGAAAAAATTAACAGCGTGAGTTTGCGCCAATTTTTGTTACAGAATTTGATCAATAACGCCTCGGGCGGTTATCAGTGGCGAGTAAATTTAGCGAGTATTGAAGCCAATATGGATACGATTATGGGCTTTCCTGATCAGCAGCTGTATAGCACTTTTAACAAAGCCAGTTTGTTTATTAAAGGGGCTAATTCTACCTATTTAGCTCCTCGGTATAAGGCGTTGATCGACGAACGATTTCCAGAGACCGAATGGCAAACGATAGCGAATACGGGGCACTGGCCGCATATCGAGTCCCCCATTGATTTTATGGCATGCCTGGATAAGTTTTTAAGTGCTTAAAAAACAGTAAAGTTCTGCCGTAATTGGCCGATACCACTGGTATGAAGCTAATTAACACGATTCTTTTTGCGATAATTCTGACTGCGTCCGCGGCCCAGGCGAATTCGCAACAATATCAGGCGTCGGTGACCGATTCTCAATGGCAGTTTACGGGGAACCGAGTGGTCTGTCGTTTGAGCCATACAGTGCCGCAGTACGGCAAGGGTATTTTCGAGCAAAAATCAGGTGAGCGAGTAAATTTTACTCTTAGCGCCGAGTCCTATGTGCCGCCAATTCAAACCGCGATGCTGGCTGCTGTGCCGCCCGTGTGGATGCACGACGCGTCACCTACTAAACTGGCTTCGGTTAAAGCGTCTGCGCAGCAGCTTGTGGTTAATAGCGACCTGTCCGAGCGGATGCTACAAGAGTTATCCAATGGTCGCTTCCCGCAATTCAGTTATCAGGCGAAACAGGGCAATACGCCCGTTAGCGTGGTAATTTCATCGGTAAATTTTCTCGGCGCTTTAGGGCAGTTTGAATCTTGCCGACAAAGCTTATTACCGTTTAGTAGAAACGATGTTAATCATCAATTGTCATTGTTTAATAACTTAAGTAGCGATATTACGCATAAAAATAGGCGCTTATTAACTAAAGCTGTAACGTATGTGAAAGAAGCAGGCGAAACTGAAAGAATTGATTTAATAGATGGTACTGATGGATTTTCGGTTAAAGATGGGCGACGGATGCACGATAAGCGGGTAAGTAAAGTTCGTGAATTTTTAATTGAGAGCGGAATGCCCGAAAAGCAGGTGGTAGCGTTATCAGACCCTGAAGCCCTGGACGAACGAGAAGGCAGTGTTCGTTTGAAAATAGCTGGAGCAGAGCCGTTCAGACACATTTATTTCAACTCGGGTTCGTTGAGTTTAAACGAACGAGATCAGGCAAAGCTGAACTATATGCTGGAATATATACGGCAACAGAAACCTGATGCCAAACTGGTGTTAGAGGGTCACTCCGACAGCAAAGGCCCGCGCCAGATCAATTTATTAATGTCAAAAAAACGCGTGGACGTGATTAAAAAATATTTACTCTCGAAAGGCGTTAAAGCAGACAGGATTGTTAGCAAGGCTTATGGTGAAAGCAAACCTGCAACAACAAATAGGTACCCTGGCGGTCGACAATTGAATAGACGAGTGGATATTTCAATTACAGGGTAGCGCTGAATTAAACGGCATTAACAAAGTTATACCCTCTAGGGCGGGCGCAAGCGGTTCTCAATCGGGTATAATTCTCGCATTATCATTTTTAAGACGCGAGCCACTCACTATGTCAAAACAAGCAGTTAATAAAGTAGTTCTTGCCTATTCAGGCGGTTTAGATACCTCGGTTATTTTAAAATGGCTAGAAGACGTTTACGAATGCGAAGTCGTTACCTTCACCGCTGATCTGGGCCAGGGCGAAGAGGTCGAACCGGCTCGCGCTAAAGCCGCATCCTATGGCATCAAAGAAATATATATCGATGACCTTAAAGAAGAATTCGTCCGTGATTTCGTGTTTCCCATGTTTCGCGCCAATACTATTTATGAGGGCGAATACCTATTAGGCACGTCCATCGCTCGTCCCCTGATCTCAAAACGACTCATCGAAATCGCCAATGAAACTGGCGCCGATGCCATTTCGCATGGCGCGACGGGCAAGGGTAACGATCAAGTACGTTTCGAACTCGGCGCTTATGCGTTAAAACCGGATGTGAAAATCATCGCGCCGTGGCGTGAATGGGATTTAACCTCGCGCGATTCGCTGTTGGCTTACGCCGAAAAAGCGGGTATCGCGGTTGAAATGAAGCGCGGTACAAAATCACCGTATTCAATGGACGCGAATTTACTGCATATCTCATATGAAGGCGATATTTTGGAAGACCCCTGGAACGAGCCTGAAGAAGATATGTGGCGTTGGTCCGTATCACCCGAAGCAGCGCCAGAAACGGCAACATACATTGAACTTGAATATAAAGCCGGCGATATTACCGCCATAAACGGCCAGGCGATGTCGCCAGCAACTGTGTTAGCCGAGCTGAACAAAGTAGGTGGCGCTAACGGTATTGGCCGTGCCGATATCGTGGAAAACCGTTACGTTGGTATGAAGGCGCGAGGCTGTTATGAAACACCAGGCGGCACCATCATGCTAAAAGCGCATCGCGCGATAGAATCCATGACCCTTGATCGGGAAGTCGCGCACTTGAAAGACGAGCTTATGCCGCGTTACGCCAGCCTTATTTATAACGGTTACTGGTGGAGTCCAGAGCGTGAAATGTTACAAACGATGATCAATGCGTCGCAAGTAACGGTGAATGGACGTATTCGCTTAAAGCTGTACAAAGGGAACGTTATTGTCGTTGGTCGAGAGTCATTAACGGACAGCCTGTTTGATGAGAATATCGCTACCTTTGAAGATGATGGTGGTGCGTATAACCAAAAAGACGCTGAGGGGTTTATTAAATTGAATGCTTTGCGGATGCGTATTGCGGCTAGGAAGCGTTCTTAAAATATAGACAATGTCCTTTGATGTATAAGAGGGCGTTATGTTTTTTAGAACAAGGCTGGGTGACTCTTTGATTTTATTTACGAGCTTTTCTCGTTAAAGCAGTTGTCAAATAGACTGATTGGTAAGAAGCGTATTTATGCCTAAAAAATGAATACAAGAAAATACATGGACCCTTTTCTTGGAAACCCTTTGAAAAAGGAATTTAGTTATAAAGGCTTTTTATTAAGATTTTTTGTCATGTCAGTTGCCTGTGCGTTTGCCGGATATTATTGGCAGGGCTATATCAATGACTATATTGATACTAATCATGGGAAAGTGTTTTTCATCGTTTTTGCAGAGGTGTTTGGATTGATTTACGTATCAGTAACAGTATTTTATGAGCTAAGTTATATTTTTCTCAGGATGTTTGTTGCGATTCTTATGCTGTCATATATATTCTTTACTGGAGTACTCTAGGGCCTAATAAATCAAGTGTTCAGCCAACTTGATACTTATAGTTGAAGTAGTATTCGCTGCCGCGAGGGCGATCATTTCTTTTGCTTTCCCATCACCTAAAGGTATAAGTCTCATAAATGCGGATAAAAGACATCCGCCTATTCGACTAAAAGCGACGAACCAAAGAAAAGGGAACCCTGATCGCAACAATCAGTCATTTTTCGGGTTCGCGCTAAACTCGCTACGCTCTACCCACAGGGCATAAGTTTCATTGAAGCGATACAGCCACTTCAATTCAGCTTTAAAACAACGCACTCTCTATTCCGAAAAAAAACTAATTGTTAACGCGATAAAGGGAGTTTTTACGAGCCTTGAACTGCTTAAAAGCTTTTGATCTTAATTCCCTTTTACCTCACCGAAGAATAGATACTTTTTACAAGGCTTTCCGTTGTGGCTGTTTGAGCGCGAAGCTTTTACGGGCGAGTTCCGCAACGGTTGGAACAATTATCTATTCTGAGGGCGCCTTTAGGTGAGGTAGTGGGTGGCATTTTTCTGGTTACTCTTTTGCACCCGAGGGCACAAGTTATCGCACAAACGATACAACTGTTTGGCTCAGCTATGTTGCTAAAGACAAAAGAGTGACTCGCCCTTTAGGGTGAAACCTAAATCAAAAGATCAAGATAGTACTTGGAGCTGCTTTAAGAGTTGCAGGTAGCTTAGCGAAGTATTTTAGTCTTGAGAATGCGGCAATTTACTACATTCCAAAAATTATCTTGATCTTCCCCTTGGTCTTATTTGTCAGTTGTCATTAGGTGCGGTCCCTTTTTGAAAAAAGGGATGTGAATTATTGAACGCGAGGACCTGTTTCAATATTTACTAGAACGCCATCATGAAACTCTAGAATCCTATAAAACTTTCCAATATCGGCACCATCGATCCATCGATCCACATAAACAAATTTTCCACGATGTTTTATGACGCCTTCATAACTGGCATCCATGGGCCGCCCACAGATAAGTTTAATTTCCGACTTAGTATCACCTTCATCCACTAGTTTGCCGGTTTCGCAACGGAAACCGGCTGACGAGATCGTTGATGTAACAAGTAATGTTATTAAAGCTATGCGTACTAGATGTTTAATCATAAAAATCCCTTTTATGTTGATTAAATGACTTTATATCATCAGGACCAAACAATAACTAATCGCCATCTTTTTTATTCGCTTATTTATTTGGAATTTCTGGGGTGCGACAATTTGTCACATCCCAAGAAAGAACTTCATCGGTAGAATATATTTTGTTGTAAAAAGCAAAACATAAGAAAATCATGAAACAGTTTAAATTAAGTTTATTATCGGCAGCCATCGTTGCTGCATCAGCGAATGCGGCAGACTATAGCAATCAAACGATTATTGTTGAAGGCAGCAAAATGCGTCCAGGCGCATTTGGTATCGCTCCCGATTCATCTGCGTTAAAAGACACCGCGTCATTATTAAAACGTATTCCCGGTGCCAACGTTAACCGTAATGGCCCGTTAACGGGTATAGCCTCTTACCGTGGTTTATTTAGCAGTAGAGTCAATGTAACTGTTGATGGCGCAGCCATAAAGGAAACATGCCCTAATGGCATGGATCCATCGCTTAGCCATTTATCAGCCGTTTTAACTGAAAACTTAACCGTTTACCGTGGTATAGCACCTGTTAGTAGTGGTATGGAGACTATGGGTGGAACGATGGAAGTAGAGGCGCGTAGGAGTCATTTTACCGATGGTGATGAGTTTGAATACCATGGTGCAGCTTCTATAGGTTTTAGTGAAGTGGATGATGGTGTGGTGTCCGGCATGAGTAATGAATACTCTAATAATAAGCATCGATTCCATTTAAAAGGCAGTTATGAAGACGGCAATGATTACGAATTCGATGGAAGTCAGTCAGTATCACCTAGTGAGTACAACCGCGAAACTTATTCAGTAGGTTACGGCTTTAAACAAGCTGGGCATGAGTTCGGCTTTGATTATACAAATACTGATACGGGGAGTTCAGGAACACCTGCACTGCCTATGGACATCGTGTATGCACGAGGTGGTATTGTTACTACAGATTACTCAGTAGACTTTGGTGAAGGTAGAAAGTTAGAAACAAGCTTCTTTTATCAGGATATGCGTCATTTGATGGACAATTATTCAAGTCGTGATAATGGCATGATGATGGATAAGTATCGTGACAGCCTAAGTACAGTAGATGGCGGTGGTTTCTCTGCGGTTTATCATTTACCGATGTATAACGGGTCAATGAGTTACGGTTTGGATGCTGAACAATATAACCACGATGCGCAGATTACTGATCCAACTCCAACCAACGGCATGTTCTATATAGATAACTTTAACGGAGTTGAACGAGACCGTTACAGTGCTTTTTCTGAATGGAAAGGTGACATAGCTGAAGGTTTAGAACTTGAAATGGGTGTGCGTTATACACAAGTTGAAATGGATGCGGGTGACGTGGGTAGTAGTATGACTGGAATGGTGGCTGGCCTAGCTCAGGCATTCAACGCCTCTGATCGCTCACAAACAGACCATAACTGGGATTTTGACGCCATTTTAAGACAAACACTGTCTAACGAATTAACGGCAGAAATTGGTTTTGCGCGTAAAACACGTTCAGCGTCTTATCAAGAACGTTACTTATGGCTTCCTTTAGAATCAACAGCGGGTTTAGCTGACGGTCATGTTTATGTCGGTGATGTGGATTTAGACTCAGAAACAGCGTATCAATTTGAAGCCGGTTTAGAATACGCATCAAATGGCTATTACGTGGCGCCTCGTGCTTTCTACCATAGAATAAATGACTATATTCAAGGTGAAGAAATTACAGGTACGCCAGCGAATATGGTTGCAAACATGATGAGCGGTAATCCGAAAGTATTGCAGTTCGCCAATGTCGATGTTGAACTTTACGGTATGGATGTAGAGTGGGGCTATGAAATGAGTTCTAACTGGAATTTAGATGGAACGGTTAGCTATGTTCGTGGCAAACGTCGTGATAGTGGCGACAACCTTTATCGTATAGCGCCATTTAATGCGCGTACTCAATTAACGTATGCACAAGACAGTTGGTCTGTTGCAACGGAACTTGAGGCATACGCAGCGCAAAACGATGTGGCTGACTATAACGACGAGCAGAAATCAGCGGGTTATGGTTTGCTTCATCTACGTGGTGAAATTCAACCGGCGCCAGGCTTTAATGTTGGCTTAGGTATTGAAAATATCTTGGATAAAGATTATGAAGATCATGTCTCTGGTACTAATAGAGCAATGGGATCGGATATTGCCATAGGCGACAAAGTGCCGGGGCAAGGCCGAAACCTATACCTAACGGCTAGCTATGAATGGTAAATAAGCAGCGCTGATTTAAAGGTTCGATAAAAAAGCCCAGGTGAAAGCCTGGGCTTTTTTGTGAGGGTGTGAAACAGGGGGTCGCCGGTTTGAAATGATATTTGTCTCCATTAATCAAATTTTAGTTTGACGATAGAAAAAGATGATGCTTTTATATGGCTCAGTACAGGGTTATATAGAGGCCCTGTTTTTATAATATAAAAGTAACTTAGGAGTGAGCGTATGAAGATTGAAGCAGCGGTAGTTCGGGAAGGTAAAGGTGATTTCAAAATTGAAACCATGGAATTGGCAGAACCATCTGCTGATCAGGTTTTAGTTAAAATCGTTGGTGCTGGCTTATGCCATACTGACCTTACCTGTCGCGACCAAAATTACCCGGTTCCTCTCCCTATGGTATTCGGTCATGAGGGTTCAGGTGTGGTAGAAAAAGTGGGCGCCAATGTGACTAAAGTGGTGCCAGGTGATCACGTGGTTTTAACCTTCTATACCTGCGGAAAATGCGATGCCTGTATCAGTGGTGACCCAACCAGTTGTGCTAATTCTTTTGTTCCTAATTTTATGGGGCGTGCGGTTGATGGTAGCTGTACTATTCACGACCAGGCGGGTGATGAAGTTGGCTGTAGTTTCTTTGGGCAATCTTCGTTTGCTACTCACGCACTGGCTTATGAACGCAACACGATTAAAGTTGATAAAACAGCACCACTTGAATTGCTTGGCCCATTAGGTTGTGGCGTACAAACAGGCGCGGGTTCAGTACTCAATGCGCTTAACCCACCAGCGGGTAGTGCGATTGCAATTTATGGTGCGGGCGCGGTCGGTCTTTCAGCTGTTATGGGTGCGGCGGTGGCAAACTGTACGACGATCATTTCAATTGATGTTAAAGAAAACCGTTTAGAGTTGGCTAAAGAACTAGGTGCAACGCATACCATTAATGCCGCAGAAGTTGATCCGGTTGAAGAAATCCAAAAAATAACTGGTGGCTTGGGTATCGCTTACGTTCTTGAAACCAGTGGTGTCGCGCCGGTTTTAAGTCAGGCTATTATGTCATCTTGTGTCGGCGGTGAAATTGGTATTATTGGTGCGCCAGCAATGGGTACGACTATTCCGCTAGATATTAACCACTTGCTATTTAATCGTAAATTGCGCGGTATCGTGGAAGGTGAATCCAATTCTGATATCTTTATTCCAAGGTTGATTAGCCTTTATCAACAGGGCAAATTTCCGTTTGATAAATTGGTTAAGTTCTATGATCTTGATCAAATCAATGAAGCGGCGGCTGATTCAGAAAAAGGAACAACGCTTAAAGCAATTATGCGTCTATCTCATTAACAGGCCTCAATTTTTAAGGATAACCGGAGTCGTTAGGGCTCCGGTTTTTTTTGCTTTAAATTTAAGACCTTAAGCGATAGCTATTTAATTGAAGAATAAGTTTTTAGTGGTAAGTACCTGATCTATGCAGTGATAGGTCGCTGTTTGCTTTTCTGTTAGGATAGTCTGCAAATAATAATGACTATTTAGGATATTTTATGCGTTCACTACACGATTTTTCACGACAGTTATCAGTCTGCGTTATTTTTTTAACGCTTGTGCTATCAAATAATGCTTTAGCAGGCGGTGGCTATTTCTCTATTGGTTATGGTCACGTGGCCAAGCAGACAGCTGGGGCTGTAACGGCGGTGGCTGAGGACGCTTATGCCGGCGCCTCAAACCCCGGAAAGTTAACCGCTGCGGGCAATCAAGTTGAAATTGGTGCAGAGTTTTTTAACCCAAATAGAACAGTAGAAAGAAAGGGAGCCACCGGACCTGGCGCCGCATACAATTTTGCCGACGATAGTAGAAATTCTTTTTTTATTATTCCAGATTTTGCCTACGCGCATCAGCTCAATAGCGATGTGACCGTCGGCGTTACCGCGTATGCGAATGGTGGTTTGAATAGTGAATACGCGGGAACAACGGGCATTCCGGGAAGCAATGGAAATCCGGCTGAGTGCGGCACAAAACCCGGTAATTTTTTCTTAGGTTGTGGTGCGGCGGGGTTTGATTTAGCCCAGCTCATTATCGCGCCGACCATCGCGTGGAAAGTGGCCCCGGGCCATAGTATTGGTGTGTCACCCTTATTTGCAATACAGCGTTTTGAAGCATTTGGTTTACAAGGTTTAGCACCGTTATCTAAATACCCAACTAAATTCACTAATAATGGCCATGACGTTGCTCTAGGAGCAGGTGTTCGCGTGGGCTGGTACGGCGAAATAACGCCCTGGTTATCGTTAGGCGCGGCGTATGCCTCAAAAATCTATATGCAAGAGTTTGATAAATATAAAGGCTTATGGGCAGAAGGCAGTTTTGATGTACCCGCCAATTACAGCATCGGCGCGGCAGTAAGGCCCAATGATGACTGGATCATTGCACTGGATGTGCAGCGTATTGAATTTGATGAAGTAAAAGCACTCGGTAATAGCGTGCTAAATTCACTACCGGCAGGCGAACCGGGGATTGGTAGCGCCTCTGGTAGCGCGTTTGGATGGAATCGCAACCAAACGAATTATAGATTGGGACTGACCTACTTTGCTTCGCCAAAACTCACGCTAAGAGCGGGCTATGCTTATGGCCAAAGAGCGCATGACAATGACATAGAAGCAACGAGCTTTAGTGTGTTAACGCCAAATCCAGTTCAGCAGTTTACCCTTGGCCTTAGCTGGAAAACCAAATCAGGTAATGAGCTTCACGTGGGTTATGAGCGTTTTGTTAGAGAAACATACAGTGGGCCGTCTGCTATTTTTCCGGGCGCCACTGAATCTGTTAAACCACACGTTAATGCCTTGCACGTAGCTTGGACGTGGCCGCTTTAATACTAAAATAGACAACAAAAACGCTGGCAATTCAGGGTAACGTCGTCCGCTAAGAAGATTTTTTCTACGACGGCAATATAGTCTGCGCCAGCGTTGATGAGCGAGCCCGCATTGTCGTGATTAATGCCGCCGATAGCGACCAGCGGGATAGATAGGTTACTCTTCGCCTTTATCAATGTTTCAACACTGGCCAATGGCGCGCCGGGTTTAGTTTGGGAATTAAAAAACCGGCCGAAAGCAACGTAATTAGCGCCTTGCTGTTCAGCTGTTAGAGCGAGTTCGACCTGGTGATGACAAGTCGCTCCAATGATAGCTTTTTCACCCAGTAACTCCCTAGCTTCATGTATGGAACCGTCGGACTGCCCCAGATGCACGCCTTCAGCCCCGCACTCCAGCGCCATTTCAGCATCGTCGTTAATGATCAGTGGAACTCGGTACTTTAAACAAAGAGAATGCAGAGCCTTTGCTCTGTCCAATTTCTCATTAGCAGAGCTGATTTTATCGCGATACTGCAGCAGCGCCACGCCACCTTGCAGCGCTTGTTCAACCTTTTTGAGTAATACCTCAGCATCACTTATGTCGGGTGTAATGGCGTACAACCCTTTATTCAGAAGCGGCGTTTTCATTCGCTGAAACGATTTGGAAAAAGTTGCCCCTTGCCCAGTTTTAACGCCTCTTTTATTGCCCCGTCTGTATAGCGTTGGGCTTGTTCGATAGCGTTCGTTATCGGTTCCCCTTTGGCAATGAAAGCAGCTATCGCCGAGGCAAGCGTGCAGCCGGAGCCGTGAAATTCGCCGGCTCGTCGCGGCCATTTAGACACTTCAATCGGTATATTACGCTGAAAGAGGCGATTGCTAATAGTAGTAGCGCCGGTTTCATGGCCACCGGTGATTAAAGCGTAGCTAACCCCCAGGTCTAATAACGCCAGTCCGACTTCATCAATAGGTGAATTTATAGCTAATCCGGTTAACTGACGCGCCTCTAGCGAGTTCGGCGTTAGCACGGTGGTTAATGGCAACAGCGCGTTTTTTATCGCATTAATCAACTGTGAGCTGGCCAGTGGGGTTCCATCGCCGCTGGCCAGAACCGGGTCGAGTACCACGGGAATCGTTGGTTGTTGTTGCAGAATATGCGCAATGGCGTCAACGCAGGCGACAGAGCCGGTGAGACCGATTTTAATCGCCACGATGGGCATGTCTTCAAATAAAACGCTTGCTTGTTCAACTAAGTCATCCGCGTTTAGAGGCATCAGCCGATGTACGGTGCTGGAATCTTGTACGGTTAAGCAGCTGATGATGGAACACGGATGGCAACCCAGGCTATGTATCACCTCGATGTCCGCCTGAATGCCAGCGCCGCCAGTAGGGTCGTGCCCAGATATTGTCAACACGATGGGCTTTGTTGGAGGGTATTTGGAGAAATTCGGCAAAAGAAAGGCCTTATTAATTATCGTTGTTGCGATGGTAGATTAATAAATTGCTAACAACAAGTGCCAGTATGCTGGCTAAAAGCGTAAAATACGCGATTAGAAAAAATTTAATAAACCTTTGACCGATGACTCAGACGAAAAAACATAGCCAGCTTTTAGACCTGTTGCAGAAAAAAATTCTAATACTCGATGGGGCGATGGGAACGATGATCCAGTCATACGACTTTAGCGAAAAAGATTATCGCGGCGAACGCTTTGCCGACTGGCCGAGCGACGTTAAAGGCAATAATGATTTATTGTCCCTGACCCAGCCGGAGACTATTCGAGCTATACACCTGGCGTACCTTGAAGCGGGCGCTGATATCATTGAGACGAACACGTTTAACTCAACGCGCGTGGCAATGGCCGACTACGATATGCAAGATCTATCGTACGAGATTAACGAGCAATCAGCGCGTATCGCCCGCCAGGCGGCCGATGATATTGAGGCAAAGTATCCGGGCCGCGCCTGCTTTGTCGCGGGAATATTGGGTCCAACTAATCGTACCGCGAGTATTTCACCGGACGTGAACGATCCCGCGTTTAGAAATATCAGCTTTGATGAATTGGTTTCTTCGTACACCGAATCGATAGAGGCTTTGCTGAAAGGCGGCGCCGATATCATTCTGGTAGAAACAATTTTCGACACGCTCAACGCGAAAGCCGCGTTGTTTGCGATTGCGCAATACTTTGACGCAAACAAGGTGCATTATCCGGTGATGATTTCTGGCACGATTACCGATGCTTCTGGCAGAACCCTGTCTGGACAGGTGACCGAAGCGTTCTGGAATTCTGTGCGCCACATTAAGCCGCTTAGTATTGGTTTCAACTGTGCTTTAGGCGCGGCAGAATTGCGCCAATACATCGAAGAATTGTCGCGTATTGCCGATACTTACGTGTCCGCGCATCCTAATGCTGGTTTGCCGAATGAATTTGGTGGATATGATGAAACGCCAGAAGATATGGCCGGGCACATAAAAGAATGGGCGCAGAGCGGTTTCTTAAATATTATTGGTGGTTGTTGTGGCACCACGCCAGAATTTATCAGCGCGATGAAAGAAGCGGTGAACGATTGTGCGGCTAGAGAAATCCCGCAAATAGAAATAGCGTGCCGTTTGTCGGGCCTTGAGCCGATGACCATTACGCAAGACTCCCTGTTCGTCAATATTGGCGAGCGAACCAATGTCACCGGTTCAGCGCGCTTTAAACGTTTAATCAAAGAGCAAGACTACGAAGCGGCATTAGACGTGGCTCGTCAACAAGTGGACAGTGGCGCACAAATCATCGATATCAACATGGATGAGGGCATGCTGGAGTCAAAAGAGGCGATGGTTCGCTTTTTGAGTTTAATCGCCGCAGAGCCTGATATCTCTGTTGTGCCAGTAATGATCGACTCGTCCAAATGGGATATTCTGGAAGCCGGTTTAAAGTGCGTACAAGGCAAGGGTATCGTCAACTCAATCAGCCTGAAAGAAGGTGAAGAAAACTTCATCGATCAAGCTCAAACCATTATGCGTTACGGCGCGGCGGTTATCGTTATGGCGTTCGATGAAAGCGGACAGGCCGATACCTTCGAGCGCAAAGTCGAAATCTGTACGCGTGCCTACAAGGTGCTCACCGAACGGGTTGGTTTCCCCGCCGAAGACATTATTTTTGATCCAAATATTTTTGCTATAGCGACCGGTATCGACGAACATAACAATTATGCGGTCGACTTTATCGAAGCCACTCAAGTTATTAAGCAAACGTTACCGCACGCGATGGTATCTGGTGGTGTGTCAAACGTGTCGTTTTCTTTTCGCGGTAACGATAAAGTTCGCGAAGCGATCCACGCGGTGTTTCTCTATCACGCGGTAAAGGCAGGCATGGATATGGGCATCGTTAATGCCGGCCAGTTGGCCGTGTACGATGATATTCCTGAAGAGCTGCGTGAGTGCGTTGAAGATGTGATTTTAAACCGTACGCCAGAAAAGGGTATTAGCGCGACTGAAAACTTATTGGAACTGGCGGCTAAGTATCTTGATGATGGTTCAGAGGAAGCGATAAAAGAAGCCGAGGAATGGCGCTCCTGGCCGGTTAATCAGCGTTTAGAGCACTCGCTGGTTAAAGGCATTACCGAATTTATCGATGAAGATACCGAACTCGCACGACAAGCGGCGGAAAGGCCCCTGCACGTGATTGAGGGCCCTTTGATGGATGGTATGAACGTAGTGGGCGACCTGTTTGGCGCTGGAAAAATGTTCTTGCCGCAGGTGGTTAAATCAGCGCGCGTGATGAAAAAAGCGGTGGCGTATTTAATGCCGTTTATGGAAGAAGAAAAAGGCGATGTAATCGCCAGTAACGGTAAAGTCTTAATGGCAACCGTGAAGGGCGATGTGCACGATATCGGTAAAAATATCGTCGGTGTCGTGCTGCAGTGTAATGGTTTTGAGGTATTAGACCTCGGTGTGATGGTAGCTGCGGATACGATTCTTAAGCAGGCGCGTGAGCACAATGTCGATGTTATCGGCCTGAGTGGTTTAATAACGCCATCGCTCGATGAAATGGTGCATATGGCGAAAGAGATGCAGCGTCAGGAATTTAAAATACCGTTGATGATCGGTGGGGCGACGACCTCGCGCGCGCATACTGCGGTTAAAATTGAGCCGCAATATAAGGGCGCGAGCGTGTACGTCACCGACGCCTCAAGAGCCGTTGGTGTGCTCAGTAAATTAATGGATAAAGACGCAGCGAATGATTACCAGCATAAAGTTCGCGAAGAGTACGCCGAAGTGCGTGAGCGACACAAAGGCAGGCAATCTACTAAACGCCAGCTAAATATAGACGACGCGCGTAACAACGCAGCGCAAATTGATTGGAGTAGTTATACGCCTGTAACGCCGAGCTTTTTGGGTACCAAGGTGCTTAACGATTATCCCTTGGACGAAATTGCCCAGTTTATCGATTGGTCGCCATTTTTCCAAACCTGGGAATTGAGTGGTAGTTACCCGAAAATTTTAGACGACGAAGTCGTCGGCCAGACAGCAGGCGATTTATTTGACGACGCCAAGCAGATGTTGCAAAAAATTATCGACGAGAAGTGGTTAACGGCGCGCGCGGTGTTCGGCTTTTTCCCTGCCAATAGTCGTGTGGATGACGTGGTGCTTTACGAAGACGAATCGCGCACGAAAGAACGCGTTGTATTGCATCATCTACGGCAGCAAAATATCAAACCACCCGGGCGTAAAAATTACTGCCTGTCAGACACCGTCGCACCTGAAAAATCGGGCATTAACGATTACCTAGGCGCGTTTGCGGTCACTTCGGGTCTCGGTATAGAGGAACACCTGAAACGTTTTGAGGCAGAGCACGATGACTACCAATCGATCATGCTAAAAGCCCTGGCGGATCGTTTAGCCGAGGCGTTCGCGGAGTGTTTGCACCAGCGGGTCAGAAAAGAATACTGGGCGTATGCACCCGAGGAAACACTCGCTAACGAAGATTTAATTGGTGAAAAATATAAAGGCATTCGTCCCGCACCGGGTTACCCCGCGTGTCCTGATCATACTGAGAAAGCCGCTTTATTTTCATTATTAGACGCAACGAAAGCCGTCGGTATCGAGTTAACAGAAAGCTTTGCCATGTACCCAACGGCCGCGGTGAGCGGCTGGTATTTTGCGCACCCGGATGCACAGTACTTTAATGTGGGTAAGCTGAAAAAAGATCAAGTGGAAGATTATGCCGAGCGTAAAGGTGAATCGTTGGACTATATTGAACGTTGGCTAGCGCCAAGTTTGGCGTATGACCCCGATGACAACTAAGCTAAGCTTTTATACCACCGACGGTTGCCATTTATGTGAACAGGCAAAAACCTTGTTGCAGCAACTATTAGCCCATCATCCCGGGCGCTATCAAATTGAAGTGATCGATATTGTTACATCAGAGGCATTGATAGAACAGTACGGCCATCAGATTCCGGTGCTCAACGGTCATAAACAGGGGCAAGCGCCGCTGAATTGGCCATTTGACTATGCTGATCTAATCACTTACCTTGAGTTAAACCCCGCCAATGTCGAACCGTAAAGGGACAACAAAATTTGCCTATATGATGATTGTATTGGCGGTAATCGCTGTCTTAATGGGCGTGGCGGTGCTGTATTGGATTATGCAGCTGGATGCCGCCCGTTTACCTGAAGCGCAAGGACTTAGTTTGATAACTTTTGATTTGTTAATAGCTTAGGGTCTATTTGATTTTTAGTGCGGCTGAGCAATAGTTATTAAATAAATTTTAATGGGTTAAAGGTTGTTGCAGTTATCAAATGTCTTCATGCTACGCGTTTAATTACCGATTCCGCTTACAGTAAGCGGCTAGCCGGCAAGGGCTTAAGTATGCTGTATGAATATCTCGGTGAGACGGCAACTAAAAAGCAAGCTAGGCGATTGTTTTTTGACGTACGCCCTCACTTGGCTAGACGTTCGCCCGATGGCTTTGTGGGTTAGTTTTTGGCTTAAAAATCAGCGAATTAAGGTAAATATCCCCTGTGAAGTATAGTGAATATTAACTATACTTTCTACCTGTCAATCTATGGGAATGAGTTGATGTTAAATAAAACAACTATTAGTCAAAAGCTGATCACTGCATTTATCCTTGTATTTGTATTGTTTGGCCTTGGCATATGGAGTGCGTTATCAGGCGTTATATCGCTGGGTGATCGGTTTGATGTCTACTTTAAGACCAACCAAATGCGTTATGTCGCTTACCAGACGATGTTTTCCGATGGGTTGTTATCGGGTATCGCGTTAAGAAACCTTGTGCTTAAGCCGCACCTCAAAAAGCCACATGAAGTGGTGCCGAAAGCAATCGCTCGCTTTGATAAAGCCTATCAGGTTGCGTTAGAAGCCGCGGGTGACAATCAGTCAATCCAAGCTGAACTGAGTAAGATAAATGATTTTTGGGAAAAAAGCCGAGCCGCTAAGTTAGAGGTTTTAGCTCTAGTGAAAGCAGGGGATGTGCCCACAGCGATTACAGTGCTGTCTAAGCAAGAGCATCCTAATTGGCAAAAAGTTCGTGTGGCGGTACAAGCGCTAGCATTGGCAGAAGAAAAGAAAGCGGCAGAATTAAGTGAAACTATGTTGGGTGAAAAGTTATCTACGATTACAAGGTCTTTAATCTTGTCTGTTTTGGCGACTGCATTGGGTTTATTGGTTGCGATGCTAATGGTTCGATATATTAAAGCGGCGATTATGAATGTTGTTAGTTCACTAAATGAAATTGCCAATGGTGGTGGTGATTTAACGCAACGTTTAAATGAAAAAGGTCGAGATGAAATTGCGCAGCTGGGTGCTGCGTTTAATCAATTTGTTAGTATGATTCATTCATTGGTAACCCAGATTTCACAAAGTGGCGGGCAACTAACAAGTTCGGCTAATGAAATGGCTGTATTAAGTAATGAAAGCCAGACTGGGATGAATAAGCAAGAAAATAAAATTAACCATGTTGCAACAGCAATGGCTGCAATGACAGCGACGGTTCAAAAGGTATCGCAGCTTGCATCATCCGCATCAGAGGCTGCACAATCGGCTGAAACAGAAGCAGTTAATGGTAATAAAGTGGTTGATGGTGTGGTGAGCGAAATAAATGATTTATCGCGTAAAGTTAGCGAGTCGGTAACGATTGTTGAAGGTCTTGAGCAAGATGCGATATCAATCGGTGGTGTATTAGATGTTATTAGGAGCATAGCGGATCAAACCAACTTATTAGCGCTTAATGCAGCCATTGAAGCGGCTCGTGCCGGTGAGAATGGACGTGGTTTTGCCGTGGTGGCAGATGAAGTAAGAACATTGGCGAGCCGGACACAAGATTCAACACAAGAAATACAAAATATGATCGAACGCCTACAAGAAGGTTCTAAATCCTCAACCAAATCGATGCGTCAAAGTGAAGAAAAAACAAACGGAGTGGTCGATAAAGTAAATAGTGCAGGTAGTGCGTTAAATAGTATTGAACAAGCTGTTTCACGTATTGTCGATATGAATATCCAAATAGCAACAGCAGCGAAAGAGCAATCCTCAGTTTCTGAAGATATTAGTCAAAATATTGTTTCTATCCATGTGCTTGCTAATGAGGCCTCAGAAGGTGCAAAAGTCACCGCCAATAAAGGCCAAGAGTTACAGCAGATGGCCGATAGCATCCATTCAATGATTGGTAATTTTAAGATATAAAATTATTGATGGGGCACTAAGCGATTTAGTTTATTTGCCTTTGTTGTTTTGAATTAAATCGCGCTAGTTTAATAAGTGGCTTTTACTAACGTTTGATTTTGCAATCAATGGAGTCATTTTAATCGATTGATTAAAATGACTAAAATTCATCGTCTATGACGCTAAATTAGCGTTAGCTTCATAGAGTTGAAAGCAGTCATTTAACGACAATAGTTGGGACTATTGTCGTTAAACCCTAGGCAAACGCTAAGTGTTAGGCTGTTGGCATCTGTTCAAATTCGGACCTATCAACACCTTGTTTTAACCAGTCCATCTTTGAGGCACACCAAATGTCGGCAGTGGGTTTATAGCTAGAGGTATCATCCAAAGTGCCGGCTTTAACGATGGTTAGCCCCGGCATTGCATCGGCCTCGGTGTAGAGTGACGAGCCGCAGCAGCTACAGAAATAACGACGTAGTTGTAGCCCACTTTCACCCTGATCAAGGTACATGGTTAAGGTATCGCCGGTTATTTTAAATGCCTCTGCAGGAACAACCGTATTGCTCGAAAATGACGACCCGCTTGCCCTTTGGCAATGTGTACAGTGACAATTTGCCAGCATTACAGGGTCGGCACTAATTTCATAGTGGATGGATCCACACAAACATTGACCGGTTTGATTACTCATGTTGTTCTCCCTAGGTTTAACATTAATCAAAAACAATACAACGATTTTTATACACCAATACTTCGTGTTGAAGGTGTCGTCTTATCGCGCGCGATAGCACAATTTTTTCATTGTCCTGGCCTTTGCGTTTTAAGTCATCGACGCTGTCATTATGCCTAATACGCACGATGTCCTGCTCGATTATGGGCCCTGCGTCCAACTCAGTCGTTACATAATGGCTGGTGGCACCAATAATTTTAACGCCACGTTCATGCGCAGAGTGATAAGGCCTGGCACCTGGGAAGGCGGGTAAAAAAGAATGGTGGATATTGATGATCTGGTGCGGGAAATGCTGGATGAAATCGGCACTAAGGATTTGCATATAACGGGCCAGTACAACGGTGTCAATTTGGTGTTGTTTAAGTAAATCAAGCTGTGCTCGTTCTTGCAGCTGTTTATTGTCCGACGTCATCGGTAAATGGAAATACGGTATGCCATTATTCTCAGCTAGAGATTGATAGCTGAGGTGATTGCTAATAATGAGCGGGATTTCAACGTTCCATTCACCGGATTGATAGCGCGATAACATGTCGAATAAACAATGACCGTGTTGAGAAACAAAAATAGCCATTCTTGGTTTAACGTCAGAAAACTCGATGCTCCAGTTCATATTAAGCAAAGAGCCGACCTGATCGGCAAAAGCGGTTTCTATCGATTGCCGGGCGAGACTAAAGTTATTGAGTTGCCACTCAACGCGCATAAAAAAGTGCTGATCGTCGCTGTCTACGTGTTGCTCCAGATCGACAATGTTGCCGTTGTTGGCCGCTAAAAACTGGGTGATCTTCGCGATAATGCCAGGCTGGTCTGGGCACTCGGCCAATAAGATGGCGGTTGCTTGATTAGTCACTAGGGGCCTCTTTTGGTGTTATCGGTCGCGGCACAAAAGCGCTGCCGTCTAATAGTTGATTTGTTTGTAGGATGCGTTGAGTTAATAATTTTTCGCTATATTGTTTGGCTTCGGCGACTTCCCAAATGGGTTTGGGCCAGGCTACATCGGTTTTGTAACGCACGATATGGTGAATATGTAATTGAGGCACCATATTGCCGAGCGCGGCGATATTCATTTTATCGGCTGTAAAAGCGCCGTGCAGACGTTCGCTTAAGGTTAAAGATTCCTCTTTTAATAGCTGTTGGTCGTTGGCCTGAAGCTGAAAAATTTCACTAATGTCGGCTCGTCTGGGGACTAAAATATACCAGGGGTAATTAGCGTCTTTACTCAATAACAGCGCACAGAGAGGAAAATCGCCCAGGTAATGGCAATCGGCCGCTAATCGTGGGTGCAGTTTAAATAACACGCTTAATCAACGTCACGTTGCCAGTGGCCAGACTTACCACCTTTTTTTTCAAGTAGGCGCACGCCCTGGATCGTCATGCCGCGATCAACCGCTTTACACATATCATAGATGGTGAGTAAGGCTACTTGTGTCGCGGTGAGAGCCTCCATTTCCACACCGGTTTTACCCGCGGTGCTGACGGTGGTTAGGCAGCTGATTCGATTATTTTTAGTATCCGGTTGCAGTTTTATATCAACGTGGGTGATCGGTAGCGGATGACATAATGGAATGAGCTCGGCGGTTTTCTTGCTGGCCATAATGCCAGCGATGCGAGCGATGCCCAGTACGTCCCCTTTTTTGTAATCGCCGTCGATAACGCGTTTCAATGTTGCGCTATCCATTTCAATAAAACCTTCTGTTACGGCGGTGCGATCGGTGTCGGCCTTGTCGCTAATATCGACCATATGGGCTTCACCCGCGGCATTAAAATGTGTAAGTTCTGACATAATCTAGTGGCTCAACTTATTTGTTAGCGTGATAATATATCGAATTATGACACATTCAAAAAATGAAAATAGTATGTCGATCAAAGTACTCTATTTCGCCAGTTTAAAAGAGCAGCTGGGTCGCTCTAGTGAAGAGCTAAATAGCGCTGATATTTCGACGGTGGCGGATGTTTGGCATCAAGTCAGTTCGGGATATGACGTGAGTCAATCGGTATTGCACTCTGTTAATCAGGAGTACGCAGAATTAAACACCCCAGTGAAGCCGGGCGATGAAGTGGCCTTTTTCCCTCCAGTGACGGGCGGCTAATGATTTCCATATTAGACTCGGCGTTTGATCCATGGAAAGCGATCAGTCAACATCAAGAGCAGATGCAGCGCGAAGGTCAATACGGCGCTTGTGCGACGTTTATTGGCACGATGCGGGATATCAACGAAGGTGATACGGTGAATGCGATGGTGCTAGAGCATTACCCCGGGATGACCGAAAAACATTTGCAAAAAATAGTGGCGCAGGCAGAGGAAAAATGGAGCTTACTCGATACGCTCATTATTCACCGCGTGGGTGAGTTATTACCTAATGACCCTATTGTGCTCGTGGCCGTTTGGTCGGCGCACAGAAAAGATGCGTTTGAGGCTTGCCGATTTATGATGGAAGACCTTAAAAGCAAAGCGCCTTTTTGGAAAAAAGAGCGTTTGACCAGCGATGATCAACAGGCAGAAAAAAACCGCTGGGTCGACAAAAACACCAGCGGTTATTAATTTTTCAGACTATACCCACAGAGAGTAAGTTTTACTCAGCGTTAGAAGTGCGGCTTGTTCTCTTCTGCATTGTAACGAGCGACGCTTTCCAGGATTTCTTTAGCGGCACCTTCAACACCTTCCCAACCTTCTATCTTTACCCATTTTCCAGGTTCTAAATCTTTATAGTGATCAAAAAAGTGAGCAATTTGGTTCAGGGTGATTTGCGGAATATCTTGATAAGATTTTACGTCATCGTACAGCGTCGATAATTTTGACACAGGTACGGCCAGCACTTTTGCATCTTCACCCGCTTCATCGGTCATTTTCAATACGCCAATGGGGCGACAACGAATCACCGAACCATTCATTAAAGGAAACGGTGATACTACTAATACGTCAACCGGGTCGCCGTCGTCAGATAATGTATGCGGAACATAACCGTAGTTACACGGGTAGAACATGGCGGTATTCATAAAACGATCAACGAATAGAGCGCCGGATTCTTTATCTACTTCGTATTTAATGGGGTCACTGTGCGAAGGGATTTCGATGATGACGTTGATGTCATGAGGAAGATCTTTTCCGGAGGGTACTAAATTAAGGCTCATTACGTTTCCTATTTTTATATCAGATAAATGTTGTGCTGCATTATACAGGTGGGAATAGAATTAATTAAATTTTATGCTTGCACCATTCGCTTGGGCGATGTAAAAAAGACGGGCTGTTTTGTTTTTGTAGATTTTTAAATATTTGATAAATAATAATAATATAATCAGGAGAAAAGCATGGAGTTGAGTTATTTAATCCCCCCTATCATTGGTTGTTTTGGCTTGTACGCGGCCAGGTATGTATATGGCCTGGTGATGAAATACCCAGAAGGAGAGGGTAAGGTCGCCAAAATTGCTGAGCAAATTCATTTAGGCGCCATGGTGTTTATGAAGCGCGAATATAAAATGCTCGCGATGTTCTCGGCAGTATTGTTCGTGCTGACGTTTATATTTTTAGGTTGGGCTACGGCTCTTTGCTTTTTAGTTGGAGCGCTGGCTTCTGGTGGGGCTGGTTATATTGGTATGAACACAGCCACTAAGGCCAACGTTCGAACCACCACGGCGGCACACACGGAAGGTGCTGAAGCGGCACTATCGGTCGCTTTTTTCGGTGGTTCTATTATGGGCCTCGCGGTTGCGTCTTTAGGTTTGATGGGCCTGGGATTAATGTATTTATTTTTTGGCAGCGACCCCGAAACATCACACGCTATTCATGGTTTTGCGATGGGCGCTTCGGTTGTTGCGCTGTTTTCGCGTGTCGGCGGTGGCATTTTCACTAAAAGTGCCGACGTTGGTGCCGATTTGGTCGGTAAAATTGAGGCTGGTATACCGGAAGATGATCCGCGTAACCCAGGAGTTATCGCAGATAACGTCGGTGATAATGTGGGCGACGTTGCCGGTATGGGCTCGGATATTTTTGAATCCTATTGTGGCTCTATGATTGCTACCATCGCCATTGCGTCGACCATGTCGGCCGTTGTGCTGGCGGAGTTGGGGGCGCAGTCTAGTTTGATGTTTTTACCTTTGGCGTTAGCATCTATTGGTTTGCTTTGCTCAATTGGCGGTATTTATATCGTGAAAAAAAATGCGGCTAAATCACCAGAAAAAGCCTTACGCATGGGTACGATGGGGGCATCTATTTTATTTATTATCGCGGCGTGGCTGGTTATCTCAATCATGGATGTGAATAATTATGTCTGGATGGCGGTACTCGCGGGTGCTGTTGGCGGCATTATTATCGGACTCGTGACCGAGTACTATACCGCCGGAGCACCAGTGAAACATATCGCCAAGGCCGGTGAAACGGGCCCAGCGACGGTGATGATTGCCGGACTGGCCATCGGTATGCAATCGGTTGCCATCCCTGTTTTCACTATTTGTGGCGTCATTGCGGTGGCTAGTCATTTTGCGGGCTTGTATGGCGTCGGTATCGCGGCTGTTGGCATGTTGGCAACGGTGGGTATTACCATGGCCATTGATGCGTATGGGCCAGTAGCGGATAACGCCGGTGGTATCGCTGAGATGGGCGGGCTGGGTAAAGAGACGCGTGAGATTACGGATTCTTTAGATGAGTTAGGCAATACAACGGCGGCCATTGGTAAAGGGTTTGCGATTGGTGCCGCAGCGTTAGCTGCATTGGCCATTATTACCGCGTTTATAGAGACGGTATCGATACACATCTCTAACTTCAGCCTGGAATTGAATGACCCACAAGTGTTGATTGGTTTGTTTATTGGTGGTGTTATCCCGTTTGTTATCGCCTCGTTAACGATGACGGCGGTCGGTGATGCAGCCTTTGAAATGATCAAAGAGATTCGTCGTCAGTTTAAAGAGATAGATGGCTTGCTTGAGGGAACGGCAGAACCTGATACGGCAAGGTGTATAGATATTGCGACCACCGCGGCGTTGAAAAAAATGATCGTGCCGGGAGTGATTGCGGTTAGCGCACCTCCACTGGTCGGCTTTTTCATTAGTGCGCAAGCATTAGGCGGCATGTTATCAGGTGCCTTGTTAAGTTGCGTTCTTATGGCGCTGATGATGGCAAATGCCGGTGGCGCCTGGGATAACGCTAAGAAGTACGTTGAAAAGGGTAATCTAGGCGGCAAAGGCTCTGATACGCATACCGCCGTGGTAGTGGGTGATACGGTGGGTGATCCGTTCAAAGACACCTCTGGCCCATCGATGAATATTTTAATTAACGTGATGGCGATTGTAAGTTTGGTGATAGCGCCACTGTTGGGCTAAATCAAACTATCGGTAATAATAAAGGCGGCTTATAAAAGCCGCCTTTTTACGTTTTTATTCTATTTTTTGATCAGGGTTTGCATGCAATCAGTCTCTGATTGATTTTTGCAGCCTGATTTTTCGTGTTATTTATTTTTAAGTAAATCTCTAATTTCAGATAAAAGCACTTCTTCTTTGGTAGGTTTAGCCGCCGCCGCAGGAGCCGCCTCTTCTTTCTTTTTCAAAGAGTTAATACCTCTTATCACCATAAATATTGCGAACGCGATAATCGTGAAATCAACCACGGTTTGAATAAAGCTACCGTATTTGATGACGATAGCAGCGCCATCAACGGTAGCTTCTTGTAAAACCATGGTTAAATCTTTGAAATCGACACCACCAAGCATCATGCCTATAGGGGGCATGATAATATCGCCTACGAACGATGAAACAATCTTGCCAAATGCGGCGCCAACAACGATACCAACGGCCATATCAATGGCATTTCCTTTGATAGCAAAAGCTTTAAATTCAGACATAATACTCATTTTAAAATCCCCTTATGTTTTCCAGTTAATATGTAAAAATATTGTTGTAATTAAATGAGGCCGTAACCTCCCTGCAACCCCAAACTTATAATGCTCCTCGCCTGTTTTTTTCAAGAAGGAGAATGTAAGTGTTTAAACTATAAACAAATTTGGCTGAATAAAAGATGAATGGATGAAACTTAATTAAACATGGAAATCACAAGGTGAAGACATTAACTAAAAATATACCTTAGCGTGCTACTCTAACAAGGTGCATGAAGAGTAAGGCGCAGGACTATTCTTTGTTAGCTTAGCACTATAAAATAGAAAAAAACTTATCACTCGCTCATGCTGTCATATCCAAATATTGATCCCGTTGCAATCTCCTTAG
>JASJGO010000016.1:0-5744 GCA_033791505.1 Cycloclasticus sp.
TCAAACTCGATGCCCTGTCCAATACGATTGGGTCCGCCACCCAGCACCATAATTTTATCGCGTTTGGTTGGGTTCGCTTCGCACTCTTCTTCATACGTTGAATACATGTACGCGGTTGGCGAAGCAAACTCACCAGCGCAAGAGTCAATACGTTTATACACTGGGCGAATATTCAAGGCGTGACGCGCTGCTCTAACGTCGGTTTCTTTTGCAGCCAATAAGCTGGCAAGACGCGCGTCTGAAAAGCCCTTTCTTTTAAGTCGCCACATCAATGAATGGTCCACAGACTCTAGCGTTTTACCGCTTAGCGCCGCCTCTTCATTGATCAGGTCTTCGATTTGTACCAAAAACCATGGGTCAATCTTAGTTTGCTCAAAAATGCTGTCTAAACCAAATCCTTTTCTAAACGCGTCGGCGAGATACCAAATGCGCTCTGCGCCGGGTTGTTGAATTTCGTAGCGCAATACGCTATCGATATTCTCTGCATTTAAGTCAACAATAGGATCCAGTCCATGCATACCCGTTTCAAGGCCGCGCAAGGCTTTTTGCAATGATTCCTGGAAGGTACGACCCACCGCCATTACTTCGCCCACAGATTTCATCTGTGTTGTTAAGCGGTCATTGGCCATAGGGAATTTCTCAAAGGTAAAACGCGGTACTTTAGTAACCACGTAGTCGATTGAAGGCTCGAAAGATGCTGGAGTTGCGCCACCCGTTATTTCATTACTTAGCTCATCCAGCGTATAGCCTATCGCTAATTTAGCAGCCACTTTAGCAATCGGAAACCCTGTTGCTTTTGAAGCTAGTGCTGATGAACGCGAAACCCTGGGATTCATTTCAATAACGATCATATCGCCATTGTCTGGATTGATGGCGAATTGTACGTTCGAACCGCCAGTATCAACGCCAATTTCGCGTAATACGGCGATCGAGGCGTTACGCATAATTTGGTACTCTTTATCCGTTAAAGTTTGCGCTGGCGCCACAGTAATTGAGTCGCCGGTGTGAACACCCATTGGATCAAAGTTTTCTATCGAGCAAATGATAATGCAATTGTCTTTACGGTCGCGAACGACCTCCATTTCATACTCTTTCCAACCCAAAACGGATTCTTCAATCAACAGTTCATTGGTTGGTGAAAGTTCAAGTCCACGATTACAAATGGCTATAAACTCTTCACGGTTATAAGATATCCCGCCTCCGCTTCCACCCATCGTGAAAGAGGGTCGAATAATCGTTGGAAAGCCAATTGAATCCAGCGCAACAAAGGCCTCATCCATATTGTGCGCGACAAAAGAACGCGGGGTCGACAGGCCAATTTTAGTCATCGCCTTCTTAAATAAATCACGATCTTCAGCTTTATCAATCGCTTCTTTTGAGGCACCGATTAACTCGACGTTATGTTTTTTCAGCACGCCATGTTTATCGAGATCTAACGCACAGTTAAGCGCGGTTTGCCCACCCATGGTTGGCAGCAGTGCGTCTGGTTTTTCTTTTTCGATAATTTTTTCAACCGTTTGCCAGTCAACCGGCTCAATATAAATGGCGTCGGCCGTTTCCGGGTCGGTTATAATGGTGGCTGGATTAGAGTTGACCAGAATGACTCGGTACCCCTCTTCCCTTAGCGCCTTACACGCTTGCGTACCAGAATAATCAAACTCACAGGCTTGACCAATAACAATTGGCCCGGCACCAATTAGTAAAACAGATTTTATGTCGGTTCTTTTTGGCATAGTCGTTTCTTACAAATCTTTATGCGATTGCATCATCGCGGTAAATCGTGTGAATAAATACGCGATATCGTGTGGTCCTGGGCTCGCTTCCGGGTGTCCTTGAAAACTAAAGGCCGGGCAATCCGTACGTTCAACGCCTTGCAAGCTCTTATCAAACAGGGAAATGTGCGTGGCTTTTAAATTATCCGGCAACGATTCGGCGTCCACCGCGAATCCGTGATTTTGGCTCGTTATCGATACTTTTTTACTCGCTAACTCCTGTACCGGGTGATTGCCGCCGTGATGACCAAACTTCATTTTAATGGTACGAGCACCACTCGCCAGCGCCAACAATTGGTGGCCTAAACAGATACCAAAAATGGGGATTTTTTTATCTAAAATTTCTTTAATCGCTGTGATCGCATACGAACAAGGCTCTGGATCACCCGGACCATTGGATAAAAACACCCCATCTGGCGCCATAGCTATTACTTCAGAAGCTGGTGTAGTAGCGGGAACTACATGAACATCGCAGCCCGAATCTACTAATAACCTGAGAATATTGCGTTTTACCCCAAAGTCATAAGCGACGACTTTAAATCTCGCTTTGACTTTAGTGTTTGAGGGCTTATGCTGCCAGACCGATTCTGTCCAGTCGTAGGACTCTTTAGTCGTGACTTCTTTCGCCAGGTCCAGGCCTTTTAATGACAGGGCTTCTTTCGCTTCTTCTAAAGCGAGAATATCATCCACCTCTTCGCCTGCAATAATACAGCCTCGTTGAGCGCCTTTTTCACGTAGTACACGGGTTAATTTACGCGTATCTATATCAGCGATTGCAACGATACTGTGGCGCTTCAAGTAATCAGATAATGTTTCAGAAGATCGCCAGTTGCTGTGAACCAAAGGCAAGTCTCGAATCACCAGGCCGCGCGCGTGAATGTCGGCAGATTCCTCGTCCTCGGCATTAACACCGACATTACCGATATGTGGACAGGTTAAAGTGACTATTTGATGCGAATACGATGGATCAGTAAGAATTTCCTGATAGCCGGTCATGGATGTATTAAAGACAACTTCACCCGTTGTAAGCCCCTGGGCTCCAATAGATACGCCACGAAAGACGCTACCGTCCTCAAGTACCAATATCGCAATATCAGACAAATTACACCACCTTTAGATATGCAAAACGGGAAGAGCCTTTTTGGCACTACCCGTTTTGATTGTTAATATGTATGGGCGCAAATTTTACTGGATTTAGTACCCTTGTGTCCAATCTTACACCAGCAAATTTTGCGTTTACTTAGGCAACATCCAGCGATTTCGCTAAATAGGCATTCATAATCAATGTCGGGTCTTCGATTAGTTTTTGTTTCCATTCGCCTAATGGAACTTCTGTTTGTATTAAGCCCCTCATTACGCCAATAAAGTCAGTACGCCCAACGGTAATGGCGCCAACTAATAAATCATCCTTAAAGTTCAAACGGACGTATTTGTAGTTATCTTTTTCCAGCAATGTAGTCGTTTCACCACCTTCAACGCCATCCCAGCTACCAAAAGAAGTAGACACCAGGCCAGCTGTATCTAAAACGTTCATACTCAAGCTGCCTTTATATTTTGCCGAGCCGCCCATCATATTTACCGCTGCAATACGTCCATGATCAACGGCCGTCGGTTGAATAGCGTGCACGGACTGTCCCCCAGTAGAGAAATCGACGCCTTGCGCGACGTCGCCCGCAGCGTAAATATTATCGATATTGGTACGTAAACTGGCGTCAACGAGGATGCCATTGTCTGTTTTTATACCGCTACCTTCTAAAAATTCAATATTTGAATAAACGCCGGTTGCCACGATAATCAAATCAAAATCAGTCAGACTATCGTCATCTCTTCTCAACGCAGGACCCGGTTCGATCGATTTAATGCTACTAGGGAGTATCATTTTTACCCCTTTGCTCTCACACCAGGACTGAATCATTTTACCGGCCGTTTTATCCATCATACGACTCACCATGAAGCCTGTACGCCCAAGCATAACGGTCAAGTCAACTTTTCGCTTCAGCATCGCTTCAACAATAATCGAGGCGACGAAGCCGGCGCCCAATAAAGCCACTTTAGAACCCGGTTTGATAGCATCAAGAATCTTTCTGCCGTCAGCGAGCGTCCAGCAGTTCAGCACACCTTCATTTTCAGCGCCTGGAAAGGGTGAGTTAGCGGGCCTTGAACCCGTTGCGATCATTAATTTTTCGTATTCGTAAACGTCGCCGTTATCGAGAGAAACTTGATTATTAGCTGGATCGACCTTCTCGACTCTTGCATGAACATGCTCAATTTTTAAGTCGTCGAAATGGCCTTTCGTTTTTCTCAGGTGGGTGCCGGTATCTTTGATCATGCCGCTAAGGTAATAAGGCAGTGCCATGCGAGAATACGGCGGTTCAACTTCCGCACCAATCATCGTTATACTGCATTCTGAGTTTGCTTTACGGAGCGTTTCAGCCGCTCTGACCGACGCCGGTCCAGCGCCAATAATCACATAATTTTTAGCTTTAACGGTCTGATTTTTTTTCACTTGATGTTGCTGCGCTTGTTTTTCAATCACCTGTCCGAACTCCGTTTTAATGTCATTAGATGCGGTACTTTTATCCGTTCTCTTAGATGAATCCAAACCAAGTATTACTGCTATTTTGCATAAAATACCCATCGTGTATCCTCCGGAACTTTTTTTAAGTTTTTATAATTTAACAGCACTAGCCGTTAGTTAACAGCAAGATATTAACAGAAAACCATATCCGCGAAAGGGGCTTTTAATCTTTCAGTCCCAACACGTCTTGCATATCGTATAAACCCGCGTTTTGTTCAGCAGCCCAACAAGCGGCTCTAATGGCGCCGGTAGCAAACGTCATTCGACTTGTCGCCTTATGGGCGATTTCGATACGTTCACCGTCTCCCGCAAACAACACCGTGTGTTCGCCGACGATATCGCCCGCTCTGATCGTTGAAAAACCAATAGTCCCCGTTTCACGTTCGCCAGTGATACCTTCTCGTGCGTATACGGCGCAATCAGCCAAATCTTTACCCATCGCTTCGGCAAGCACCTCACCCATACGCAAAGCCGTACCAGACGGCGCGTCTACTTTGTGACGATGATGCGCCTCAACGACTTCAATATCGACAGAATCACCAATCGCCCTAGCCGCCAATTCAAGAAGCTTTAAGGTCACATTCACGCCAATACCCATATTAGGTGAAAATACGATTGGAATAGACTTTGATGCTAATTTGATGCGCTCTTTCTGTTCATCCGTAAAACCAGTGGTTCCAATGACCATGGCTTTTTTATGCGCTTCGCAAAAAACCAGTTTTTCAATACAGGCGTCGGGACGGGTAAAATCAACCAACACGTCGAAATCTGCTGCTACCGACTGAATCTCAGAGACCAGTCGTACCTGTTGACTGTCCAGGCCAGCGATATCTCCAGCATCTTTTCCTAGCGCGGGCGAATCTTGTCTTTCAATAGCCGCGCCTAGAGAGGCCGATTTATTCAGCAAACACGCTTTGATTAAATTAAGACCCATTCGGCCACTGGCGCCCGATATAGCAATGCTAGCCATTTTCTTCTCCATTTTAAGACTTCATCTTATCAATAAAACTTTTGACTCCATCTAGCCAGGAGTGTTCTTGAGGGTTATGGCGCGTTCCACCTGTTTTAAATGAAGCCTCCAATTGCTCAACAAGAGTTTTTTGATCGCTCGTTAAGTTAATCGGTGTTTCTACAATCACCCTGCAAATAAGGTCACCCACAGGGCCTCCTCTGACAGGCTTAATGCCTTTTCCTCGCAATCTAAAAAGCTTGCCAGTTTGCGATTCCATTGGGATTTTAAGCTTCACCTTGCCCGACAAGGTTGGCACTTCGAGCTCACCACCAAGGGCTGCAATAGCAAAGCTAATCGGCATATCACAATACAAATTAGCCCCATCACGTTTAAATATGGCGTGTTCACGAACATTCACCTGCACATACAGGTCACCCGCCGG
>JASJGO010000017.1:0-22578 GCA_033791505.1 Cycloclasticus sp.
TTTTACTTAAAAAGAATGAACTGTTAGCTCTCTTTTCTTCCCTCTCCGTCATTATTTATCATGAAGAAGGCTGTCTCGGTGATACGAAACTTGGTTTCAGAAATGAAGCCTTATTGATCGCAGAAAACTCGTAAATCTCAAATCAACCTCATTTAGCCTGTTTCGTTGTATAATGCCCAGCTAACCTAATTTTGGAATCACCATGTCTAGTATAAAAAGCCTATCGCCTGCCCAGGCTTATGAGTTTCTTCAAAACAACTCTCAAGCCAAACTCATCGATACGCGAACGACTATTGAATACTCTTTTGTTGGTCACCCGCTCAATGCCATTCACCTGCCATTGAAAAGGCCTCCTAACTGGGAAGCTTTTGACGATTTTATTAGCCAACTTGCAAAACATATTCCGTCTAAATCAACGCCCCTCGTTTTGATGTGTAGAAGCGGCGCTCGCTCAATGGAAGCCGCAAAACTGCTTGAAAGTGCTGGATACCAGGAGCTTTACAACATGGAAGAAGGCTTCGAAGGCGACAAAGATGAAAATAACCACCGCAATACAATTGGCGGCTGGCGCTTTCACGACTTACCCTGGGAACAAAGCTAAGCCATCATATTACTTTTTTACTCCAGATCCACACCACCCAAACAAACAGGAAACTACATTTCGTGAAACAGAACCTTCGTAATATCGCTATTATCGCCCACGTTGACCACGGTAAAACTACCCTCGTGGATAAGCTACTTGAACAGTCCGGCACACTCGATCGTAAAAACTCAGGTACTGAACGTATCATGGACTCTAACGATCAGGAAAAAGAGCGAGGCATCACCATTCTTGCCAAAAACACCGCTATCGAGTGGCAAGGTTTACACATCAATATCGTTGACACACCAGGCCACGCTGATTTCGGCGGCGAAGTTGAACGCGTATTATCAATGGTAGATTGCGTACTCTTACTGGTGGATGCCGTTGATGGCCCAATGCCACAAACTCGCTTTGTTACATCGAAGGCGTTTGAGCAAGGCCTTAAGCCTATCGTCGTTATTAATAAAGTTGACCGTCCAGGCTCCCGCCCAGATTGGGTTGTAGACCAGGTGTTTGACTTATTCGACAAACTCGGCGCGACAGACGAACAGCTCGACTTCCCAGTTATCTATGCTTCTGCCATTAATGGCGTGGCGGGACCTGAAGCCGACCAGCTCGCTGATGATATGACGCCGCTGTTTGAAATCATTCGTGACCGCGTGCCTCAACCTGTAGTTGACCCCACTGCCCCTTTACAAATGCAGATTTCTTCTCTTGCCTATGATAGCTATGTCGGTGTTATTGGCGTGGGTCGCATTACAAGCGGCAGCTTAAAACCTAACCAAACCGTTATTGTGGTTGACAGCAAAGGCAATCAACGAAAGGGCAAGGTGCTTAATGTTAAAGGTCATTTAGGCCTAGATCGAATCGATGTCGACGAAGCCTTTGCAGGTGATATTGTTTGTATTAATGGCATAGATGGCCTCGGTATTTCTGACACCTTATGTCACCCAGATCGCGTGGAAGCAATGCCGCCGTTATCAGTAGATGAGCCAACCGTTAGCATGACATTTTCTGTTAACAATTCTCCGTTCGCCGGACAAGAAGGCAAATACATTACCTCTCGTAACATTAAAGACCGCCTGGATCAGGAACTGATTCATAACGTCGCGTTACGCGTAAAACCAGGCGACAGTCCAGATAAATTTATCGTATCTGGTCGTGGCGAACTGCACCTATCCGTGTTGATCGAAACGATGCGCCGGGAAGGTTACGAGATGGGCGTCGCTCGCCCAGAAGTCATCCAGAAAGAAATAGATGGCAAGATGCAGGAGCCGTTCGAACTGGTTGTTATCGACGTTGAAGAACAGCACCAGGGTTCTATTATGGAAGAAATGGGCTTACGCAAAGCCGAATTAACTAATATGGAACCCGACGGAAAAGGCCGTATTCGCCTCGAATTCATGAGTCCATCACGTGGTTTAATTGGCTTTCGCGGCCACTTCCTTACTCTAACATCTGGCTCTGGCATTATGACCAGTATTTTTGATCACTATGGTCAAGTTAAAGTTGGCGACATCTCTTCGCGTCAAAATGGTGTGCTTGTTTCAATGACAAAGGGGAAAACCGCAGCTTTTGGTCTATTTGGACTACAAGAGCGCGGCAAGCTTTTCTTAGGTCACGCCGAAGAAGTGTACGAAGGGCAAATTGTTGGTTTACATAATCGAGGCAATGACCTGGTTGTAAACCCCTGCAAAGGCAAACAGTTAACCAACGTTCGCGCATCCGGTACGGATGAAGCTTTAACGCTATCACCCCATATCGTTATGACGCTAGAACAAGCGCTGGAATTCATTGAAGAAGATGAATTAGTCGAGGTGACTCCCGAGTCTATTCGCCTTAGAAAGAAGTTTTTGACTGAAAATGAGCGTAAACGCGTATCGCGTGGACCTAAGTCTTAAATCACGATCCACTTAGACCAAAAAAAACCGACGGAGTAAACTCCGTCGGTTCAATGGTCACCTAGCTTGGCTGGCTAAAATAATTCCCTTTCAATATCCGTATTGATGATGCGGTCCATCACATCTCCTTAGTAAACAATCCTTGTTTAACGAGGTCCTTCTCGAGAGACTTGGCGACGGAGTAAGTATGGTCACCCATCTTGTATTTTAAAATCATCTAGACCCTCATTATATGTAAGCATATGCTTACGCTCGATTAGCGATACCCTCGTTTTAATAAATCTATTGTTATTTTTATATAGCACTACTATTATGTTTGTCTATTATTAATTCTCAAGAGGCCTTTAAACATGAGCTGGACTAAAAAAGTATTGCGCATCAACCTAACTGACCGCACCTCAGCCTCTGAACCTCTCAATATGGAATGGGCTGACCTTTACCTAGGTCAACGAGGCTTAGCCACTAAGTACCTCACCGAAGAAGTCTCGCCCGATACAGAAGCACTGTCTCCGGCCAATACACTTTATATGGTAACAGGACCCTTAACAGGCACAATGGCATCAACTGGTGGGCGTTATTCTTGCGTCACCATCAGCCCTTTAACAAATGCCCTGGCTTGTTCGAATTCTGGTGGCTTCTTCGGCAACGAAATGAAATGCGCCGGCTGGGACATGGTCATTCTTGAAGGCAAAGCGAGCTCACCCGTTTATATCAGCATTGTTGACGAGAAGTGCGAAATTCTCCCTGCTGATGAAATTTGGGGTAAATCAGTCTGGGAGGCCGACGAATGGCTGCATAAAAAACACCAGGATCCACAGTTGCGCATAGCCGCGATTGGCGTACCAGGTGAAAAAGGCAACCTCTACTCCGCCATCGTTAATGACCTTCATCGCGCCGCCGGCCGATCTGGCGTAGGCACTGTATTAGGCTCAAAAAATGTTAAGGCCGTAACCCTTCGAGGAACAAAAGGCGTCGGCAATATTAAAGACCCGAAACGCTTCTTTGAAGCGACCAATAAAGCAAAGAAAATCATTGCAGAAAACGAACTCGTCGGCGGATTAACTGCCTTAGGGACAAACGTGATGATGAACCATATGAACGAAGTGGGCGCGTTACCCGCTAGAAATTGGCAGGACAGCATTTTTGAAAATGCGCCAAAACTATCGAGTGAAGCGATGGCCGTCCCAAGAAAAAGTGACGGCAAACCCAATTTGACCAGAAATGCGGGGTGTTTTGCTTGTACTATTTCCTGTGGCCGCATATCCACCATTGACCCCGAACACTTCAGCATTAAAAACCGCGACGACATACACAAATATTTCAAAGGTAATTCGGGCGGCAATGAGTACGAGGCTGCCTGGGCCTTAGGTTGCGACACCGGTGTCGATGACTTAGACGCGGTCACCTATGCCAATTTTGTTTGTAATGAACAAGCCATGGACCCTATTTCTGCTGGCGCCACAATTGCAGCCGCTATGGAACTGTTCGAACTCGGCATTTTAACGAAAGAGGACACCGGCGGCATCGAACTTACCTTTGGCAACGCCGAGGCCATGGTTAAATGTATTGAACTGATCTCCAAACACGAAGGCTTTGGCATAGAGTTAGCTCAAAGCTCGTTACGCTTTTGTACTAAATACGGCCGTCCAGACCTCGCCATTGTTGTAAAGGGGCAGGAATTTCCTGCCTATGACGCTCGCGCGGTCAAAGGCATGGGCTTAGGCTATGCTACTTCTAACCGTGGCGCCTGTCATGTTCGGGGCTACACTAATGGCTCTGAAACTGCCGGCGTACCATTTAAAACCGACCCTCTGGCAACCGAAGGAAAGGCTGAGTTATTAATGGCTTTCCAGGACGTCACCAGCGTGTTCGACTCCGCAGGAATTTGTACCTTCTCATCGTTCGCGCAAGGACTTGAAGAAGTAGCAGAACAACTCGACGCCGCTTGCGAAGGCGATTGGACGGCTGAAAAACTGGGCCTTGTTGGTGAACGCGTCTGGAATATGGAGCGGGACTATAATAACCGACTCGGCTTTACCTCCGCCGACGACACCTTGCCCCCTCGCTTATTGAAAGAACCCATCAAGGCAGGGCCCGCTAAGGGGCACGTTTGCGAATTAGATAAAATGCTACCTGAATACTACGACATTCGTGGCTGGAATCAGGACGGCACGCTAAAAGAAGAAACTAAAACCCGCCTCAGCCTGCCTTAATAAAACCTGTTAAACGGGGTGACTAGTCACCCCGTTTATAAATTGATTGCTATGATTACCGTTAAACTATTTGCCTCCCTTGCTAAAACAGCCGCTGAAAATATTGGTGGGGAAATCACACAATACCCTTTCGAACAAGGCGACACGATTGATAGTATTATCGCTCGCGCAAATCTTGGTCATAAGAATCTCCACCTCGTTATTCTTAACGGCGTCTATATCAATAAAGAAGAGCGCGCCACTAAACAATTATGCGACGAGGATGTTCTCGCATTTTGGCCACCCGTTGTTGGCGGCTAACAGTTGAAACTAAACTTGCTATCGCCATCTGTTACTGGGAAAATGCAAACTTTCTAGTAACGACACCTTTAAAAAATGAATAGCAGAACGGCGACTGTTAATCGCGACACCTTAGAAACACAAATCTCAGTGAGCGTGAATCTTGATGGCACGGGCAAGACAAAACTGTCTACCGGACTGCCTTTTCTAGAGCATATGCTGGATCAAATTGCTCGTCACGGCATGATTGATTTGGATATTAAGGCCAAAGGTGATTTACACATTGACGCTCACCACACCGTTGAAGACCTGGGTATTACACTCGGCAAAGCCGTTTCAGACGCCCTCGGCGACCGCAAAGGTATTTTTCGTTATGGTCACGCTTACGTGCCATTAGACGAAGCATTGTCGCGCGTCGTTATCGACTTTTCAGGTCGGCCTGGGCTAGTTTATGACGTCGATTTCCCACGCGCCAGAATTGGCGACTTTGACGCAGACTTGTTTAGAGAGTTTTTTCAGGGTTTCGTTAATCACGCGAATATCACGCTGCACATTGATAACTTAAAAGGCGTTAATGCTCACCACGTAGCAGAAACTATTTTCAAGGCTTTTGGTCGCGCGCTTCGCTTCGCAATGGAAAGAGATGCTCGGATGGAAGGGATTATGCCTTCGACGAAAGGATCTTTGTAACTACCTCAAGAGTACCAAATTATGGCCACGGTTGCCGTTATCGACTATGGAATGGGAAACCTCCACTCCATTGAAAAAGCATTAAAGACCGTCTCCCCAGACTCTAAGGTCATTGTGAGCGCGGACAAAGATATCATTCTGTCCGCCGATCACATCGTTTTTCCTGGCGTTGGCGCCATACGAGACTGCATGAATGCCTTACGCGAAACCGGCTTAGACGACACTATTCGACAGGCCGCTAAGAACAAACCTCTACTGGGTATTTGCTTAGGCATGCAAGCCTTACTACAACATAGCGAAGAGAATGGCGGCATTGATTGTCTTGGTATTTTGCCTGGGAAAGTCATTAAATTTTCTCGTAACGCCGATTTAGGCAAAAAAGAAAGAATAAAAATTCCACATATGGGATGGAATCAGGTTAATTATTCTGAAAAAAGCCCACTATTTTTAGATATTCCTCAAAATGAGCGATTTTATTTTGTTCATAGCTATTACGCTAGCGAAGTGGGAAATAAAACAGAGTGCGCCACAACAAATTACACAAAAACGTTTTCTTGCGCGCTAAAGTGGAAAAATATTCTGGCCGTTCAATTTCACCCCGAAAAAAGCCAGCACGCTGGATTGCAATTACTAAAGAATTTTCTTAACTGGGACGGACTGTCCTAAATTATCGGACCTAAATACTATGATTCTTATACCTGCTATTGATCTTAAAGACGGAAAATGCGTCAGGCTTCGCCAAGGCCGTATGGATGACGAAACCATTTTTTCAGAACACCCCGTAGAAGTTGCTACGCGATGGGTTAACGAAGGCGCTAAACGTCTTCATATAGTAGACCTTGATGGTGCCTTTGCTGGTAAGCCGGTGAATGCACAGGTTATTCATGATATTGCCGAAGCACACCCTGGCCTAATCATTCAAGTTGGCGGAGGGATTCGTGACGAAGATACCATTCAAGCTTATTTAAACGCGGGGGTTCAATACGTCATTATTGGTACAAAAGCCGTAAACAGCCCACATTTCGTCGGCGATGTATGTGTTGAATTTCCGGGCCATATTATTGTTGGCCTTGACGCTAAAGACGGCAAAGTAGCGATAGATGGCTGGTCAAAATTGTCTAAGCACGACATTATTGACCTCGCGCAACACTTCGAATCAGACGGCGTCTCCTCTATTATTTACACCGATATAGGTCGTGACGGCATGATGAAGGGCGTGAACGTGGAAGCCACCGCAAAACTTGCCAGTGCAATTCGTATACCCGTTATCGCTTCTGGCGGCATCACCAACCTCGACGATATTCGTCGTCTTGGCGAAGTATCCGAAGAAGGCATCATCGGCGCCATCACTGGGCGCGCCATATACGAAGGTAGCCTGGATTTTGCTGAAGGCGAAAAACTCGCGGAGTCTTACCCTTAATATGGGTTTAGCAAGACGCATTATTCCGTGTTTAGACGTTGATAACGGCCGAGTCGTTAAGGGCGTTAAATTTGTCGATATCCGCGATGCGGGCGACCCCGTTGAAATCGCTCGACGCTATGACGCAGAAGGCGCCGACGAAATCACCTTTCTCGATATCACCGCCAGTTCTGACGATCGCGAAACGATGGTTCACGTTATTGAACAAGTCGCCGACGAAGTGTTTATTCCTTTGACCGTTGGTGGCGGAATTCGTAGCTTAGAAGACATTAGCCGTATGTTAAAGGCTGGGGCAGACAAAGTTGGCATTAATACCGCTGCTATATTTAACCCTGAATTTGTTAAACAGGCCGCTGAACGTTTTGGTTCGCAGTGTATTGTCGTGGCGATTGACGCCAAATGTGTCAGTAAAGAAGGCGAGCCAAAACGTTGGGAAATTTTCACCCACGGCGGTCGTAAAGAAACGGGTTTAGACGCCATACAATGGGCGAAAAAAATGGTCGACTTCGGCGCTGGCGAAATCTTACTCACCAGTATGGATCGCGACGGCACAAAAATTGGCTTCGACCTTGAATTAACTAGCGCTATCAGTGACGCCGTTATTGTCCCCGTTATTGCCTCCGGCGGCGTTGGAACGCTTGACCACCTGGTCGAAGGCATTACGAAAGGCAAGGCAGACGCAGTACTCGCCGCTAGTATTTTTCATTTTGCAGAATTCACCATCGGCGAAGCGAAACGGCATATGCAAAATAACGGTATTGAGGTGCGCTTATGAGCCAATGGTTAGACGACGTTCGCTGGGATGATAAAGGACTAGTGCCCGCGATTGCCCAGGACCATGAATCGGGCAAAATATTAATGTTCGCCTGGATGAATAAAGAAGCACTGAAATTAACCGCCGAACAGGGACACGCGGTTTATTGGTCTCGCTCTCGTAACAAATTGTGGCACAAAGGTGAAGAGTCGGGGCACCAACAAATCATCCACGACATCCGCGTAGACTGTGACAATGACGTCATTCTATTATCCGTTGAACAAAAAGGCGGTATCGCATGTCATACTGGGCGTGAAACTTGTTTTTATCGAAAGCTCGATGATCAACAATGGCAAACGACCGACCCAGTTTTAAAAGACCCCGAGACAATCTATTCAAAATGAGCGATATACTTAAACAACTCGATCAGATTTTACAGCAGCGTAAAGCCGAAGACCCTGGTTCTTCATACGTCGCGAGCCTGTACGATAAAGGCCTGGACAGTATCTTAAAAAAGATCGGTGAAGAGGCTACAGAAACCGTCATCGCCGCCAAGTCGGGTGATAAAAAACAGATTATTTACGAAACGGCCGACCTGTGGTTTCATACCCTCGTCCTGCTAGCGCAACAAGACTTAAACGCTGATGACGTGCTGAAAGAGCTGGAGCGACGGTTTGGCTTATCTGGCTTAGATGAAAAAGCCGCTAGAAGCGAGTAGAATGCGCGGACTTACACAATATATCTAGAGGTTCTTATGGGTGGCATCGGTATTTGGCAGTTAATTATCATTCTAGTCATCGTGCTTTTATTGTTCGGCACAAAACGACTACGTAATCTTGGTGGTGATTTAGGTGGCGCTATCAAGGGCTTCAAGGGAGCTATGAAAGAAGGCGAAAAAGAAAAAAACGCTGACGCTCATAAATCCGTTGAAGACGAATCCAGCAAAAAAGAAGAAGAGAAATAGTCGCTATCCGGCGATAAAACCCAGACACGCTGGGTGAATCTAAATGTCTGAACAAAACACCACTGAACAAGAGAGCAGTTTCGTTTCTCATCTCATCGAATTGCGCACGCGACTAATACACGCGCTCGTCGGTATGCTTGTTATTTTTTTACCGCTCGCGCCGTTTGCCAACGATATTTATTCCTTACTAGCGCAACCACTTTTGGTGCACATGCCAGAAGGCACTAGCATGGTGGCTATTGAGGTAATATCTCCTTTCCTGACGCCGTTAAAACTCACCTTAATGCTGTCTGTATTTATCAGCATTCCGTGGATTTTCTATCAAATATGGCTGTTTGTCGCGCCCGGCCTGTATCAACACGAACAACGAATCGCTGTGCCTTTAGTCGCCGCGGGTACGGGCCTATTTTACATGGGCATGTTGTTCGCCTACTTTATCGTGATGCCATTGATCTTTCAGTTCTTAACCGCAACTGCCCCCGAAGGCGTGGCCGTGATGACCGATATCAGTAAATATTTAGACTTTGTCTTAACCCTGTTTTTTGCCTTTGGTGTCGCCTTTCAAATCCCCATCGCTACGTTTTTATTGGTTAAAACGGGTGTTTCTACGCCACAAAAACTGGCTGAAAAAAGGCCCTATATTATCGTTGGCGCGTTCGTCGTTGGTATGATTTTAACGCCACCAGACATTATTTCGCAGACCCTACTGGCCTTACCGATGTGGTTACTATTTGAAATAGGTCTTATTATGTCCAAAAGGTTTGTTATTCAAACTGAAGACGAGGTAGCTTAATATGAAATACTTCATCCTGTTATTTACTTTATTTATGAGCACAGCCAGCACAGCCGCTACTGAGACACTAAAACCCTGTCCAGACGAGCCTAATTGCGTATCGAGTACGGCCGTTGATGGGCATTCAATCGATGCATTTATTCTCTTAGATCGCTCAATAAAAGACTTAAAAAAAATCTCGGCGCTCATCAGTCAGCTTGATACCCACGTCAGCGTTATACACGACCAACAGCGCATTCACGCCGAAATCACCAGTCGCGTTTTTGGCTTTGTTGATGACCTGGATTTATTACTCATCCCAGATCAACACATCATCCACGTTCGTTCCGCTTCTCGTACCGGATACTATGATTTTGGTGTTAACCGACGGCGCGTTGAAAAGCTTCGTTCTCTACTTAAAAACGAAGGACTTATCCAATGATGCCAATCGCTGAACCACTATCTTCATACCCCAAATATTGGGCCGAATGCTATGGCACCGCGCCTTTTTTACCCACCACTCGTGAAGAGATGGACGTACTCGGCTGGGATAGTTGTGACGTTATTATCGTAACTGGCGACGCTTATGTAGATCACCCCAGTTTTGGCATGGCCGTTATTGGGCGTTTACTCGAAAAACAGGGGTTCCGCGTCGGCATTATTGATCAACCCAACTGGCAAAACGCCGACGACTTTTCTGCGCTCGGTAAACCCAATCTATTTTTCGGCATCGCCGCTGGTAATATGGATTCAATGATCAACCGCTACACCGCCGATAAACGCGCGCGTTCCGACGACGCCTATTCACCTGACGACAAAGCCGGCCACCGCCCTGATCGTGCAGTTATTGTATATACCCAGCGCTGCAAAGAAGCGTTTCCCGGCACGCCTATCGTTATTGGCAGCATTGAGGCCAGCCTACGCCGCATAGCGCATTATGATTACTGGGATGATGAAGTCAGACGTTCTGTTTTAATCGACTCACAAGCGGATATCCTGCTGTATGGCAATGCCGAACGGGCGATTACCGAACTGGCACACCGTTTATCCATGAACGAAAGCATCAGCAACATCACCGATATACGGGGCACTGCCTTTGTGCGCGACTCGCTGCCCGATGGCTGGACACTGATTGATTCAACGCGCGTTGATAGGCCGGGCACTATAGACCCACACCAAAACCCATACCAAACCGACGAAGAACGCGCCGCCGCCAGCGGTGGTAAATGTGAAATTAGCAAAGAACCCGGTAGCGATGGAAGTAGTCAGGTCGTTACCCTTAAATTTCTACCCAAGCACAGTAAAACGGACCGTGCAAAAACCGTTATTCGCCTGCCGTCATACAAAAAAACCAGTACCGACCCCGTTTTATACGCCCACGCCTCGCGAGTTTTGCACTTAGAAACCAACCCCGGCAACGCGCGTGCATTGGTGCAAAATAACGACGGCAAAGACGTTTGGCTCAATCCACCGCCTATTCCGCTGTCTACCGAAGAAATGGACGAAGTATTTGGCTTGCCGTACCAGCGCGTTCCACACCCTAAATACGAGGGCAAACGAATCCCCGCTTACGAGATGATTCGTTTTTCCATTAACATCATGCGTGGCTGCTTTGGTGGTTGTACCTTCTGCTCCATCACAGAACACGAGGGACGCATCATTCAGAACCGTTCAGAAGAATCTATTCTGAACGAAATAGTGATATTCGCGACAAAACACCCGGCTTTACCGGCACCATCTCAGACCTCGGCGGGCCTACCGCCAATATGTATCGACTCGCCTGTAAAGACCCTAAAATTGAAGCGGCTTGTCGGCTTCCATCGTGTGTTTATCCCGGCATTTGCGACAACTTAAATACTGATCACGACCCGCTGATTAAACTGTATAAAAAAGCGCGTAAAATTCCTGGTGTTAAGCGCATCTTAATTGCCTCGGGCTTACGTTACGATTTAGCCATTCAATCGCCCGAATACGTAGAAGAACTCGTCACCCACCACGTCGGCGGCTATTTAAAAATCGCACCCGAACACACCGAGCAAGCGCCCTTATCTAAAATGATGAAGCCCGGCATTGGCTCGTATGATCGCTTTAAAGAAATGTTCGATAAGTTCAGCAAAAAAGCGGGTAAAAAACAGTATCTCATTCCGTACTTTATCGCCGCACACCCCGGTACTGAAGACGAGGATATGGTGAACCTCGCTTCTTGGCTAAAAACCAATAACTTTCAGGCCGACCAGGTACAAACCTTTTACCCCTCGCCGATGGCCACGGCGACCACCATGTACCATACGGGGCGCAACCCACTTCAAGGGCTGAGCTATAAGAGCGAAAAAATAAATACCGTTAAAAGCCTGCAACAAAGGCAATTACATAAGGCCTTGCTGCGTTATCACGACCCCAAAAACTGGAAAATTATTAAAGATTTACTGCTAAAAATAGGCAAAAAGAACCTGATTGGTGAAGGGCCGAACTGCCTTATTCCC
The DNA here is from genome assembly GCA_033791505.1 of Cycloclasticus sp. Classification (GTDB taxonomy): domain Bacteria; phylum Pseudomonadota; class Gammaproteobacteria; order Methylococcales; family Cycloclasticaceae; genus Cycloclasticus. Next base: position 12,060 of record JASJGO010000017.1, read on the forward strand.
AGCACCCCGAACTTCGGGAAAAGCGGCTCTCGTTCTAACGCCAAAAAATTTGTAACCAAGCATACATCGCAGGGTTACAAACCGTTAAAAGGTAAACGATCTGCTCTTAAAAAATAGTCAGAAAACCTCAGCTTACTTTGTCCCAATAAGCCGTTTCGCCAAAATAATCTACCAAAAAGTCGACCAGACGTCTTGTCCGTTGCGTGATATAACGCGTCTTAGGGTAAACCGCATAAGCGTACGAGCCTAATAGTTCATACTCGGTCAAAATGGGTACCAGGGCGCCTGACTGGATGGCCTCCCAGGTAATAAAGCGCGGCTCGCCCGATATGCCATGTCCAGCAACGGCCATATCTTTTAAAAAGATGCCATTATTCGCGATTAATTTAATTTGTCCGTTTATCTTATATAAGTTGCCTTTTTTATCCCTTAACTGCCCAATGGATGAGCCTTTTATACTGTAGCCCAATAATTGATGCTGCTTTAAGTCTTGCGGAATTTTCGGTATACCATAACGTTCAAGGTACGTGGGACTTGCACAGAGCGTTCTATTAATGGCCGTAATCTTACGCGCGACCAGATTGGATGGCTCCATAGATTCGGCAATTCTAAATGCTAAATCAATGCCCTCGTTAATGACGTCTACCTGTCTGTCGGAAAAATCAATATTAAGCTTTAGCTGATCGTGCTCTTTAATAAAAAGATCCAGCGCTGGAGCCAAATGGGCCAATCCAAACGAAAGAGGTGCCGCTAAATTAATCGTACCCGTCAACTTCATCGTGGATTCGGTCATCGCAGCATTGAGCTCGGTCACGTCGTCAACTACCTTGATAGCCCGATCATAATATCGAATACCTGCCTCCGTTAAGCTATAGCTCCGCGTTGTTCTATTAATTAGCGTAGTGCCTAAACGGCTTTCTAGCTCAGCAAGGCGACGGCTAACCGCCGAATTTACCATACCCATTTGTTCTGCTGCCTTGCCAATACCACCCGCATCCACGATACGAACAAAAATGGACATGTCTTCTAGTAATCCCATAATTAATAATTCTTAATTTGTAAACAATGTTTTCTTATTATTGCTATTTATAAAAATAAACTCAATGTTTAAAATATCATCAAGTAAACATAAACTTAATAATTTTTAATGATTAAAAAACTCTTCTTGCTGTTCATATTAAGCAGCTCATTTACCCCCTTTGCCCATTCGAGTGACGACTTTTATGCCCCGGGGTCTTTAGCAGATACGCTTTTTGGCGACGCATTAAAAGACAACGAACTCGCGCTGATTGGCTGGGCCAGTAGCACCCTGGTGTTTAACGATGACAGTAGCGATGACGTTTTGCCTAATGGAGCACTATCCACCGACGAAGGGCTGCACTTGAATCAGCTCGCTTTGATGTTCTGCAAAGGAGACGGTTGTTTGCCGAGCACAAAATTTAGCCCCAAACACAATCTACTCAGTCGAATTACTCCTACCCCAGCACCAAAAAGTGAAACCATTGATATTGGTTTTAACTTGTTAGCCGTCTATGGTACTGATTCACAGTTCCTACGCGTCAGTGGTTTTGATGATTTTGATTTTGATGATGGTAAGGACGAAAAGCTCTCCATCCCGCAATGGTACGTCGACATTTATCTGCCTTATTTTGATGGCATGAACATTATGTTGGGTAGCTTTATGTCGCCGTTAGCCAGAGAGATCGGTTACCCCTTCGCACCACCTAGGTGGTTTGCGAGCTCTTCTTACGAACTGCTTTATTCCCCCGTCAAACACGTCGGCGGCTTAGTTACCATCAAAGTTCCGACTGACGCGAGTTTCGGCCCATTAAGCATTGAAGGCGGTGTAACAACGGGTTGGAATAATTTCGATAACCGCAACGGAAGCTTGGCTTATTTGGCGGGACTACGTTATCGAACGCCCGATATGGTTTCAGGCATTGATATCGAGATGATGTTTGGCAACGGTGAAGATGATTTTGGCGAAGCTCCCGCCAAAGGCGGCTCACAATTTTTTGCCCTCAGTAGCAGCGGCAAAAAGCTTAACCGTTTTGCCGGCAATATAACGTTAATGCACCAGTTTTCACCAAAACTTGAGTCTATCGCCGAGTTTTTCTATGGCTCACAAGAAGGTGGCGATATACCTGCCGGCCCACAATTTATTACTGAAGATGCGAAATGGTATGGTGCGTTTGCCGCGTTCCGTTACCAACTTCAACCCCATGTTTTTATCAACACCCGAGCCGAATGGCTTAACGATAAGAAGGGCGCCAATGTTCTATTTACGGGTTCGCCAGGCAATACTTATGCGTTTACAGCCAATATAGACTGGCAAATAAATCCCTACCTAAACATCATCTCAGAATTGAAATACGATATATATGACGGTAACGGGCTTCCTTTATTCGCCAATAAGACAGAGAATAACCAACTACTGGGACTGGTAAACTTTGTTGTCAAATTTTGATAAAAAACTCAACACTTCATAAAGCAAGTCTATTTCTTGGGCCTTTTCTAGCCACACTTTTATTTGTCTGGCTGCAAATGGGTGGTCAAAGCACTGCTCTTTGCATCACTGCCGCCGTCGCGATCTGGTGTGTTAGCTGGTGGATCTTAGAGCCCGTTCCCATTCCTGTCACGTCCCTATTGCCTATCGCCATTTTCCCCTTAACTGGCGTACTAACGGCCGACCAGGTTGCCAGCGCCTACGGCAATAAACTCATTTTGTTATTGCTAGGTGGCTTTTTACTTTCCACCGCTATTTCCCATTGCGGCGCGCACCGTCGGCTTGCGCTCACCATGGTGCACTGGTTTGGTAACGACAACCCAAAACGCCTTGTTTTAGGCTTTATGGTCGCCGCTGCAACACTTAGCATGTGGATCTCCAATACCGCCGCCACCTTAATGCTGCTACCCGTAGCCCTGGCCGTTATCGACAGCAGCGACGATAAAAAACTCGCGCTACCACTATTGCTCGGGCTTGCCTACGCAGCTAGCGTCGGGGGGCTCAGTACACCTATAGGCACGCCGCCCAATCTTATTTTTATGCAGGTGTATCAGGAAAATACCGGCCTACAAATTGGCTTTGTTAAATGGATGTCATGGGCATTGCCCGTCGTTATCCTCTTTTTACCGATCCTGTGGCTTTGGTTAACCCGAAAACTGACCGATACTGGTCACTTGCACCTGCCTAAAGTAGGCGAATGGACAACGCACGAAATTCGCGTCACCATCGTTTTCGCCATTACCGCGTCTCTATGGATTACTCGCCAGGAACCGTTTGGCGGCTGGAGCGTCTGGCTCGGCCTTCCTCATGCTAATGATGCATCCGTCGCCTTATTAGGCGTTGTTGCGCTGTTTATCATTCCCAATGGCAAACAGAAAAAACTGCTAGATTGGAAAACCGCGCAAAGAATTCCCTGGGGTATATTGCTTCTTTTCAGTGGCGGTATTTGCCTCGCCAAAGCCTTCGTCGCATCTGGCCTCAGCACTCAACTGGGCGAACAACTCTCTACGGTTACCTCGTTTAGCATTATCGGCATGATGCTGATCATCGCGCTCAGCGTCACCTTTATGACCGAAGCGACAAGCAATACCGCCACAACCGCCATGCTGATGCCCATACTGGCCGCCACAGCCATCAACGCCGATATAGACCCCATTTTACTCATGGTACCCGCCACCTTAAGCGCCAGTTGCGCCTTTATGCTACCGGTCGCCACTGCACCCAATACCGTCGTATTTAGCAGCGGGCAAATAGCCACTCAACAAATGGCACGCGAGGGGTTTATTCTTAATTTGATCGGCGCTGGGCTTATAACGGGGGTTTGTTGGTTGCTTTTAGTGTGATGAGTCTAATTTTATACTGTAGTATCAAAATACATGGAAGTGTTGGTCACCTACATAACTGAATAATGAAACTTGTGGTCTGTGACCATATCTATTTAATGCCTGGATAAAAGCTTCCGCTAATTAACACTGTTAAACAGCTCAAATGAGCAAGACAATCACTGAAAATCAAGATGGTGTGAGTAGACTGATCCGAGGCATGCCAAGCCTTGATCACCTTGAGACATCTCTCAGAAGTAAGCGCGAACTAGGTAAACTGCTTGGCGTTCATGCGCAACCAAGCGGCAGAGCCGGACAACTCGCAGACGGGTACGTACGCTTGATTGAAAAGACAATCCTTGAGTACAAGGAAGCCAGAAGAAGTCTTATTGCTTTCTTGACTGATGGAACGGCAGATCATTTACATCGAGCCCAAGATCACTTTGAGTCGTGCATTCAGGCACTGCATAGAGCGCTGAACTATTTAGATCGACTGCGCAAATTTGGCTATAAACTTCAAGATGGAATGCCTTTTATTCCTCGCCCTCGTGAGTTAGAAGTTTTACGCGAAACCGTGAAGAAACCTGTTCGATGTATGCGTGATGCACTAGAACATCTCGACGAAGATATTCTAAATGGCGTTCTGTCTGAAGATTCACCCGCGGGGCCTCACTTGGGTTGGGACACCGCAATGCTAGGCACACACAAGCTAAGCTACGCCGATGTCGCACAGTGGATTGAACAGCTACACAAATTCGCGGCATTACTAAGCCGAGTTAATTTACAAGTTGGGCCTACTCCAACAGCGGGGAGCGACAGTGGCAAATAGGGCCCGGCACTAAATTTAATTATCCAAATAATGATGAAGGATAAATAAGGTATTGTTCGCTGCCGCGAGGGCGATCATTTCTTTTGCTTTCCCAAAAGAAACGAACCAAAGAAAAAGGAACCCTAATCGCAACAATCAGTCATTTTTCGGGTTCACGCTAAACTCGCTTTGCTCAAACAACGCGCTCTCTATTCCGAAAAACAACGAATTGCTAGCGCGATAAAGGGACGATTAAAATCTAGAAATCAAAGTACAATCAAGTTATTTATTAAGAAGATAAAGAGATAACTGCACCTGTTAAACTTATTAAAACGTTATATTTAACTCAGTAGGCCTCGTTTAACTAACCGATAGCATCATAAATATGTCTTCAGAAAAGAACGACGACAAGCTTGATAACGTTGTTGCCCAAGCTCGAAATGACCGTGCAAGTAGGGACCTTGGCTATCGCGAAAGGGCGCTAAAACAGTACCCTTGGATTTGCGGCCGTTGTTCTCGTGAGTTTAACCGCGAAAATCTGCATGAACTGACGGTGCATCATCGCGATCATAACCACGATAATAATCCGCCGGACGGTAGCAACTGGGAGTTACTGTGCCTGTATTGTCATGATAATGAGCATTCGCGCCAACTTGATTCTGCCTATGGTGATGCTTCCAACGACACACAGAAAAACACAGCTAGCCACAATCCGTTTGCGAACTTGGGCGCTATGATTAAGGATAAAAAGTAAGCCTCGTTTAGAAGGCTTATTGACCCGACCCGTTATCGCAACTCCTGCAATTATTTTTCTTGTAAACGGTTCATTCACGTCTTTTTAAAAGAAAACCCTTTATTGCTATTGTTTTAACGCCACAGAGTTGTATGGTTACTTAGGTAACGTTAACGCCTTACGGTTGTTGAACTCTGCAGCCACTTCACAACACCATCGGAGAACATCATATGAAAACGAACCTATTAATGATTTTATTACTGGCCTTTATAACTACACCTATTTTAGCTGCAAAGCCCGATTGGACAGGGCAAGGCAAGCCGGATAAAGAGCAAACAAAACAGCTAAAATCGACGATGAAGGCCGATAAAGATATGGGCAAAATGAAAGGCCAGCCGGAAGAAAAAATGGCTAAACTGAAAGAAAAAAAAGATAAACCTGATAAGTTAAAAGGACTTGAAAAGCAAACGGAAATGAAATCCACTCAGCAACAAAAAGAATTAGATAAGGGCTCAGAAAAAGGGATGGAGTCCAGGGAAGAAAGAAAGAAATGGTGGAACTTCTTTGGCGAATAAACGCATGGAGGCTTCACGGCCTCCATCGCTTTAAAGTTAAGTATTGAGTGACCAAGCCAGCGCTATAATTAGAACAAGGTAAGGTTAAACCCTTATATGTAGCATTGCATCAGTACTGATATTCCTCAATAATATGGCTTAAATAAGCGGGCAACGATTCGCTTCAATAAGCCACGTATAGACGGGCTAATAATAATTAAACTGGAGGGGATCTATGTCTGAAAATACTGACCATTACTGGGCTGAAAATATCCGCCTAATTTTAAAATTGTTGTTCGTCTGGTTTCTTGTCTCTTTTGTGTTTGGCATCGTCTTGGTGGAACAATTAAATCTTATCGAATTTGCGGGTTTTAAGTTGGGCTTCTGGTTTTCCCAGCAAGGCTCGATTATTTCATTCGTCATTTTGATTTTTTATTACATCAAAAAGATGGATGCGCTCGACGTTAAATATAACGTTCACGATTAAATACTATGGAATTACAACAGCTGACTTATTTGGTGGTGGGTGCTACGTTTGCGCTTTACATTGGCATTTCGATTTGGGCGAAGGCTAAAACGACCGGCGATTTTTACATCGCGGGCAAGGGCGTCCACCCCGTTGTTAATGGCATGGCAACCGCGGCGGACTGGATGTCTGCGGCCTCTTTTATCTCACTGGCTGGCTTAATTTCCTACCTCGGCTACGAAGCCGGCATGTACTTGATGGGCTGGACGGGCGGTTACGTGTTGCTCGCCATGCTGCTGGCGCCCTATTTGCGCAAGTTCGGCAAATTTACCGTTCCCGAATTTATCAGTGATCGTTATTATTCCCGAACGGCTCGCGTGATCGCTGTGCTGTGCCTCATCTTCATTTCGTTCACCTACGTTGCCGGGCAAATGCGCGGCGTGGGCATCGTGTTCTCCCGTTTTTTAGAGTTACCGATTGATCAGGGTCTCTATCTTGGTATGGGTATTGTGTTTATTTATTCCGTTATCGGCGGCATGAAAGGCATTACTTATACCCAGGTAGCGCAGTATGTTGTGTTGATGTTTGCCTATTCTGTGCCGGCTATTTTTATGGCGATTCAACTCACCGGCAATCCAGTTCCTCAACTGGCGTTTGGTAGCCAGATGTCCGACGGCTCTGGCTTCTTATTAGACGCGCTGGATAAAACCCTGATCGATTTGGGCTTTAACTCCTACACCGAACCGTTTAACGATAAGTCGATGATTGATGTCATGGCGATTACGCTCGCACTCATGGTCGGTACCGCCGGACTGCCGCACGTGATAGTCCGTTTCTTTACCGTACCAAAGGTATCCGATGCGCGTAAATCTGCCGGTTGGGCGCTCATTTTTATCGCCCTGTTGTACACCACCGCGCCGGTTGTCGGTTCGCTAAGCCGTTTAAATATCATCAATAACGTAAACGGCCCTGATAAAACCGGCGTGTTATATACCGAAATACCGAGCTGGTTTCAAACCTGGGAGAAATCCGGCCTTCTAGCCTGGTTTGATCACAACGGTGATGGAAAACTGCAATACGCCGCCGGTAATGCCTTTGCAGGCAATGGCAAACCCACTTTTGACGCCGACAAGCATGGCGAATTAGGCCAACGCATCACCACTAACCCGTCTGAAGGTAAAAAGGTCAATGGCGCGCCCTTTGCCAATGAAATTTATATTGATCGTGACATTATGGTGCTAGCCAACCCCGAAATCGCCCAATTACCGAACTGGGTAATTGCCTTGATTGCAGCTGGTGGCGTTGCGGCGGCTTTATCTACCGCGGCGGGATTGCTATTGGTTATTTCTGCCAGCATTTCGCACGATTTACTAAAAAGCACCTTTATGCACAAAATCAGCGAAAAGGCCGAACTGCGGGCCAGCCGAATTACTGCCGCGTTTGCCATTATGATAGCGGGCTACCTCGGCCTTCACCCTCCTGCGTTTGTCGCTCAGGTCGTCGCATTTGCATTTGGTTTGGCGGCGTCCTCGTTATTTCCCGTACTGATTATGGGTATTTTCAGCAAGCGCATGAACAAATACGGCGCCATCTGCGGCATGCTCACGGGGCTCGTCTTCACCATGGCTTATATCATTTACTTCAAAGGCATTTTTATTGAACCGATGGCCGCCAACACCGCCGAAAACTGGTTATTTGGTATTTCACCTGAAGGTATTGGTTCGATTGGTATGTTATTAAACTTTTCAGTCGCCTTTATCGTTTCGAGCGTCACACCACCTCCGCCACAAAGCGTACAGGACATGGTTGAGAGAATTCGTTTGCCCAATGCTGCCGCCGCTGCTCATGATCACTAACGGCCACTATGCTTAACACCGTCTGGGTAGACGCCGATGCCTGTCCAGTGGTGATTAAGGAAATGCTCTTTAGGGCGGCGGATCGCACAAAAACTCAAACCACCTTTGTCGCTAATCAGGCCATTCGGGTACCACCGTCGGCCTATATCTCTTTTTTGCGTGTAACCGCTGGTTTTGATGAAGCCGATAACGAGATCGTCAAACGACTGCAGGCGGGAGACTTGGTGATTACTGGCGACATTCCTTTAGCCGCCGACGTAATAGAAAAGGGTGGTACAGCGTTAAATCCACGCGGCGAGCTATACACGTCCGCCAATATTAAAGACCGCCTGGTTATGCGCGATTTTATGGAAACCATGCGCTCCAGTGGTTTACAAGTGGGTGACGGGCCACCACCTTTAAACAACACCGACAAACAGGCCTTTGCCAATCAACTCGATAAGCTGCTAACGAAGGCGGGCCGTTGACTGTATAATTGCGTTTTTTCAATGCTAAAAACAGTCATGCCTAAAGTCAGCGATTTAAAGTGTTCAATGGTCGTCGAAGTTGATGACGAACCCTATTCCGTAAAGAATATTGAAGTCCGTAATCCGTCGTCTCGTGGCGCTGCGACCTTATATAAAATACGTTTTAACCATTTAAAAACCAAACAAAAACGCGATGAATCACTGAAAGGTGATGAGTTTTTGAAGGATCTCGATTGTGAACGGGTAAAACTACAGTATTCCTATCAGGACGGTGAAGCTTATACCTTCATGAACCTTGAAAACTATGACCAATACACCTTAGATGCTGATGTTCTTGAAGACCAAATAAAATACTTTAGTGAAGGTCTGGAGGGCATCGTTGGCATTTTGCTAGATGGTGAGCTGGTGGTGGTTGAATTACCCAACACAATTAACTTACAAATTACCGACACCGCACCCGGCCTTAAGGGCGCATCTGCGACGTCGCGCACCAAACCCGCTACGTTAACGACGGGTTTAGAAATTCAAGTCCCCGAATATATCGATAACGGTGAACTCATCAAAATTAATACCAGTACCGGCAAATTCATGTCGCGCGCTTAACAGGAACGCCTAATGTCACCACCTATTGAACAACTTCGCCAGGCGCTCACTAGTCTTAAGTTCAGCGATACGATGGAGATTATCGAGGCCTTGTACGATTTCACCCCAAGTGGTTTCACTAATGGCAGTACGCGCAATGAAGCGGGTGAAAATAACGGCTCGTGCAAACTATTTGCCTTTGCCCAACTGAACGAATTTACAGAGCCGCAAACGCTCGCTCTTTTTGGCGAGTTTTATCGCGAAGTTCTCACCAACCTAGATGGCAATGACCACCAAAATATTCGCAATTTTATACAAACGGGCTGGTCGGGCATCCACTTTGATCAGCCACCCTTAACGGAAAAAGATTAACCCTTACCATGTCTAACTCAAGCTTTTCATCGTTGCCTATATCACAGGCGCAAATTAAGAATTTAGCCCACTTAGGCTATAAAAACATGACCCCCGTGCAAGAGCAATGCTTGCCGCTGGTACTCAAGGGTAAAGATATTGTTGCTCAAGCAAAAACGGGCAGCGGCAAAACGGTGGCGTTTGGCATCGGCCTATTGAATCAAGTCAACGCGAAATTTTTTAATACGCAGGCCTTAGTAATATGCCCGACGCGCGAACTGGCCGATCAAGTGGGTAAGGAAATTCGCAAGCTAGCTCGAAGCGTTCCCAACATCAAACTGGTATTACTTTGCGGCGGCAAACCCTTTGGTCCTCAAGTGGGCTCTCTGGAACACGGCGCACATATCATTGTCGGTACGCCCGGCCGTATTCAAGATCATTTGAAAAAACGTACGTTCAAACTCGACCGACTTAAAACACTGGTGTTAGACGAAGCGGACAGAATGTTGGATATGGGTTTTACAGATGCGGTAACCGACATCATTAATCAAACCCCAAAGACTCGGCAGACCTTACTTTTCTCGGCTACTTACCCCGATGAAATCAAACAAATGTGCCGCTCTATTCAGCGCGACCCGATCACCATCACGGTGCAATCTGACCAACAACAGAACGTGATTGAGCAGCTGTTTTATGAAGTAAAAAAGCACGAGCGTAACAGCGCCTTATTAGGCTTGTTTGAACACTACAAACCAAAAACCGCGGTCGTTTTTTTCCAAACCAAGGCGCAGTTCGGGGAGGTGGCGAAGCGTCTACCAGGGGACAAAATAGAAGCACAGGGAATTAATGGCGACCTTGAACAGCCCGAACATGA
>JASJGO010000018.1:0-4020 GCA_033791505.1 Cycloclasticus sp.
TCCTTGCGGCAGTGGGAGCACCACTGAACGACGGGCCCAATTTTGCTTTGCTAGCGACCGAGTAAGAACATTGCCCGGTGATTCTGGCGGCCCTATTTACTGGCTTCGCCCAGGCCGCACCCGTGTGCTGGTTGGAGTCGCACGGCAAACAGATGACAACGGCGGAAACTATGTCGCAACATTTTTTAACCGAACAATGAACGGACCAGATTCATTTAACGTTGGTTTGTGGATCGAACAAGTGGCAAATCCAACCATATTGCCGTAAGAAACGACATTCTTAGTGTACTAGGACTGGACATGCTATTCCCCAATTTAACGGACGATTAATTGGTAGGGGAAATGCAGAAAAACGCCTAGTTATCATAAGTGCCAATTTGCACTATTCGTCGCCAATCAATGGGGTCAGACTCGATTGATCGGTATGTATAAAACTGGCGTGATATTTAGGGTCGGAGTCAAAATTAGCTTATGAGTAGGTACTGTCAACTTAACTTAAATTGCAGCAATTTTCTTGAAAATTCTGGCTCATCTAAACCAATAATCAATGCGTTACAGGTTTATTTTTGATTAAAATTACTATTAATCTACTTAAGTTGACAGTACCCTAATTAGTATTGCGTGTTTGTATTATATGGTTTGAGGCTCTAGTCTTAAGAACCTACCCACATGAATCCTAGAATTGTTATCGCCAAACAACAAATCTTAGGAGAAGGCATAAGAATAAGTTTAGTAAATTGTCGAACGTATTGTGGCATTGTCAGTATTATTTAATATGGGTTTCAGAGGTGAAAGCTGCTTGTCGTAGACTTACGTAAAGGCCGGGTTGTAAGGCCCGCAGGAAAAATGCGAGTTGAAGAATTTGACGAGCACCTTCGAAATCGTCAATAAAATAGGCCTGTGAAGTAAATGTGCTGTAATTTAATGTGACAAAAAAACATTACAATAAATTTATTTTTGGAGGCAACACATGATGACATACATTCAATGGCTATATGCTATATGCTGAATGCACCGGTTTTAACTACTAAATGGAGTGTTTTATGTTGATTAATCGCAGGCAGTTTGTTATGGCAGCAGGCGCTGTTGCAGCAGGCACCTTACTCGGTATGGATAAAGTGGCCAACATAATTAATGTTGATGACAATGACGTCTTAAAAAATGTCACTCGCTCTATTCATGCTAACTTTGGCTCAGGCTTTAATGTAATGGCGCACTACCATCATAAGGATAAAACGATTGTTGAAATCGAACATTTGGAAAACCAGTTTATTGTTGAGTCTGCTGATTTGTCTGAATGGAACATTTTGTCCAGTACCGTAATTTAGTGTCTCTTTATGTGTTAGGAGGACAATTTTACTTTCGAGTGGGCATTAGCTGAAAAACGATGATTTTTGAAATCTTTTGACCTTTCAATCCATGTCATCATTTGGGTTTAATTAAAACGTAGTAGTTTTTCTAACCCTTGTACAACCATCAATAAATAATAACTCTGCTTATCAAGTTTTGAGTTGTTAAAAGTGTTTTAGAGGACATTAGTTAATGAATAAAATTACGCGCATTCGGATTCATCCTGGTATCGGTTTAACACGTGTTGGCAATAGTGATAGTTATTATCTAGGTCCCGAAGCGCCAGGTATTGTAGTTGACCCTGGGCTGCCTAACGGGCAAGGCCCTGAAGGGGGTAGTTATCGTGATTCTCAAGGTGGCCTAAAACGTCAGGCACAGCGTTACCGTATTTATGGATACGACGATGCGGGTAAGGTTGTTAAAGAATTGAATCTCGATTCAGAAGAAGTAGAAAGCATTGAATGGCGGGTCCATGTTCGAAACATGAAAGCCGCTAATCATGCCTTTCAAGGCGCCTATCTTTTTGATCCGGATATGTTGCGTAATCCTACTATTCAACCCAATATGCCGCCGATAAAACGTAAGCAGTTGATCATTGACCCGGGAATACAAAAGATTAAATCATCCACTCCACAACCGCTTGTTTTGAAGGGTGATTGTTTTACCGGTTTAACGGAAGGCTATCTTCCAGGATATCTTCGTTATGAAGGTCATCAGCCAGCGAACCCTGGCGCCGATGTGCGAGTGCAGTATAAGCCTGCCACCGATATTGAAATTGGTAAGCTGGAATTAGACAGTAAACAGCGTCTTATTTTTATTCCTGGTCCCGGAAAAGCTGAGTGTGTGACAACACCGCGTGTCGAGTTGTCTAATCCAAGTGAAACTTACGCGCCACCGAATGGCCCTAATCAAGGAAAAGACCCGCTGACCAATCAATTTGCGTACTTTAATGTACCCGGTTGGTGGGACGATACCTGTGGTGGTGAGATTGATGCAACCATTACGCTTAAAGGCGATGGCAGTAATACGTTAAGTACCCGTAATCCGGACGGTACTCGTAATGCAGCAAACGGTGCGTGGGTAGTGAGTGCGCCACCTAAATATTCACCTTATATGTACCATGTAGTTTCATTGTTAGATCGAGTGTTTGAAGCATTTCCTGATGCTTACCCTAATTCTGAGTCGACGCATTTCTATCGTGATGTTTACCCCATTTTGTCCAAGGCCTGTAATTATGGCTGGGTAAGTGCGGCGGCGGCTGGCGTTGACCCTTCTACCAGAGGTATGGCACATGGGCCGAAGCAAGCGGGTAATTTACTAAGCCCTAAAAACATGGCTGTGTTTACCAATAAAAGCAAAACAGGTGCAGCGGCAGCTGCTCGAAAGCAAATTAACGCCATCATGCGTTATGCAGAAGAAGGACGTGGTGGTAAGAAGACCTTATTAGCCACCTTACCGGAAAATCCTCCACCTATGGCGGCAAATAGTCCTCCACGACCAGCCGGTGAAGGACCTACTTCTCGCGGCAATAAAATGCCTAAGTTGTGGGGAACCGGGGGCAAACCATTTCAAAATGAAGAGCTTGGCAATAATTTACCTAATCAATATTTGAGCTTAACCGACTGGCAGCTTAAGCATTTGGATAATTGGGCCAATGGCGATTTTGTTGTTGATGGAAATGAGCCGACTCCACCTAAACCGCTTAATGAAATCCCAATAAAAGATCAGCCCCTGGCTCTGGATAGTGCAGCTTTAGAGCCGACTATTGGTGGTGGTTTCCACCCCGGTATTGAGTTCCCTTATTTGATTTGTTATCCGCAGTTGTTTGAAGAGGCTTTTCGTGTGAAAGGTAACACCGAGCCCGGTTCGGTTGCAGCTTATATGTCTAGTCCGTGGCAGGGTGATTATTGGTCATGTAACGTTGCCTGGTGGCCGGTGCAGCGCCCTGATATCGTATTTTCTTATGATCAGGATAAGCAAACCCGTACCTATAAAGAATGGTTTCGAGGAATCGACGAGCAAGGTAATCCCTTATCGCAAACGGATGGTTATAACCAAATGGTTACTGCGTGGCCATCCTTAGGGATGGTGCTACCGACGAAAACCAATTCGGGTGATTTTTTGTTGGCCAATGGTGAGATTGTGTTTGAAGAATTTGAACGCGGTACCTTTCCTCCCAAGCCTATTAAATAGGGTTATAGAAATCTAATGAAGGCGCAAAAACTGTCAGATCAGTCGAATAATTGGGATGTGCTTATCATAGGCGGAGGACCTGCGGGTACAGCGACGGCTATCGAGCTGGCCAGGGGTGGCTGGAGCGTTCTATTGTTAGAAAAACAGACCACAGTCTCCTATAAATTAGGAGAATCGCTAGCGCCTGTGGCGGTGGGTTTGCTCCGTCGTTATTTCGGTTCTATCGATACGTTATTAGAATCAGGGGTTGCCTCGAAAACTCTGGGTAATGTTTCGTCCTGGGATTCGCTGGAAGCTCAAACGGGTGACTTTTTTTTTACACCCACTGGCTATGGCCTTTGTTTAAACCGCGCCAAATTTGATGCATTGTTGAGAGATAAAGCAAAAGAGCTGGGTGTTACGGTACTGAGTGGTGCGCAGTTTAAAACCTGTTACAAAACGGAAGTCGGCGGGTCTTTCCGTTGGAAGGTGGACTAT
>JASJGO010000019.1:0-8918 GCA_033791505.1 Cycloclasticus sp.
CGCCACTCATGAATTCAAAATAATTAAGTATTGTGTCCCCAGAATTCGTTGCCAGAATTCGAATAATCGTAGAATAGCACATGATCATGATTCAGAAAACTTAGGTTTTAATTGTTTAAAAAAAGCTAGTAATCCGCAAAAAAATAGTTGAAATTTTAACCAATATGGGAGTAGTCTGTTAAAATGTTAATGGTTTGTTGCGTTGAGTTAATGATGATAAGTCGTCGGTGTAAGGCAGTATTCATAATAAATTGAGATCACGTATGGTGAACTCACAGATATTATAAAACTGACGATTATTCTTTTAGCATTATTATTTCAGCGTTACTTTCATGGCATATATTGGGCTCAATTGGTCAATACGGTAGTTAATGATCAAAAATAATGGAATATTTAATTTGAAAACTACATCTGAAAATACACAAGGGTCAGCAATGCCTTCAATTTCCTTGCCCAAAGGTGGAGGTGCAATTAATGGCATAGGGGAAAAATTTTCAGCTAGTCCAGTGACGGGTACAGGTTCAATATCGGTTCCTTTATCGGTAAGCCCTGGCCGTTCTGGTTTTGGACCGCAGTTATCCCTTTCGTATAATTCAGGTTCAGGCAATGGCCCATTTAGTTTTGGCTGGGATTTGTCGCTTCCTTCCATCACCAGAAAAACAGATAAAGGGTTGCCACAATATCAGGATGCCACCGAGTCCGATGTTTATATTCTTTCCGGTACAGAAGATTTAGTGCCTTATTTGGAACCAAGTGGTGTAAGACCTGAAGATGATTTCACCCATTCTGATTATCTAATTCATCGTTATAGGCCACGCATAGAAGGACTTTTCGCCCGTATAGAACGATGGAGCCGAAAAAGCGATGGCGATATACATTGGCGCACCATTTCCAAAGATAATATATTGACCTTGTATGGGAAAGACGCCGACTCTCGTGTGTTTGACCCTGAAAACCCCCGACATATTTTTGAATGGCTTATTTGTGAAACCCGTGATACCAAAGGAAATGCGGTTCTTTACCAATACAAAAAAGAAAATGGTGCAGGCGTTGATTTAACAAATCCATCTGAGCAGAACCGGGGGAGCAAAAATGATTCACGGCGCACAGCTCAACGTTATATAAAGCATATAATTTACGGTAACCGTTTACCGCTCTTAGATGATAATGGCAAGCGAGCACTTTTTCTTACCGATTCGCAAATACAAGCGACAACCTGGTTATTTCAAGTTGTGTTCGATTACGGCGAGCATACAAATAACGAGCCCAAACCTTATGACGGTGGTGACTGGAATTATCGTCGCGATGCCTTTTCAAGCTATCGGGCAGGATTTGAAGTGCGTACCACCCGGCTTTGCTCGCGTGTATTAATGTTCCATCATTTTAAGGACGAGGCAGACGTGGGCGACAACTGCCTTGTACGTTCTACCGATTTGCATTACTCACACCAACAAAACGCAAATGACAAACGCAACGCCACCTACACCTTTCTAACCTCAGCAACTCAAACAGGTTATAAACGGAATAGCAGCGGAGGTTACCACAAGCGCAGCATGCCCGCGGTTGAATTTGAATATAGTCAGCCTGTAGTGCAAGAAACCGTAGAAGAGCTTGATACTGAGGCGCTGGAAAACTTACCCATCGGTGTGGATGGCGCAAGCTACCAATGGAACGACTTATACGGTGAAGGTATTCCCGGTGTTTTAACAGAGCAGGCTACGGGATGGTATTACAAGCGAAATATTAGCCCAATAAGCGAGGGCACTGTTAAATTTTCGCCAATCGAAAAGGTGGCATTAAAACCTAGCATGGCTGTTGCACACGGTGCACAATTTATGGATTTGGCAGGTGACGGTCAGCCAGATTTAGTCGCCTTTGATGGATCTACCCCTGGCTTTTATGAAAGTGACGGTGGTGAAAGCTGGCAGCCTTTTCGGCCATTTTTAAAACAACTTAACCGCAGTACCCGTGATCCTAATTTAAAATTTATTGATTTAAATGGTGATGGTCACGCCGACATTTTAATCAGTGAAGACGATGCCTTGGTATGGCATACCTCTTTGGCAGAAGAAGGTTTTGGGCCTGCACAAAGAGTGTCTCAAACCTTAGACGATGAAACTGGCCCGCGAATTATTTTTTCCGATAGCGAGCAAACCATTTACCTTGCAGACTTAGTTGGCGACGGCCTTACTGATATTGTGCGCATTCGCAACGGCAATATTTGCTATTGGCCAAACCTAGGTTATTGTCGTTTCGGTGCCAAAGTCACCATGGCTCATGCTCCCAATTTTGACACACCGGACCAATTCAACCAAAACCGTATTCGTTTAACTGATATAGACGGCTCTGGTACAACGGATATTATTTACCTGCATCGCGATGGGGTGCGTTTGTATTTTAATCAGTCGGGAAACAGTTGGAGTGCTGCAAAAGTTTTAAATGTTTTTCCTCAGATCGATGACTTGGCGAGTATTGTCCCCCAGGACTTGCTCGGCAATAGTACGGCTTGCCTTGTGTGGTCATCTGCCTTACCTAATAGCACGCGGCATGCTATGCGTTATGTGAATTTAATGGGTTCTCAAAAGCCGCATTTGCTCATTAAATCTCTTAATAATTTAGGTGCGGAAACCTACGTGCATTACGCACCTTCAACCAAGTTTTATTTAAAAGACAAAAGTACAGGCAACCCCTGGATTACCAAACTACCTTTTCCTGTGCATGTGGTTGAGCGTGTAGAAACTTACGACCACATTAGCCATAACCGTTTTGTAACGCGTTATGAATACCACCATGGTTATTTTGATGGCAACGAACGAGAATTTCGTGGTTTTGGTATGGTCGAACAGTGGGACACCGAAAACTTTGCTGCCCTTAGCCAAAATAGCTCTTTCCCCACAGGTAGCAATGTTAATGAAGACACATATGTGCCACCCGTTTATACCAAGAGTTGGTTTCATACCGGTGCCTATTTGGATGGCAAAAATATATCGCACCAGTATGAAACAGAGTATTACCGAGAGGCGAATATCAGTGCACAAGCGTTTAAAAAACAATTGCTCCCCGATACAGTACTTCCTGAAAACTTAAATCTAAATGAAGAACAAGAAGCAGTGCGTGCTCTAAAAGGCTCGATGCTGCGTCAGGAAGTGTACGCACAAGACGGTAGCGATAAAGAACAGTATCCATACACCGTAGTCGAGCAAAATTTAACGACAGAAATACTGCAACCAAAAGCGAAAAATCACCATGGCGTATTTCTTACCTATGCCCGCGAAGCCATTACCTTTAACTACGAAAGAAACCCAGCTGACCCGCGTACCCAACACGCGTTAACCTTGCAAGTCGATAATTATGGTAACGTCTTAAAATCCCTTGCGATTGGTTATGGTCGCAGAGAAGGTATGTCACTTCTGCAAGGCGAAGACAAAAAACGACAAGAGCAAATATTTATACGCTATAGCGAAATTACACTTACCAATGCGATTGATGATATTGCGTTATTCCCCCACGATTATTTAGCGCCGCTACTTGCCGACACTAAAACCTACGACCTAACCGGTTTTGAACCTACAAACAATAGTCGATTTAGTTTCCAAATATGGACTGAAAATAATTTTGCATTGCTAACCACTGCTGAAAATATACCCTACTCTCAAACACCCGATACACTTATTAAGCAAAAGCGTTTAATAGAAAATTCTCGGGTTTTGTATCGCCCAGATGACTTTGGTGCAGCGCAAAATAATCCGCAAGCATTGCTTCCATTATTGACCCTAGAGCCTTTAGCGCTTCCAGGTGAAAGCTATCAGTTAGCATTTTCCTCTGATTTAATAAACGATGTATTTCAGCGAAACGGGCAAGATTTATTGCCAAATCTTGCCTCTGTGCTCAAAGGCCATGGCCCAGACAAGGGTGGCTATGTAGATAGTCAAAAACTCAAACAAGATGGCCTCTTTCCAAACAGTGACCCTAATAATTGTTGGTGGATCCCGAGTGGGCGTACATTCTTTTCTTCCGCTAGTAACCACACACCTGCACAAGAAGCGCACTTTGCGAAGCAGCACTTTTATACAGCGCACCGATTCCGCGACCCCTTTTTAGCGCAAACTACCATTCAGTTCGATCAATACGATTTGCTCATGGAGCAAACGCAAGATGCCCTGGGCAATCGCGTTACTGTGGGCGAACGCCTTGCCAATGGCAATATTGATACCAGCAAAGCGGGCAACGATTATCGCTTGCTTGCCCCCTGGCGAGTTATGGACGCAAACCGTAACAGATCTCAAGTTGCTTTCGATATTTTAGGCATGGTGGTTGGCACCGCTATTATGGGTAAGCCTGAAGAAACGCTTGGAGACTCACTAGAGGGTTTCAATGCCGATTTACCGGAAAGCGAACTATTAAATTGTTTACTAGATCCTTTTAATACACCACACAGCCTACTTAAAAAAGCCACCACACGTTTGGTCTACGATTTATTTGCCTACCAACGCGGGCAGCAACAAGCAAACCCACAGATTCTACCAGGGGTGGTATATACCTTGGCTCGCGAAACGCATACCTCAGCACTGACCTCTGGGCAGCAAAGTAATCTTCAACACAACTTTTCTTATTCAGATGGTTTTGGCCAAGAAATCCAGCATAAAATTCAAGCCGAAGCTGGACCCGTACCTACTCGAGATTTGAATGGCAAGATTATTGTAGGAGCCAATGGTCAACCGATTTTAACAGCCCATGATATTAACCCGCGTTGGGTGGGCAGTGGCTGGACCATTTTTAATAATAAAGGCATGCCCGTTCGCCAGTACGAGCCATTTTTTACCGATACCCATCGCCACGAGTTCGATGTAAAAATAGGTGTAAGCTCAATAGTGTTTTACGATGCTGCTCAACGGGCTGTTGCCACGCTTAACCCCGATCACACTTGGGGAAAAGTCGTTTTTGACCCTTGGCAGCAAAAAAGTTGGGATGCAAACGACACCTTATTAATTTCCGACCCTGCCACTGATGAAGACGTAGGAGGTTATTTTTCGAGTATAAACAACGACGACTACCTACCCACTTGGCATGCATTGCGCACTAACCCTGTACACAGTGCGATGGCAAATCAGCTATGGCCAAACACTAAAACTCACCTTGCCGAAACCCAAGCAGCCAAGCAGACAGAAGTTCACTACAACACACCTACTGTGGCTCACAGCGACTCATTGGGTAGAACTTTTTATACGCTTGTTCACAACAAAACGAAATTCAGCAATACACCTTTAATCGACCCGCCCGACGAAGAATATATACATAGCCGCATTGAGTTTGATAATGAAGGCAACCAACGCAAAGTCATCGATGCTAAAAACCGTGTTGTCATACAATACGAGTACAACATGCTGGGGCAACCAATTTATCAACTTAGCATGGAAGCCGGTGCCCGCTGGATGCTGAACGATATTGCTGGTAACAGCATTCGCAGTTGGGACAGTCGTGGCCATGGGTATCGAGCGGAATACGATATTTTACGAAGGCCGTTGTGTAGTTATGTAATGGGTGAAGATTTGGTTAACCCTAATCTTGAATTTTTAACTGATCGAACCCTTTATGGTGAACAACATCCAGAGGCAGAGCAACGCAACCTGCGTGGCACGCCCTACCTGCACATCGACCAGGCAGGTGCAGTCACTAGTGAACTGCAAGACTTTAAAGGCAATGCCATTGAAGTAACACGACGTATCTCAATGCAGTACAAACAAGTAATTGACTGGAGCGACGTTCATGCTGTGTTGCCAAGCAATATCTTGGTCAACGCAACAACAACTTTTAATGATACAACATTGCAAGCAGCGCTCAGTCCAAAGTTGGAAAGCGAAACCTTTACTAGTAATACAAGCTACGACGCCTATAACCGGCCCACCAGTTTAACCACGCCGCACAGTGCAAGTATGCAGCCTAGCACCATTCGCCCAAGTTACAATCAGGCCAATTTATTAGAAAAAATAGAGGTGGTTATTAATGGCGCCACAACAAATGGACAACCCAAATGGACGCCGTTTGTCACCAATATTAACTACGATGCCAAAGGTCAACGGCAAAGAATTGATTACGCAAACAGTACCAGTACTTTTTACAACTATGACACCAGCACCCATCGCTTAAGCCACTTACTAACCAAACGAAACACAACGAATTTTCCTGCAGATTGCCCGCAACCACCGCTAGCAAACTGGCCTGGTTGCCAAGTTCAAAACCTGCGTTACACCTATGATCCCGTCGGTAATATTACCCACCTCCGCGATGACGCTCAGCAAACCATTTATTTTAAAAATAAACGCGTCGAACCCAATGCCCAATACACCTACGATGCGCTATACCGTTTAATAGAGGCAACAGGTCGCGAGCACTTAGGCCAAAATGGTGGCCCACCTTTGCCGCACACCCATAGCGATACACCGCGAGTAGGTTTACCGCAAGCAGGTGACGGTAACGCCATGGGAACTTACTTGGAGCGTTATGTATACGACGCACTTGGCAATTTTTTGCAGATGCAACACCGGGGTACTGACCCAAGTCACGCAGGTTGGGCGCGTACTTATTCCTACAATGAGGCAAGCCTAATTGAGCCTACTAAAAAAAGTAATCGCTTAAGCAGTACAACACTTAATAAAACCCCGCCAATCACCGAGACTTATACCTACGATGCCCACGGCAATATGACTCATATGGATCACTTGTCACAAATGCGCTGGGATTATCGTGATCAATTGCAGTCCTCGGCAAAACAAGTAGTAACGAGTGACGCTACCGCTGAAATCACCTTCTACGTTTACGATGCCAGCGGCCAGAGGGTGCGTAAAGTCACTGAGCACTCTGCCGCAGCCGGTCAAATACCTAAACGAAAACAAGAGCGCATCTACCTTGGCGGGTTTGAAATTTATCGCGTTTACGAAAACGATGGCACCACTATCAAACTCGAGCGCGAAACCTTAGACATTACGGACGACAAGCAACGAGTAGCTGCAGTTGAAATCCGAACCCAAGGTTCTGCCACAAATAATCCTGAACCTGCACGGTTTATTCGTTATCAATTGAGTAACCATTTAGGTTCAGCCAGTTTGGAGTTGGACGAGGCTGGAAAAATAATTTCTTACGAAGAATATTCTCCTTATGGTAGTTCAGTATATCAAGCGGTAAAAAGCCAGACGCAAGTTGCCAAACGAATTCGGTATTCCGGAAAAGAAAAAGATGAGGAGAGTGGGCTTTATTATTATGGGGCTCGTTATTATTTAGCTTGGTTGGGGAGGTGGGGGAGTTGTGATCCTGCTGGCTTAGTTGATGGGGGGAATTTGTATAGGTTTGTAAGGGGAAACTCAATTACTTACCGAGACTCTAACGGTAAAGTTTCGGACGATACAAAAAAAAATGTCAAACAACTTGGCCGAGATATGTGGACAAGTTTCAAGTCAATGACAGATGTAACAAATACGTTATTTAAAGCTCAAGATGCTGCGGATAAAGGCGAGTATTCAGAAGCAGCAGCAGTGGTTTTGGGTATAGATAAGCTTGCAGATCGTGCCCTTCATTATGAGAATGGAGGAGCATCAGGAGGCGAAGTAGTTGCCCTAATGATTAGTGAAAAAACTGGTATGACGGGCATGATGGAAGCGGCAACTGGAGATAGTATTGATGGCGATGCATTAACAGGTGCTGAAAGGTTGGAGCGAGGAATAGTTGGAGCTACAACCTTAGTACAAACAGTTGGAGGTAGTGTTTTATCGAGACGAGGCTCTATTAAAGCCAGGCGTAACCGACAAGCTAAGGCTCTGAAAAAGAGAAGAAACGCGAGGACTAAAACACACGTTGAAGATTCACCATCAGGATCTGGTGATTTTGTTTCTGTAGATGGGCAAAAAACTCGGAAGGGCACACCGAGCGAAACGGCTTATTTGAAAAAAAGCATTAAAAATAAAAAGGAATTGAGTAAGTCAACGAAAAATGGAATTGTAAAAGAAGAGGTCGGAAAAAAAACGTCAGTAAATGTTCACGGAGGCTCTGAAATGACTGTTCATACGCATCCCAAATCTAAAGTTGCATTATTTTCACACGGAGATATTGAATTGTATACAGTTAAATTAAGGTTTCCTGATGATGCTTTGCATAGTGTTATTGGAGACAAATGGCCTCAAACTAGAGCTTTTTTAATTGACGAAGGCTTAGATTCACCACCAATTCAAGCCATGGTTACAGAAATCAAGCAAAGTGTTCTGGAAAAATCGCTTAAAGAAGGTCTAGCGGAAAACGTAAATTTAAAAAATGGCCAAATTACCAAAACAAAATATTCAAAATAGACAGATATATTTAAGTACATTTAATTCTTAATCAGGGAAATTAATTAAAGGGTATTGGTATGCTCATGAAACATTTGCCTGTCCGAGACTCGGCACGTTAATTAAAACTGAGTATCGGACAGGGTCGTTTTGTTTAACCTAATTGATATTCCGCCTTGTTATAACGCTCGGGAAATTGCGAGTTCATAGATTAAATAAAACCACGGACAAGAATAAAAACGGCAAACAAGCCTGAATAGCCAACGAGAAAGACTGAGAGAATTAATCTTTATTAAATAAAAGTACAAAACTATTTTCATTAAATTTTACAGAAACTAAAAAAGGAACAAAGCAATGTATAAGCTAAGTGGGAAAATCACCGATAAAAAAGGCAATAACCTTAAGGGATTTATTGTACGGGCTTATCGCCAATCCACCGATTCACCTGATATTGTTTTAGGCAAGGCTGAAATCGATGGAAAAGGACTGTATACAATTTCTTTTAGCGAAGATTTACTTGGGCCTGCAAGTAGGTCTGCTACCACGCTTCAACTTTACATTAAAGTATACAAAGGGAATAAATTAATCGCTAAAAGCAAGGTC
>JASJGO010000020.1:0-6636 GCA_033791505.1 Cycloclasticus sp.
TCTTCGCTACAAACTAAGGTGGCAGATGCGCCATCCGTCAGCGGTGAAGATGTAGCAGCCGTTACCGTACCATCGGCCATGAACGCTGGTTTTAAGTTCGCCAGGTCGGCACTCGAGGTGCCGGGGCGTATGCAGCCATCGGCGTCGATGGTTCCATATTTGCTGACAATCGGAATAATCTCATCGGTAAAATTCCCCTTTTGCTGCGCGGATGTGGCTTTTTGTTGACTAAGAGCGGCGAATTCGTCTTGTTGTTCACGCGTTAAATTATATAGCCTGGCGACGTTCTCAGCGGTTTCGCCCATGCCTATATAGGCGGCGGGAAGCGTTTTAAATAATTCGGGGTTAGGCATTGGGTTGTAACCACCCATCGGAATGCGGCTCATCGATTCCACGCCGGCACAAATAAAAGCCTCGCCTGCATTCATCTGAATGGCACCTGCGGCCATATGAATGGCCTGCATAGATGAACCACAGAAACGATTGACGGTAACGCCGCCAACCGATTGAGGTAAACCGGCCATTAAACCGACGAGTCGCGCTATATTAAAGCCTTGCTCGCCTTCTGGAAACGCACAGCCCATAATCAGGTCTTCCAGCGTATTAGGGTCAATACCTGTTTTAGCGATAAGCCCTGCAATTACCTGCGCGGCGATATCATCGGGTCTAACTCGGGCTAAGGCGCCTTTAAAAGCAAATGTTTGTGGAGACCTTGTATAAGCGGCGATGACGACATTTTTCATGATAACTCCGTTATTTGTTGGGTTTTTGGTTGAGTGCTTCAGCTGTAGCGTTTTGTATTTCCTTCAGTTCTTTTAAGGTTTGGGTAATATCTTTTTTCTGCTGGTTAAGCTGTGCAACCCGCTGTTCAACGCCGTCTTGAAGTAATTTAAGCTGTTTCTTTTGGCTTGGATCGGC
The DNA here is from genome assembly GCA_033791505.1 of Cycloclasticus sp. Taxonomy (GTDB): domain Bacteria; phylum Pseudomonadota; class Gammaproteobacteria; order Methylococcales; family Cycloclasticaceae; genus Cycloclasticus. The sequence goes on from JASJGO010000020.1 coordinate 919, forward strand.
ATCGTATAGATCTAAAAACTTCTTGATTTCGTCGAGTGAAAAACCAATTCGCTTACCACGAAGTATCAGTTTCATCCGTGCGCTATCTTTGTAGTTATAAATTCGTCGGTTGCCCACTCGTATGGGGGTGATTAATTTTTTAGTTTCGTAGAAGCGCAAGGTGCGAGCAGAAACACCAAGAACGTCGCCTAATTCCGTTGCGGTATATAACTCTTCCTTCATTTAAATTTCCTTTTTACGTAATATGTACTAAGTTGACGTTAACGTCAATAAAAATTAAAGACTAATTAAAATAAGTGTATTAATTAAAGTGATCTAAGTTCACGTCGCAATACCTTTCCCACGTTAGTTTTTGGTAGTTCTTTAATAAAAACAATGTGATCGGGTATTTTATATCCGGTAAGGCGTTCTTTACAAAAACTCAATAGCTCGTCTTCGGTTAAAGTGTCATCTTTTTTAACGACAAATGCCTTAACGGCTTCGCCATGCTTCTCATCTGGCACACCAATAACGCCACATTCTAAAACACCTTTGTGCTCAACGATTACGCTCTCTATTTCATTCGGATAAACATTAAAGCCAGAAACCAAAATCATGTCTTTTATCCGGTCAACGATATAAAAAAAGCCATTGTCATCCATTTTCGCCACATCACCTGTTTTCAACCAGCCATCTTTTGTAAATGCGTTGGCAGTCTCTTCAGGACGGTTCCAGTAGCCCTTCATTACTTGCGGGCCTTTAACGCATAATTCGCCAGGCTCTCCATCGGTCACTGTATTACCGTTCGGGTCTATGAGTTGGCAGTAGGTTGATGAAATGGGCAGGCCAATACTGCCGTTATAATCCTTCAGGTTCAACGGGTTTATACAGACGGCTGGTGATGTTTCTGTCAGCCCATAAGCTTCGATCAAGGTGCAATGAGTCATTTGTTTCCACTGCGCGGCGACGGCTGGTTGTACAGACATACCTCCACCGAGCGTCAATTTAAGCGCCGAGAAGTCAATATCGGCAAAACCTTCGGTGTTCAACAGCGAGTTGAATAACGTATTGACCCCTGTTATTACAGTAAAGTGCGTATTTTTAAGTTCGTTTACAAACCCTTTAAAATCCCTTGGGTTAGTAATTAATATATTGTGCGCACCCGCATCCATGAAGACTAAGCAATTCGCCGTTAACGAAAAGATGTGATACAGAGGCAGTGCAGTGATAATCACTTCCTTACCTGGGACTACGTCATTTTTAATCCACTCGGATGCCTGTAGCATATTAGCCACCATATTTTTGTGCGTCAGTACCGCGCCTTTAGCAACCCCCGTTGTGCCGCCGGTATACTGTAAAAATGCAATGTCTTCATGCGTCAATGGAGTGTTTTCAAATTTAAGCTGCGAGCCTTCTGATAAGGCGGTTTTAAATGAAGTGGCAGTTGCAAAGGTATAGCTGGGCACCATTTTTTTAACGTACTTAACGACCAAGTTAATCAGCATGGATTTAGGGAAATCAAGCATATCACCCATTTTTGTGACGATAACGTGCTCAACATCCGTATCCGCTAAAACGGTTTCAACGGTATGGGCAAAGTTCTCAACGACGATAATCGCTTTTGCGCCGGAATCTTTTAACTGGTGGCGTAATTCACGCGCGGTGTATAGAGGATTGGTATTGACCACCGTTAAGCCTGCTCTAAGTACGGCAAATATTGAGACCGGATTTTGCAGTAAATTAGGCATCATAATCGCTACGCGGTCGCCCTTTTTAAGTTTGAGTGTTTGCTGAAGATAGGCGGCGAGGGCGCTTGTTGCTCGCTCAAAGTCTGAATAAGTCAGTGATTTGCCGAAGTTGCTGAAGGCGGGTCGGTCAGCATAGGTTTTTACACTCTGCTCGAAAATCTCAACGACCGAGTTAAATTTGTGGATATCAATATCGGCGTCAACGCCTTGAGGGTAGCTGTTTAACCAGGGTCTATCCATAATGTTCTCCTGTGTTACCTGTAGGTTTAAATAGGCTTACGTTGTAATAATTGCATATAAAAAAGCCCCGATAAAGGGGGCTTTAATGTTAAAAAATACGTCATAATTGGCTTACATATCCCAGCGAATCTGAGCACTCAAAATATCGGCTTCAGATTCATATTCACCAACCAATGTTTCACCAGTTGAACCAACTCGGTTAATTTTTGTGTCGGGTACAAAGATATGTGCATAACCGGCATCAATGGATAAGTCATCAGCCAATTGATAACTCGCGCCAAATGTTAGCCAGTAACGGTCATTGTCTGGGAATCGAGCAGACCGAGTGGCCGCATTTCTGGCGACGCCTTCGTCAAAAGCAAAACCTGCGCGATACGTCCAGGGCCCATCTGTTGAATACGTAGCGCCAACTGACAGGCGAATATTGTCTTTTAATCTTAATTCTTCAACGGCATCAGTTTTTGCAGGGTTGTCAAACGTGATGAGCAGCTCTGGAACGGAGCTCCAGCCCACCCAAGTAACATCGGCCATAATAGCCAGGTTTTTATCCGCCTGATGGTGAATGCTAAAGGAGGCACTGGCGGGCAGGTCGGGTTGAGAGCTTAACTTTGTGTCTGCAAAGGCTACGCCCAATGCTGGGATTGTTACGGAAACGGCAGTTGGTACTGTAAAGTCTGCGTCGCCCTCTAGGTCGTGTTTTATTTCTGAGCGATAAGCGAAGCCGATACGCGTTTGCTCAGACAGGTTATACAGCGCTCCAAAGTTAAAACCATACGAAATATCATCCGCTTCCAAGTGAGCAAAACCATCATTTGTACTCGACCCTGGCACTCCTCCACAAGTTGTACCGCCCATACTTGCAGAAAAACAAACAGTCGTGAAGTCTATTTTATTATTTAACGTCGCTTCAATGTATTGAATGCTGATACCAAAACCCAGTGATAAATCCTGAGTAGCCTTCCAGGCGATAGAAGGGTTAACGTTGACGGTCACGATTTCAGATTCAATAGCCTGGTACTTCCCCATCCAGTCATTGCCGTATTTGGTGGCTAAGCCGAAAGGAGCATTGATACCAAGACCAAGCTTCAGTTCGTCACTAAGGCTATGCACGTAATAAAAATTGGGCACGTAACCAACGCGTCCTCCATTGTTAGTGCCATCGGCAGCAATCGGCGCGCCAAGTCCAGTGGTGCTCCCCTCGTCTTTAAAATCAAAAGAAGGAGCAATGATATGCATACCGGCTACCATCTGGTTACCTTTAATACGTGTCATTCCCGCCGGGTTATACCAAATAGTCGAAGCGTCATCCGCAGAAGCGGCACCACCTGCAAAGGCATTACCCAGGCCAAGAGCGCTTTGTTCAGCAACGGCAAACGCGGCGGCAAAGGCTAGGCTGGTGAAAAATGAGAGTGATAAGGTTAATACTAAAGCTATTGTTTTTGAACGAGGTAATTTCATTACAGTTCTCCAAAATATTATAAACAATTATTTTTTAAACCATCCGTAATATGCTTTAACTTTACGTTAAGGTCAACTTAAAGTTGACAGCAACCTAAAAAAAAGTAGTATAACCTCCATGTTCGCTGCTTTGTTCTAACGCATTTCAACAAAAGGTGCAAGACTATTGTTGTAATAATCCAAAAGACAGAAACATAAATTAGACCCACCTCAGATAAGGAACAAATAATGCCTGTAGTCAAACTCGAAAAAAAAGGAAGCATCGCGTGGCTCATTTTAAATAACCCGGAAAAAATGAATGTTTTGGGTGCGGATATGCCTGCAGATCTTAAACGCTGTACTGAGGATCTCAAAAATGATGAGCAAATTAGCTGCGTTATCGTTAAAGGTGCCGGTGATCATTTTATGGCCGGTGGTGACATCGATTATTTTAAATCGTTAGCCGATGCTTACGCGAAAGAGGGCGTATCGGCGTACCCGGAAGAAATGTTCAGTGTGTTACACCAGGCGATTAGCAATATTCAATCTATGGATAAACCCGTTATCGCCAGTGTACAGGGCGCCGTCGCAGGCTTCGGTTTAAGTTTAATGTTGGCCTGTGATCTGGTGGTGGCGGCTGAAAGCAGTGTTTTTTCCGTCGCCTATTGCAAAATTGGTACGACACCGGACGGCGGTATGACGTATTTCTTGCCACGCGCGGTGGGTCAAAAAAGAGCGATGGAGCTTGCTTTAACGGGTAAGCGATTTTCACCGCAAGAGGCCGAACAATGGGGGATGGTCAACCAGGTTGTCGCGACGGATATGCTGGAAACAAAAACGCTTGAGTTGGCGACTTTGCTCTGCGATGGCCCCAGTGATGTATTAGCCAGGACCAAACATTTATTGAACCAAACGTATGAAGTCAGCTTAACTGAACGCCTGGATCAGGAGGCGGATAACTTTCAACAAAGCATGCTCAAAGCTGATTTTACAGAAGGCGTTACGTCCTTCTGCGAGAAGCGTAGAGCAAAATTTAATACCTAGTACAAACAGGAGGTTGGATGGCTAGTTTAAATTTAAAAGGAAAAACATTATTTATTACAGGCGCTAGTAGAGGCATAGGTGAGGCGATAGCATTACGCGCGGCTCAGGAAGGAGCCAATATCGTGATCGCCGCAAAATCTGATCAGCCACACCCAACGTTGCCTGGAACCATACATACCGTTGCTAAAGCGGTTGAAGAGGCGGGTGGTCAAGCGCTCGCCATTAAATTGGATATTCGAGATGAACAGAGTGTTGCTGTAGCCATGGCGCAAGCCGCCGAACACTTTGGTGGACTAGATATATTGGTGAATAACGCCAGTGCCATTAGTTTAACGGGGACGTTAGACACACCGATGAAGCGCTTTGATCTGATGATGGATGTTAATACGCGCGGCACCTTTGCGTGTACTCAGGCGGCTTTACCATATTTAAAAAAATCCGAGAACCCGCACGTTTTGATGTTGTCCCCACCATTGAATATACAGCCTAAATGGTTTAAAAATCACACCGCTTATACCATCGCTAAATATGGCATGAGTATGTGTGTGTTGGGTTTTGCAGAAGAATTTAAGCCTTTCGGTATTGCCGTTAACTCGCTCTGGCCTCGTACGGTTATTGGTACGGCCGCATTGGCCATGTTTTCAGGCCTTGTTAAAGCCGAAAACTGCCGTATACCAGCTATTGTGGCCGAAGCCGCTTGTGCGATACTCCTCAAAGACAGCGCGGCTTGTACGGGTAACTTTTTTAGTGATGAAGAAATTTTGCGCGAACGTGGGATTAACAATTTTGATCAATACGCCGTCGATTCTACAAAACCCCTACAAGTTGACCTGTTTCTAGATTAAAAATTAGTAGAGAATAGAGCTATTCTAATTACTTAGCCGTTGGTTAAAAATGGATTTTAATATAGCAGTTATTGGCCTCGGGTATGTGGGTCTACCTTTGGCGGTGGAGTTTGCAAGGCAATACCCTACGATAGGGTTTGATATCGATAAAGAGCGTATAGCCGCTTTAAATGATGGTAAAGATGCCACCCTAGAAGTCTCGAGTGACGAACTGAGTAAAGTAGACCGATTACGCTTTACGACTAATCTAGCCGACATTGGCCGAGCTAATATCTATATCATTACCGTACCGACACCGATCGATAACGGCAATAATCCAAATTTAACGCCCATTAAAGAGGCGACAAAAACGGTAGCGGCTTCGTTATGCAAAGGCGATATCGTCATTTACGAATCCACGGTTTATCCCGGTGCAACAGAGGAGG
>JASJGO010000021.1:0-21135 GCA_033791505.1 Cycloclasticus sp.
TATGAATAATCATGGTTTGCGCAAACTGCGAGTAGAAACTATCGCCAATATGGTGTTTGCCAGTTTTGATGACACAGCGCCCGATCTGGCTGCCTTTCTTGGGGAAAAGATGTGTGCAAATATCAGGCGTATTATGCATAAGCCCATTAAGGTTATTGGCTATACGCGTCAGTATATGCATGGTAACTGGAAAGCGTACTCAGAAAATAGTCGCGATAGTTATCACGGCGCTTTATTACACCTGTTTTATCCAACCTTTGGCGTGTATCGCCAGGGTCAGGAAAGCGTAGGCATTACCGATGAAGTGGGTTGTCACAATTATTTTAACGTTTCGGCCCCCAAGGGTGATGTCGATTACACTGAGTATTCGGGTGAGGCCAATAGAGAAATGAAAGGCCCGCATCAGCTACAAGACGAGAGCGTGCTGAAGTTTATTCCTGAAAGAGATGATCGCGTGGCCTTGAGTATTCAATCATTGTTCCCCTCAGTGGTGCTGCAGCAAATCCAGAACACCCTGGCGACCAGGCAGGTGTTACCAAAGTCTGTCGATGAAACAGAGCTGGTCTGGACCTTCTTTGGCTATGAGGATGATAGTGAAGAGATGGCGCAACACCGATTGAAAAATATCAATCTGGTCGGTCCTTCGGGGTTAATTTCTATGGAAGACGGCGAGGCGGTTGAGTTAGTACAACAGGGTATTAGCCGGGATGAGACCGAGTATTCGTTTATTGAAATGGGCGGTAATGACGTGGCTGACTTTACCAGCCCAATGGGTATGGATGAAAATGCCGTGCGTGGATTTTGGAAAGGTTACCGCGAGTTCATGGCCCGGTAATATCAATAATTAAGACAGAGTTAAGAGGTGAATAATGATTGATATGAATGAGTTAGTTGATATTGAAAAATCAACACAATCAAAGAGAGTTTTTTGGGATCAGGAAATTTACGACCAGGAGCTAGAGCGTATTTTTGGCCGCTGTTGGTTGTTTTTGTCGCACGAAAGCCAGCTAAAGAATAAAGGCGACTTTATCACCACAAAAATGGGTGAAGATTCGGTTATTGTCGTTCGCCATACGGATGGTTCGCTAAAGGCCTTTATTAATTCGTGTACGCACCGCGGTAACAGCGTGTGCACGGCAGATAGCGGCAATACGCGGTCTTTCGTGTGTAATTACCACGGTTGGGTTTATGGCACCGATGGTGCCTTGGTTGACGTGCCCTTGAAAGAAAAGTGTTATCACGATGAAATCGATATGACGAAGATGAGCCTCCCCTCCATTCGGGTTGAGAGCTATCGTGGCTTTGTATTTGGTTGCTTCGATGATAACGCACCAAATTTAGTAGACTTTTTAGGTGATTGGGGCTGGTACCTGGACACCTGGATGGTGGGCGCTGGCGAAGGAGCTGAGCTCATTGGCCCACCATTAAAATCAATCCTCAAGTGTAACTGGAAAGTGCCCGCAGAAAACTTTGTCGGTGATGGTTACCACGTTGGCTGGACCCACGCTTCTGCCCTTGAAATGCTTGGTGGCGAGCTAGGTGGTCTGGCGGGCAATCGTGCGAATATGCCGTTTGATGAGCTAGGCATTCAGGTAACAACCCGGCACGGCCATGGTTTTGGCGTTATTGATCATGCGGGTATTGGTATACATGAAAAAAGAGACGGCTACGCCAAGTTCTTGCAAGAAACGCAGCCCAAAGTCGCCGAAAAACTAGGCCAGCCAAGGGCGGAGCTATATGATGGTCACTGGAATTGCACGACGTTTCCAAACTGCTCTTTCTTGTACGGCACTAATATTTTTAAAGTGTGGCACCCACGAGGCCCGCATGAAATTGAAGTCTGGTCCTGGGTGATCGTACATAAAGATATGGACGATGCGACCAAAAAAGAAATCGTTAAGCAGGCGATCAGAAGTTTTGGTACGGCGGGAACACTAGAAAGCGATGACGGCGATAATATGGTCAATTCAACGCGCAATAACCGTGGGCCGCATACCCGAAAAAATACAATGGACTCCAGGATGGGGGTAGGTTATGAAGGGCCGCACCCTGAGTACCCAGGTATCGTGGGCTCGAGTTTTATCGGCGAAACCTCGTATCGTGGGTTTTATCGCTTTTATCAGGAGATTATGTCGGCAGAAAGTTGGGATGAGATCCGTGCTAAAGACGCTCAATGGGACGATTGCTTTAGCAATAAAGACTATTGGAAAGATCGTATAGCGGCTAGAGCACAAGGCGGAGAAGAGTAATATGCATAATACTGAGGCTAAAGAGCGCGTATCGATGCAGTTACACTACGATCTGTCGCAACACTATTATCAAGAAGCGAGCTTATTACAGGACGGTGAGTATGAGGCCTGGTTTGAAACGATGGTCGCGAAAGACATTCATTATTGGATGCCGGTCGTTGAACGCCGTTATGCGAAGGACAAAAGGCCAGCGCCGACGCCAGATGATATGGCCATTTATAACGATGATTATGACGAAATGAAACAGCGAGTGGGCCGTTTGGCGACGGGCGCGGTATGGATGGAAGACCCTATGTCATCGGTGCGTTATTTAATTACCAATATACAGGCCTTTCATACGGCAAAAGAAGATGAGTTTGTGGTGCTCAGTAATTTTGCTACTATTCGGCATCGGGGACAAATAGAAAGGTCTGAACACGTTGGCGGTCGACAGGATTTAGTTCGCAGGGTGGACAGTGGTTTTCAGCTGGCGCGTCGTAAGGTGACGTTAGACGCAAGAGTGACGGAAGATAAAAATTTATACATATTTTTCTAAGCAAGAATTTTGAAATTAAACGAGGAGAAAGTAATGGTTAAAGTAACAGAATTGGGTTATCTGGGGTTCAATGTAACGGATCTGGATGCGTGGCGTGCGTTTGCAAGCGACTGTGTTGGTCTGGAAATTGAGGAAGGCGATCGCGATGATCGTTTTTATCTAAGAATGGATAATCAGCACCACCGTTTTGTGGTTCATCAATCAGACGAAGATGATTTGGCTTATGCTGGCTGGCGTGTGTCTGGCTTTGAAGAGTTCAAGGCAATGCAACAGCAGTTAACAGACGCGGGTGTCGCATTTACCGTAGCGTCAGAAGAAGAAGCCGATGAACGTCATGTACTCGGTTTGTTGAAGCTAGAAGATCCATCGGGCAACCCGACTGAAATTTTCTACAGTCCGCGTGTGGATGTAATGAAGCCTTTCCACCCGGGGCGGCCATTGTACGGCAAATTCCTGACCGCTGATCAGGGCGTTGGCCACCTTATTATCCGTTCAATGGACGATGCGGCTACCTATGATTTCTATTCACTATTAGGCCTTAAAGGTTCAGTAGAATATAAATTAAAACTGCCTAATGGCATGATCGCGAAGCCAACGTTTATGAGCTGTAATGACCGCCAACACTCTATTGCATTTGGTCTTGGGCCAATGGAAAAACGCATTAATCACTTAATGTTGGAATACACGGAATTGGATGATCTGGGCATTGGTCACGATATTATTCGTCAAAAAGGCATTGATGTTGCTATGCAGCTCGGCAAACATTCAAATGACCAGGCATATACGTTTTACTTTGCCACGCCTTCAGGCTGGTTATTGGAGCTGGGACATGGCGCACGTTTTACCATGAAAGACCAGGAACACTATGTCGGTGATATTTTTGGCCACAAGCCAGAAGCGAAAGGCTACGGTATGGATATTGATTTATAATCTTTAAGCCGGTTTAGTTAAAAAAGGGCGCTTAAGCGCCCTTTTTTTTGGCTCGCACTCGAGCTGTAAAATCAACTATTCATCAAGGTGTCGCACATCCGCTGAAAAGCGGGCGTTAGCATTTTGCGGTACTTTTCCTCAATGGCGACGTCTTCCATAGCTTTTGTAATGCAATGCATCCATGCATCTGAGGCCGCCTGGTCAATTTTAAAAGGCGCGTGGGGTTTGGTGATACAAGGGCTGCCGTGCTTCATGATGTACAAAGGTGGGCCACCCAACCAGCCCGATAGGTACTCAAACAGGCCATTTTTGATCTCAGAAAGGTCTTGTTTATGCATGGCGCGAATGGTTTTTGCTTCTTCGTCCTGATCCATTATTTCGTAGAAACGGTCTACTAGCTTGCGAACGCCTTGTTCGCCGCCAATCCAGTCGTACATGGTGGTTTGCTGGGATGGTTGCTGATTTGTCTCGGCCATTATTAATCCTATTGTGAACTTGTTTTGTAGTTGAAACTTTCGCATTTAAAGGCTCTAAGCACCATGATGCAAATCAGTTTTAGTTGATTGTATGGCGTTAATATTCGTATTGTTATTCTCACGAATTGCTAATAAGCTATTTATTCACATTAATAATAAAAGAGGCCGGTCTTGAAGAAGAATAAGATACCAATGCCAGATGATAAGGGCTATTTTGGTGAGTACGGTGGGCAGATCATCCCGCCTGAATTAGTCATTATTATGGATGAGATTAAAGACGCCTATCTCGACATCTCACAAACCAAAGCCTTTCAGGATGAGTTAAATGATTTGTACGTTCATTACGTTGGTCGACCAAGCCCGATATTTTATGCTAAACGGTTAACGGAAAGGCTCGGTGGCGCGAAAATCTTTCTAAAAAGGGAGGATCTAAACCACACGGGCGCACATAAAATTAATCATTGCTTAGGCGAGGCGTTACTGGCGAAGCATATGGGTAAAACCAAAGTGATAGCGGAAACGGGAGCGGGACAGCACGGGGTTGCTCTGGCTACGGCCTGTGCACTGGTTGGATTGGATTGCGAAATTCATATGGGCGAAGTGGATATCGCCAAAGAGCACCCAAACGTCACCAAAATGAAAATCCTGGGTTGCACACTGGTGCCGGTTTCACGAGGCACAAAAACCTTAAAAGACGCCGTCGATAGTGCTTTTGAAGAGTATCTAAAAGATCCGGTCAATTTTATTTATGCGATCGGCTCGGTGGTCGGTCCGCACCCGTTTCCGATGATGGTCAGGGATTTCCAGAGTATCGTCGGTAAAGAAGCGCGTCAGCAGTTTCTCGCCGAACAAGGTAAGTTGCCGGATATTATTACCGCCTGTGTCGGTGGTGGCTCTAACGCGATTGGCCTGTTCACCGCCTTTTTAGACGACGACGCTGTGAAAATGGTCGGCGTAGAACCTGGCGGTAAAGGGCTTGATACCCCCTATCACGCGGCGACGATGAGTAAAGGCACGAAGGGTTCACTTCACGGTTTTGAATGTTACAACTTACAAGACGAATCTGGCGAACCGTTGCCCGTTTACTCCATTGCATCGGGATTAGACTACCCGGGCGTGGGGCCACAGCACTGTCTGTTAAAGGATTTAGGCCGGGTCGAGTACGTTGCCGTGGATGACGATGAGTGCGTGGACGCGTTTATGACGCTATCCAGAGTAGAAGGCATTATTCCAGCGTTGGAAAGTGCTCACGCGGTGGCTTACGCGATGAGAATTGCCGCCACGATGACGCCGGAGCAAACCATTTTAGTTAATTTGTCAGGGCGTGGAGATAAAGACGCCGATTTTATCGCTGAAAAGCTGGGCTTATAAGGCGCTATTAATAAGGCAGCTCAAGCGCATTGCAAAGATAATCCATTAAGTCGCTAGCGATATTGAAGCGCTGATGTATCGTTTTGATTAGGTCGGGACTCAAAATTTCTTCGCGGCTGAGTGGGTGTATCGCGATAAAATCCTTGCGCTTTAGATCGAGAATCATTGGGTGGTCTTTCGCGTAACCACGCGGGTATGTTTTCAGTGAGTCACCGGATAGTTCGAAGTGACGCTTGAAGTTTTTATGGCTAGTGATTTTTTTCCAGGCATTAGGGTTGTCGCTAATCATTTCGCGAATACGACTGAGTGCTTTGCTGTCTGGGTGCCAAATACCGCTACCCAAAAAGCACTCGTTGGGCGAAATGTGCAAGTAGAACCCCGGCGCGTGTACGTCTTTCCCCGCCACGTGTCTAAACTGGATGCCAATATTGGTTTTGTACGGCGTCTTATCTTTACTAAAGCGAGCGTCTCGATACACGCGCATTAAAGAGCCGCCGGTTTTTTTTGCTACCGCGGTAAAGTTGGGGGACAGCTTTTTAATAACCGGCTGCATGGCCTCGATAAAATCCAACGCTGGAGAGCGAACGGCCTGTTCGTAAATGTGCTTATGTTCGTTAAACCAGGGCCGATTATTATTTTTAGCCAGCTGCTCTAAAAACTTAAACGTGTCTTCGCTAAAAAAGGGTGTGGACATTGTGCCGCCTCAAAAAGTGATCTAAAGCATCCGTTGATTTAACAGAATATATATAATACGCTGTTATATTAATAAATTTAGTGGCTTTAGGGGCGGAAAATTGAGCAGTTATACAATTAAAATCAACGAACAAGAATTTGAATTCCCTTGTGAAGAAGGCGATACGCTTTTGCGTGCTGGGCTTCGTGCAGGTCTAGGCTTGCCGTATGAGTGTAATTCAGGCGGTTGTGGTAGCTGTAAAGTAGAAGTTCTGACGGGTGAGGTAGATGACCTTTGGCCTGACGCGCCTGGCCTTTCCCCTAGAGATATAAAAAAAGGACGAAAGTTAAGCTGCCAGTGTATACCGACATCAGATTGCGAAATCAAAGTGCGGCTCAATAACGAGGCAGTGCCTGTACATAAGCCAATTAAGTCGGCGGCCACTTTATATAAGATCAATCAGTTGACAGACGATATGGCCGAGTTTTGTTTTAAAACAGAACACGCCGCAAAGTTTGAACCGGGCCAGTTCGCTTTGTTGGACTTTCCAAATGTAGTGGGTTCGCGCGGTTATTCAATGAGTAACTTGCCTAACGAAAATGGCGAGTGGCACTTCATTATCAAAAAAATGCCCAGCGGTAGTGCTAGCACGAAGTTGTTTGAAGACTATCAAGAAGGCGATGTGATCGTTCTAGACGGCCCCTATGGCCTGGCGTATTTGAAACCTGAAATCCCTCGCGATATTGTTTGTGTTGGCGGTGGATCGGGCTTGTCACCTGAAATGTCTATTATTAAGGCGGCGTCGAAAGATGCGCGGCTTGATGAGCGTAAGATCTACCTGTTTTATGGCGGTAGAACACCTAAAGACATCTGTACACCTGCGCTCATTGAGGCAGATGCCGATATGAAAAGGCGTGTGCAGAATTTTAATGCGGTATCTGATGCTGCTGCGGCTGAAGCGGCAGGCTGGGATGGTGCGGTTGGTTTTATCCACGAATTGGTGGCTTCGACACTGGGCGATAAACTGCCCGAGCACGAGTTCTATTTTTGCGGCCCGCCGCCGATGACGGACGCCTTGACACGACTATTGGTGATGGAATATAAAGTTCCGTTAAACCAAATCCACTATGATCGTTTTTACTAAGCGTATAGTTAGTTAACCCACAAAGAAGAGATTTAAATGAGCGATTTAATTACCCTATGTAAAGCAGAAGACGTTAAAGAAGAAACACCTGTTAGCGTTACACCCGAAGGTTTCTCAGGATTGGCGGTGTACGTGCATGATGGAGAATATTTTGTAACCGATAACTTATGCACGCACGGTATGGCGATGTTAACCGATGGTTATCAGGACGGCGAAGAGATCGAGTGCCCATTTCACGGCGGTGCTTTTTCCATCAAAACAGGAGAGGCGACCTCTTTCCCTTGTCAAATTCCTATTAAGACCTATCCGGTAAGCGTTGTAGACGGCAATATCTGCATTGCTGCCGCGGAATAAATAACTCGACTCGATAAAAGGAATCAAATGGTTAAGCAGCAGATGGATTTTTATTTTGACCTAATGAGCCCTTTTAGCTATTTGGCGCATATCAAGTTACCCGGTTTGGCGCGCAAGTATGGCTTGACGGTGGCTTATCACCCAATGGATATTCCGCAGGCGAAAATGGCGGCTGGAAATTATGGCCCCTCGAACCGCGAAGTGCCCGCTAAAATCAAGGTTATGCTGGCCGATTTGAAGCGTTGGGCAAAGCGTTACGATGCGCCTTTTGCGTTTCCGCCGAACTTACAAGTAGGGCCCTGGAACGTCGGCGTGCTATACGCCAATGATAAAAACCAGGCAGAAGCCTACGTGACGGCGGCGTACACTAAGATTTGGGGTGAAGGTTGCGACCCTACCGAATTGAAAAACCTTGAAAGCTTAGCGCAAGATCTGGATTGGGACGTTGCTGATTTTATGGCCTTTGTGTCGTCTAATGAAGGCCAGACACGGTTTCGAAAAGCCTGCGTCGAGGCGCATCAAGCCGGTGTTTTCGGCGCGCCTATTATGATGCTAGATGATGAAATATGGTGGGGTAATGACCGTTTCGACTTTATCGAAGAGTACCTTCAGCAGCGAGTTTAAAACGGTAGCTTTTTATGCATCTTGATATGCGAAATGCCGGCTTCTTCAAACGCTTCTCCCTGCGTTAAAAAACCATTTTTTTGGTAGAAGCCTGTAGCGCCAGTTTGTGCGTGGCAGTAAATGCTATGAATACCCATGCTGATGGCCTGCTGGCAAACGGCTTCTAGTAGCAAACGCCCTACCCCTTGGCCGCGATAAGGTTTAAGAACAGCCATTCTCCCGAACTTTCCGTCATCACTCATGCGCGCTGTAGCAATGGCTTTTTGCTCCGCATCAAAGGCTATAAAGTGCAGGTAAATGTGGTCGAGTGGGTCAATTTCAAGCGAATTGGGTACGCCTTGCTCAGCAACAAAGACAGCTAAGCGAACGGGTTTAGCAGATATACCGATAGTTTCCCAGTTGCCCGTTGTTATCGTAAAAGCAGGGCTGGCTTGCATTATGGAATGGCGACCTCGCCGAGTAGTATTTGAGCGGCGCCTTGGTCGGAAGAAAGTTTGTTTTGTAGTAATAATCGGTGATTAACCACCGACGGCAGAATTGCCTGAATGTCTTCAGGGTAAACGTGCTCACGACCATCGATTAGCGCCCAGGCTTTAGCAGATTGAATGATGGCGATACCCGCCCTGGGCGATAGACCCTGGGCGAATAAAGAAGACGTTCGAGAAAATTCCAGTAAGGCTTGCGCGTATGCGATAAGCGGCTCGGCGGCATAAATGCCATAAACCTGCTGCTGTAAAGCGATGAGCTGATCAGTTGAAATGACGGCATCAATAGCAGCGAGCTTTTGGCGGGTGTTGGCGCCATTGAGCAGTTTTTTTTCGGAGGCGGCATCAGGGTAGCCAATGGCCAGGCACATTAAGAAGCGGTCTAGTTGCGACTCTGGCAGTGGAAAAGTACCTATCTGATGGGCGGGGTTTTGGGTGGCTATAACGATAAAAGGGTTCGACATGGGGTAGGTCGTTTTTTCAATCGTAACTTGCTGCTCTTCCATCGCTTCAAGTAAGGCGCTTTGGGTTTTAGGCGTCGCTCGGTTAATTTCATCCGCTAACACGAAACTTGAAAACACGGGCCCCGGGTGAAATTCAAAACGATTATTGTCTCTATCAAACACGCTTGAGCCAACGATATCGGCGGGCAATAAGTCGCTGGTGAATTGAATGCGTTGAAAATCTAACCCGAGTAGTTTTGCAAAGCTATGCGCCAAGGTCGTTTTGCCTACGCCGGGTATATCTTCTATTAATAAATGGCCTTTAGCCAAAATGCACGCTAAGGCTAATTTAATAACGTGATCTTTGCCTAAAATAATGCGATTAGCCTGTTCTATAAAGGCGTTTATAGGGTTATCTATGGGCATGCGGAGATAAAATTTATTGGGTTAACGACTATCATTCTAGCAAATAGATTTTAACAGCGGCTTGAACGCGTTAACTAATTCGATAATAAAATGCTAAAATCAACAGCTTATGTAAAAAATATAGAGTTATGGAATATCCTAAAAAGTTTGACGTCATCATTGTTGGTGGTGGACACGCCGGAACAGAAGCGGCCTTAGCTGCGGCGCGTACAGGTGCAAATACGCTGCTATTAACGCAAAATATTGAAACGCTCGGGCAAATGAGTTGTAATCCAGCTATTGGCGGCATTGGTAAGGGCCACCTGGTAAAAGAAGTGGACGCGCTGGGCGGCTTGATGGCAAAGGCGACCGATAAAGCGGGCATACAATTTCGTACCTTAAATGCCAGTAAAGGGCCAGCGGTACGCGCAACCCGTGCCCAGGCAGATCGCCTGTTGTACAAACACGCGGTGCGAGAAGTTCTGGAAAACCAGCCTAATCTCAGCCTGTTTCAACAAACGGTATCGGATCTGATTGTTGAACAAGACCACGTGCAAGGCGTCGTTACTCAAATGGGGCTTAAGTTTACAGCGCCAACCGTGGTGTTAACGGTGGGCACATTTTTGGGCGGTAGAATTCATATTGGATTAGAAAATTACGAGGGTGGCCGTGCTGGCGACGCTCCATCTAATGCCTTGTCGCAGCGCTTGCGCGCCCTGCCCTTTAATGTGGATAGATTGAAAACGGGTACGCCGCCTAGAATTGATGGCCGCACCATTGACTTCAGCGTGATGGAAGAACAGGCCGGGGACAGGCCGTTGCCAGTGTTCTCTTTTATGGGTTCGGTCGAAGATCACCCCGAACAAATATCGTGTTACATCACTCGCACGAATGAGAAAGGTCACGATATTATTCGCTCTGGACTCGACCGTTCGCCGATGTATACCGGCGTGATTGAAGGCGTTGGCCCGCGCTATTGCCCGTCAATAGAAGATAAGGTGATGCGCTTTGCAGACAAAAATTCGCATCAAATTTTTGTAGAGCCTGAAGGCCTGACCACCACCGAAGTGTACCCTAACGGTATTTCAACCAGCTTGCCTTTCGACGTTCAATACGCTTTTATTAGAACCATAAAAGGTTTTGAAAATGCGCACATCGTGCGTCCAGGGTACGCGATCGAATACGATTTTTTTGACCCAAGAGACCTTAAGTCATCATTAGAAACCAAACATATGGCGGGTTTGTTCTTTGCCGGCCAAATTAATGGCACAACGGGCTATGAAGAAGCGGCAGCTCAAGGCTTGATCGCCGGTTTAAACGCGGCGAGGCAATCGCAGGGCCTGGAGTCATGGTGCCCGCGCCGCGATGAAGCGTATATCGGCGTGATGATCGATGATTTGGTGACCAATGGTACGCTCGAGCCGTATCGAATGTTCACCAGTCGAGCAGAGTATCGCTTATTGTTAAGAGAAGACAACGCAGATCTAAGGTTGACCGAGCTCGGTTATAAGATGGGGCTGGTTGGTGAAGCTCAATGGCGAGCCTTCAGCATAAAAAAAGAAGCAATTGAAGTAGAGCAAGCGCGTCTAAAGTCCTGTTGGATACACCCTAAGACGGTGGCCACCGCAGAAGCGGATGAATTCTTAAAAACGCCTTTATTGAAAGAGGCAAACTTGCTGGATTTATTACGCCGTCCGGAGGTGAAGTACGACAATATAGCCGATTTAACCGGGCTTGAAAGCCCCGTCACCGATAGCGCAGTGCGAGAACAGGTTGAAATACAGGCAAAATACGCGGGTTATATTGACCGCCAACAAACAGACATTAACCGTGCGCTGCGCTATGAGGGTTTAAACTTGGCGCCCAACATGAATTACCAGCAAGTTCGAGGCTTGTCGTCTGAAGTGATAGAGAAACTGAATCGCCATCAGCCAGAAACACTCGGCCAAGCCGGACGTGTTCAGGGTGTGACGCCGGCAGCGATCTCTTTATTGCTGGTTCATTTGAAAAAGAAAAGCGCTTAAATAATGCAGTTCAATGCGTTACATCGTGCTCAATTAGAGCAGGGCCTCGAGGAAATGAATATTGCTATGCCGCAAGACGGCGCTGATAGGCTAATGGATTTTCTTCGTATGTTAGTGAAGTGGAATCGCGTATATAACCTGTCCGCCATCAGCGAGCCTGAGCAAATGGTCAGGCTGCACTTATTAGATAGTTTGAGCGTGCTGCCTTTTTTACACGGTACACGCTGTATTGACGTCGGTACCGGAGCAGGATTGCCGGGCATACCGCTGGCTATCGCCAGATCAGATATGCACTTTGCACTGCTGGACAGTAATTCGAAGAAAACGCGTTTTATTCAACAGGTTTGTATAGAGCTAGAATTAAAAAATGTTTTGCCTGTGCACGAACGCGTAGAGCAGTACCGGCCAGAAGATAAATTTGATACGGTAACGGCGCGAGCATTTACCGCATTGCCAGATATGCTAACAAAAACACGGCATTTATTAACAAGCGGTGGTAAATTACTCGCTATGAAGTCGAAAGAGACGGATGCGTTAGAGCGAGAAGATTTTCAGTTTAACAGCGTTCAATCGTTGGCTATTCCTGGTCTAGAAGCAACGCGAAACCTCGTTATTTATGAGGCCAGGTAATAGCGTCGATACGTCGATATAGCAATTTAGGATAACTTAACGTGGCAAGAATAATAGCGGTCGCCAACCAAAAAGGCGGTGTTGGCAAAACGACGACGAGTATCAACCTGGCTGCGTCGATGGCTGAGTTGGGGCGGCGTGTATTATTAGTCGACATGGACCCACAGGGTAATGCAACGATGGGTTGTGGCGTTGATAAAAAAAATGTGGAGTTATCCTGCTATGACATATTGTTAGAAGATTGTGACCCTGGGCTGGCGCTTATTCGCCCAGAAAACCTGAAAAATGACGTGCTTGCCAGTAATATGGATCTTGCCGGAGCCGAAGTGCATTTGTTGGCAGTGGATAATCGAGAAAATCGCCTGAAACAATCTCTTGATAGGATCGCAAGTCGGTATGATTTTGTTTTTATAGACTGCCCGCCTTCGATGAATATGCTAACTATCAATGCGTTAGTGGCGGCGGATAGTGTGTTGGTACCCATGCAGTGCGAATATTTTGCGCTCGAGGGTTTGTCGTCATTGATGGACACGCTTAAACAGGTGCGCGAAATGGCCAATCCACAATTAAGATTAGAAGGTTTGCTGAGAACGATGGTGGATACGCGTAGTCGCTTGACGCGTGAGGTCAGCGAGCAGTTAATGACGCATTTTGCAGATAGAGTATTTGAAACGACGATACCAAGGAATGTGCGGCTCGCCGAAGCGCCAAGCTATGGCTTGCCAGCGATCCTATATGATAAGAGCTCTAGCGGCGCGATTGCGTATATGGATTTAGCGCGTGAATTAGATAAAAAATGTTATCAGGGTTAAATAATGGCGACACAAAAAAGAGGGTTGGGTAGAGGTCTAGACGCATTACTGAGCCAATCTGCGACAAGTGATACTAAAAAAGTTGGTAATAAATTACCTATTGACCTATTGCGACGGGGGAAATATCAGCCGAGAACAGAATTTGACCCAGTTCAGCTGCAGGAACTGGCAGATTCTATCAGCGCGCAAGGATTGATTCAGCCCATCATTGTTCGCCCTATTGGCGGCGGCAACTATGAAATACTCGCTGGCGAACGCCGCTGGAGGGCCGCTCAAATGGCGGGCTTGCAAGATGTAGCCGTGGTTATTAATGACGTAGATGATCGCACAGCGATGGCTATTTCACTGGTCGAAAATATTCAGCGCGAAGACTTAAACACCTTAGATGAATCTGAGGCCTTACATAGATTAGTCAGTGAATTTGATATGACCCATCAGCAAGCAGCCGATGCAGTGGGTCGATCTCGGGCGGCCGTTAGTAACATGTTGCGCCTGCTCGAATTAAACGACAGTGTAAAAGAGTTGCTACGCTCGGGGAAAATAGAAATGGGTCATGGGCGGGCGCTACTAGCCTTACCTGAACAGCAGCAATTAGTGGCTGCGACCAAGGTGGCAAGTAAAGGTTTGTCCGTACGTGCTACCGAAGCGCTGGTGAAACAATTACTTAAAGGGCACGATAAAAAAAGAGCGGTAAATAAGGATCCAGATATTGAGCGCTTGCAGCAAAGTTTAGCAGAGAAAATAGGCGCGAAAGTCGACATCAATCATGCGATTAATGGGGCGGGTAAAATAGTAATACACTACTCTTCGCTGGATGAACTAGAGGGCGTGTTAGAGCATTTGAAATAATCTTGACTGTGCAGTGCAACAAAATTATAATAGTCGGGATAAGTTGCTTTGATTTTTAAGAAATGAAGGCCGAGCTAAAGATAGTTGCTTACCAGTTGGTGTTGATTTTAATTGCGGCGTCAGTAGTGTACGGATTTTATCCAGAGAAACTAGTGGCTGTGAAGGCGGTTCTTTTTGGTGGCGTTATATCGCTTCTTGCTTCTATTGTGATGGTGTGCCGATTAAGTCAGGCGACAGCAAGGATGTTAAAAGGCAATCAGCGCGGAAGCTTATATATTTATTTGGGCGTGATTGAGCGGTTACTTGTTGCTATCGCGCTCTTTAGTTTAGGTTTTTTGTGGTTAAAATTAAGTCCAGCCTACATGGTGGTCGGGTTAGTTGCGGGTCAAATCGGGTTTATGATTGGCGGATTTAGAGTGAAGGATTAAGAGAGAAATTATGTCGGGCGAAAACCTAACATCATCAGAGTATATTAAGCATCACCTTACGAATTTAACCTACGGGCAGCATCCGGATGGTAGCTGGGGAATTGCGCACGGTTCAGAGGCGGCTAAAGAAATGGGCTTTTGGGCTTTAAATTTAGACACGCTAGGCGTATCTATTTTTCTTGGCATGCTATTTTTGTTTTTCTTTAAAAAAGCAGCCTCCTCACCAACAGCAGGCGTTCCAAGCGGGTTACAAAACTTTGTGGAAATGGTGGTGGATTTTGTAGACGGTAGTGTTAAAGATAGCTTTAATGGAAGGAATCCAGTAATAGCGCCTTTATCGTTAACTATTTTCGTGTGGATTATATTGATGAACACGATGGATTTGGTGCCGGTGGATTATCTGCCGCATTTGGGGCAGTTAATAGGTATTCCTTACCTTAAAGTTGTTCCAACAACCGATCCAAATATGACGTTTGCTCTGGCGCTTGGCGTATTTTTCCTGATCATTTTTATAGCATTAAAGTGAAAGGTGCTGGTGGCTTTTTCGCCGAACTGGCGTTCCATCCATTCCCTAAGCCATTAATGTTATTTAATTTATTTTTGGAATTGGTTAGTTTGATTTCAAAACCAATTTCATTGGCGTTGCGGTTGTTTGGTAATATGTATGCGGGTGAAATGATCTTTATTTTGATCGCAATGCTGCCATTAGGTACGCAATGGGCTTTATCTGTGCCCTGGGCGATATTTCATATTCTAATCGTTATATTGCAGGCGTTTATATTCATGACGCTTACAATCGTGTACCTCAGTATGGCGCACGAAAAAAGCCATTAATTTTTTTATTAATTAGTAAACTCAACAGGAGATAACAATGGAAGACTTAGGTTTAATTTATTTAGCAGGTGCGTTATTAATGGGTATGGGCGCGATTGGTGCTGCTATTGGTATTGGCATGTTAGGTGGTCGTTTTATGGAAGGCGCAGCTCGCCAACCAGAACTGATCCCTTTATTACGTACGCAGTTCTTTATAATCATGGGTTTGATTGACGCGGTTCCAATGATCGCAGTTGGTATTGCAATGTATATTTTATTCGCGGTTGTTGGATAAGATTAAACGAAGATTAACCCTAACTTAAGGTTTAATAATGAATATTAATGCAACCCTAATAGGTCAAACGATAGCGTTTTTTATCTTCGTTTGGTTCTGCATGAAATATGTATGGCCGCCATTAATGGCAGCTATGGAAGAACGAAAAAGCAAAATCGCTGAAGGTTTGGCGGCTGGAGAACGCGGCCAAAAGGAACACGAATTAGCAGAAAAGCGCGCTAAAGAAGTGTTGCAAGAGGCTCGCTCTGAAGCATCGGATATTATTAATCTGGCCAATGTACGCGCTGGAGAGATGGTAGAAGAAGCAAAAGGCAAAGCCCTTGAAGAAGCTGCAAAAGTGAAAAAAGGCGCGGAAGCTGATATCGAGCGAGAAGTAGCTAGTGCAAGAGAAGCGCTACGTGGCGAAGTGTCGGCGTTAGCGATTGCTGCAGCGGAACAAATTATCAAAAGTGAAATAGATGCAAGTAGGCATAAGAAGCTGATTGATAATATTAGTAGCCAGCTGGGCGCAGTCTAATGGCCGAGTTAGCCGCATTGGCAAGACCTTATGCTGAAGCCGTTTTTTTAATGGCTAACGAAAAGGATCAATTAGACCATTGGTCAGAGATGCTTGATTTTTTGCAGCAAGTGACGTCAGATGAGCTTTTGAAGAAAGTTTCAGATAACCCTAAGGTTTCAAAAAAGCAGCTTCAGGGTGCGATGATGGATATTTGTCAGGATCATATGGATGCTGACGGTTTGAATCTCATTAAGTTACTGATTCAAAACAATCGTTTGCAACTCGCTGGTGAAATTTTCAAGCAGTATGAAACGAAAAAAGACCAAAAATGTGGGTCACTCGATGTCAGTATCATATCGGCGTTCCCTATGTCAGACGAAGAGCAAGTAGCGTTAACAACGTCTTTGTCAGCATCATTTAGTAAGCAAGTGAAAATTAGCGTTGAAGAGGACTCAAGCTTAATTGGCGGCATGATTATTCGTGCTGGTGATAAAGTTATTGATGGCTCTTTGAGTGGACAGATTCAACAATTAGCTAAACAGCTAAAATAGCAAAGGTAAAAACCATGCAATTAAATCCATCTGAGATAAGTGATCTTATCAAGAAAAAAATCGAAAATTTCGATGCAGACGTAGAAGCTAAAACCGAAGGTACCGTCGTGTCCCTGACTGACGGTATTGCACGAGTGCACGGGCTCTCTGATGCGATGCAAGGTGAGATGCTTGAGTTCCCTGGTGGAACTTATGGTATGGCGCTGAACCTGGAAAGAGATTCCGTCGGTGTTGTTATCATGGGCTCATATACGCACATCACCGAAGGCGATAGTGTTAAGTGTACCGGGCGTATTTTAGAAGTACCAACCGGCGAAGCACTATTAGGCCGCGTGGTTGACGCACTAGGCGCGCCCATTGATGGTAAAGGCGCCATTGAAGCTGAGTCATCATCACCAGTTGAACGAATCGCACCGGGCGTTATTGCTCGTCAATCAGTTGATGAGCCCGTTCAAACGGGTCTTAAATCAATCGATGCGATGATTCCTCTTGGCCGTGGCCAACGAGAGTTAATCATTGGCGATCGTCAAACGGGTAAAACAGCGATTGCGATTGACGCGATCATTAACCAAAAAGGTACAGGCGTTAAATGTATCTACGTCGCAATCGGCCAGAAGCTTTCGTCGATTGCCAACGTGGTTAAGAAGCTAGAAGAACACGGTGCGATGGATCATACCATTGTTGTTGTAGCCGGCGCTGCAGATTCTCCAGCACTGCAATTTGTCGCTCCTTACGCCGGTTGTGCAATGGGTGAATATTTCCGTGATAAAGGTGAAGACGCGTTAATCGTGTATGACGATTTAACCAAACAAGCCTGGGCTTATCGTCAAATTTCATTGTTGCTACGTCGCCCTCCAGGCCGCGAAGCGTATCCAGGTGACGTTTTCTATCTACACTCTAGATTATTAGAGCGCGCATCAAGAATTAATGCGCACGAAGTCGAAAAGTTAACCAACGGTAAGGTCAAAGGTAAGACGGGTTCATTAACCGCGTTGCCAATTATTGAAACACAGGCGGGTGACGTGTCGGCTTTCGTTCCTACCAATGTTATTTCAATTACCGATGGCCAGATTTTCTTAGAAACTGATTTGTTTAATGCCGGTATTCGCCCAGCGGTAAATGCTGGTCTATCAGTGTCACGAGTGGGTGGTGCAGCACAGACTAAAGCGATTAAAAAATTGGGCGGCGGTACGCGTCTCGATTTAGCTCAGTACCGTGAGCTAGCAGCGTTTGCTCAGTTTGCTTCTGATTTGGATGAAGCGACTAAAGCGCAGATTGATCGTGGTATTCGTGTAACAGAGCTGATGAAGCAAAACCAGTATGCGCCACTAAGTGTGCCGCAAATGGCTTTCTCATTGTTCGCTGCAAACGAAGGCTTCATCGATGATATTGAAGTAGAAAAAGTGCTGGCTTTTGAAGGCGCACTACATAGCTATATGGCGCGCGAGAAAGCAGATTTGGTCGCCTCGATTGGTGATGAAGGACATTATAATGAAGACATTATTAATGAGCTTAGATCTTCAATAACCGAGTTTAAAAAAACTCAAACCTGGTAAACGGGATACGTTATGGCAGTCGGAAAAGAAATAAAGACTAAAATCGCGAGTGTTAAAAGTACGCAGAAAATTACGCGCGCCATGGAAATGGTTGCGGCCAGTAAGATGCGTAAAACACAGGAGCGCGTGTTAGCTGCTCGTCCGTATGCTAAAAAAATGGGACAGGTCATCCGTCACCTCGCACAGGCTAATTCAGAATATAAGCACGCTTACTTGAATGAAAGGGACTGTAAACGAATTGGCGTTATTCTGGTCAGTAGTGATCGCGGTCTTTGTGGTGGCTTAAATTCAAATTTATTTCGTAAGTTTTTAGGTCAATTAAAAGAATGGGATAATGCTGGAGCAGAGATTGTGATGGCATCAATCGGCTCAAAAGGCGAAGGCTTTTTGGGAAGATTAGGTGGGACGGTTCTCGGTTCTGTTAATCATCTTGGTGAGTCACCTTCAATAGATGACCTAATTGGCGTCGTTAAAACAATGCTAAATGAGTATAACGAAGGCAAGATAGATCGTTTTTATATTGCGCATAATGACTATGTCAATACGATGACGCAAACGCCGGTCATCACTCAGTTACTGCCGGTTCACACTGAAGAATTGGAAGATCAGTTAACGCACCATTGGGATTACATTCATGAGCCCGATGCAAAAGAAGTGTTAGATCAGTTATTAATTCGTTATATAGAATCATTGGTCTATCAAGGCGTACTAGAAAATAATGCGTGTGAACAAGCAGCACGTATGGTCGCAATGAAAAGTGCGTCGGATAATGCCGGTACATTGATTGATGAATTGCAGTTGGTTTACAACAAAGCAAGGCAAGCATCCATTACGCAGGAATTATCGGAAATTGTCGCGGGTGCGGCTGCGGTTTAAAGCTGAATTAACGGAAAGTTCATATCTTTCCGTTCAATGAAACTTAAGCTCTTTGGGCGTAAAGCTGGAATAAGTAGCGCGTTTGGCGCTGTACTAAGACGAAACGTATGGTCGTTGACCATGGAAAAAGAATTTTAATTTAAGACTATTGAGGAACTGATATGAGCTCAGGTGTTATCGTTCAAATTATTGGCGCGGTTGTTGACGTGGAATTCCCACGTGATTCGATACCTAAAGTATACGACGCACTTCTTGTTGAAGAAGCGGGTTTAACGATGGAAGTACAACAGCAAATTGGTGATGGCGTTGTCCGTACCATAGCGATGGGTACGACCGATGGATTAAAGCGCGGTTTATCCGTAAGTAATACTGGTGAAGCCATCCAGGTGCCTGTAGGTACTAAAACGTTGGGCCGCATCATGAACGTTCTTGGTGAGCCGATTGATGAAAAAGGTCCGATTGGTGAAGAAGAACGCTGGGGCATCCATCGTGCTGCGCCTTCGTATGAAGAGCAAGCTGCTTCCAGTGAGATTCTAGAAACAGGCATTAAAGTGATCGATCTAGTTTGTCCGTTTGCTAAGGGCGGCAAAGTGGGTCTATTCGGTGGTGCCGGTGTTGGTAAAACCGTTAACATGATGGAGTTGATCCGTAACATCGCTATCGAGCATAGCGGATACTCAGTATTTGCAGGTGTGGGTGAGCGTACTCGTGAAGGCAACGATTTCTATCATGAAATGACCGATTCAAACGTTATCGACAAAGTATCACTCGTATACGGACAGATGAATGAGCCTCCAGGAAACAGACTACGCGTTGCCTTAACGGGTTTAACGATGGCGGAAAAATTCCGTGCTGATGGCAGTGACGTATTGTTGTTTATCGATAATATCTACCGTTATACACTGGCTGGAACCGAAGTATCTGCGCTATTAGGCCGTATGCCGTCTGCTGTGGGTTACCAACCTAACCTGGCTGAAGAAATGGGTGTTTTCCAGGAACGTATTACGTCAACTAAAGACGGTTCTATTACGTCTATCCAGGCCGTTTACGTACCTGCGGATGATTTAACCGATCCATCACCAGCGACGACGTTTGCTCACTTGGACGCAACGGTTGTGTTGTCACGTCAAATTGCAGAGCTCGGTATTTACCCAGCGGTTGACCCATTAGATTCAACCAGTCGTCAGTTAGATCCTCTCGTTATTGGTCAGGAACACTATGACGTTGCACGCGCCGTACAAGGAAACTTGCAGCGCTATAAAGAACTGCGCGATATTATTGCTATTTTGGGTATGGACGAATTATCAGAAGAAGATAAGTTAGCCGTAGCCAGAGCGCGTAAAATTCAACGTTTCTTATCGCAACCTTTCTTCGTTGCTGAAGTGTTTACTGGTTCTCCAGGCAAATACGTATCACTGAAAGACACCATCATTGGCTTTAAAGGTATTATTAATGGTGACTACGATCATATCCCTGAGCAGGCATTCTATATGTCAGGTACGATCGACGAAGTGATCGAAAAAGCGTCTAAAAAAGCGGCTTAAGCAAGGTATAAAGATGAGCATGACGATACACGTAGACATAGTGAGCGCAGAGGCCTCCATTTATTCTGGATTGGCCGAAATGGTTTACGCGCCAGGCGTAATGGGTGAATTAGGTATCGCGCCTCGGCACGCTCCTCTGGTTACACGCCTTAAACCTGGTGAGATTCGTGTTGACACAGGCAAAGAAGAATTAGATTTCTTTATCTCTGGTGGTATTTTAGAGGTGCAGCCACACGTTATTACTGTCTTGGCAGATACTGCGATCAGGGCTGCGGATCTAGATGAAGCTAAAGCTTTAGCGGCGAAAAAACGCGCCGAAGAAGCGTTGGCAGACAAGGCGTCTAATATTGATTACGCAAGAGCTCAGGCAGAGTTAGCCGAAGCTGCGGCGCAACTAAGCGCTATTAGCCGATTAAGAAAAATACGCTAAGCAAGGTAGTTTTAAGAAAAATCAAACCCACCGTTAGGTGGGTTTTTTTTTACCTGTTAAACTAGCAACTTCATTCGTAATACTCATATAAATGAAAATAAAAGTTATTATTCTCGCCGCAGGTAAGGGCTCGCGGTTG
>JASJGO010000022.1:0-14383 GCA_033791505.1 Cycloclasticus sp.
GTTCGTTTCTTTTGGGCATACAAAAGAAATGATCGCCCTCGCGGCAGCGAATATACCCCTATGAATTAACAGCTAATATTTTATAAAATAAATTCGAGTTGGACCCCGTTTCTTTCTCGAAGTACTTGAGTGGTTTGTTAGACGAATTCATTCAAACTTTTTTTGGGTTAATGTGCCTACTCTAGAGTATATAAAGTCTGGTGAAATATCATTGGCAAAGAAAATCAATCCGCCCCAACCAAAAATAGCAGAAATTGAGCGCCACCCAAAAGTATCGAACTGCTGGGCTGAAGGCATTGCGCCTTCCTTTAATAAGTTATCAGTCAAATTCACATAGAAGAGTAAATCCAAATTACTTTTAACAGCAGGCGCGTAGCGATATTGCAAACGTTCCAATTCTTTTAATATCAATATACTGATTTGATCAGGCGTTATATCAATAGGCGTATATTCTGTTAGGAGGTCCTCAGGTTTTGTTGCCTCAAGTGCTTTTTGATAGGATTTTTTGAATTCATCATGACGTTTACGTCCCGGATCTAGAATTTCTTTTATTTCAAATGCAGCATCACGAAAAAGAACATCCGGTGGGTCTTCTTTAGATGACAGCACTTCATCTTCATTGAATGCTAGACCTAAATTTGTTAAAAATTCTATGCAGACCCATTGCTCACGCTCAGGTTTATGTTCTGCTGAAAAATACTCTACTGATTCATGTAAAGCACTTCGTCTGTCTTCGAGAAACTCTTCATCAGTCATTAGTTCATCATCACACATAGCGCCTAATCTACTTATCATGTCCACAGACCACAAGTTTAATTTAAGAGAAAACAACCCTCTTAATTTAACTAAAACAGGAACGAATTTTCTGTGTAATTACTTTACTGTTACCCTCTGTTAGCTGACAACTAAAAATCCATCGAATGCAAATTCATTCGATGTACTAACAATACCACCCAATAGATTCCGCTTGTGAGTTTTTTTATTTAGCGTTTTTCCAGGCAAATATGCTTTTTGTTTGTTCGTACGCTTCTTTAAATGTGGTGGTTTTGATCGTCTCCATCAACTCGTCGAGCTTGAATTTACGGTGATGTTCGTACTCCACACCAACCTGTTGCATATTCGCGAGGCCGGTTTCTTTTGCGTGTTCTTCAAAACCTTTGTTTTTCCAGAAGAATGCACCCGGCATGGTGGTGGGAATAACCAGGGCAAAGAATAACGAACGTCTAATGAACGCCGTTGATAGCATGGTGATGAATAACAGTACCCAGACGGCTATTGAGGTTGGGTTGAAAATTAATACACCCGCTAATGCGATAGCGCATGCCAATAAGATATTACTGATGATAAAAGGCCAACCGTACTGGGTCGTTTGCAAATACCAGGACGCGGCGCCCTCACCTTCTCCGCTGCTAATGTCTTTGGCGTGGGCGATATGTCCAACCGCTTCAAGTAATAGACCGGCTAGTATGCAGCTGACTAAGACGCTAAATGACAAGTGACTAACATCGCCACTGGCTAAGGCTACTAGCGCAATAGTAATAGCGCCCAGACTCAGGCAAGTGCCAATAAAGGAACTGGCCGTTTGCCAGTGATCCCAAAACGGACGCGCTTTGATGCGGTACAACTTGTACATATAAAACACCCCAACAGGGCCTGAAATAAGACCGAGCACGCCAAACGCCGTGGTGATGATGTCGATGTTGAATAAGCTAAAAAAGGTATAACCCAGTAAGCTGGTATAAAACAGGCTGACCCCTGCAATTTCACGACTGACGGGTGAATGGCGCAAATTGTAAAAACCACGATAGAACCGGTGTGGTTTACCAAGGTGCATATTCAATTTATACAGGCCGATGGTTAGCAACACATTCATTACCACCAGTAAGGCAAAATAAGCACTCGATGACGTGATGCTGGTAAATGCTGACAGGCCAAGTAAATCGCCTGCTATCAGCATCACAAAGGCACCGACTATCGCTTGCGTCGCTAAGGTGAAAATCACGTGTGAGCTTTCGTGCGCTAACAGTAAGGGTTTCCAGTTCCAGTGTTTTTGTTTGCCTTTTTTAGCATCGACAACCGGTTTGTATTTTCCGCTATCTTCATCTTTATGGTACTTAAGCGGCATCGAATCGGTTCGTGTCATCTCGGGTTTTGTTTGCCGAGACTGCTGGAAACGAATATTCGGGTGCGTGATATCAGCGGTGGGGAAACCGGGTATCTCAGTTTTGCACTCTTCTCGGTTTTCTGGCACGTTTTCGATCACGCCAAAATCTAACGCATTACCCAGGCACGCAGCCACGCAGGATGGCTTCAAGCCAACTTCCAGGCGATCCACGCACATATTACATTTACTTACCTCACCCTTTACAGGGTCAAGCTGGGGCGCGTTGTACGGGCAAACCCAGGTGCAGTAGCCACATCCAAAACAAATATCGGGGTCTTGTAATACCGCGCCGTATTCTGCGTATTTGGTATAAGCACGCGTTGGGCACCCTTTTAAACAAACTGGGTCGTCACAGTGGTTACACGCCATGGAAATATTCAGGCGTTGATAATCGGGATAGGTACCGCCTTCTACAAAGCCAACTGAACGGAACGATATATGCGCCGGATTGTCATTTTTCTCACTACAGGCGGCCTCACAGGCGTGACAACCAATACAATTGTCGGCATTGAAGTAAAAACCGTGCTGTTTGTAACGGTTTGGGTTTTCACCTAAATCATCATCACCGTTAATATTTAAACTAACACCATGCAAGCCGCCTTGATCAGAGGTTAATTCAATCGAATCACCATAGATATTTTTGGCTTTAGTTTCTTTATCCCAAAGAAACGCATATTTTGGTTCATCACTTCTTACTTCAAACATAAATGAGTTTTGTGTAGGTTAAAAATTACGCCGTTGCATGCTCAGTTGAGCGGCGGCTTTTTGGTCTTCCAATTTTTCGATTTTAATCGCTGCTTGCTTATACGCAGGTTGGCGTGAATAGGGGTCGAGTAAACCAAGCGATAAACGGTTCACACAGTCATAGTAATGAAACGGGATAAACACCATATTTGACGGCACGCGTTGTGTAAGCATTGCCATCACAACTGCATCACCTCGCCTTGATACACAGCGTACGTATTCGCCCTGTTCTATGCCTAAATCCATCGCCGCGTCGGGGTTAATTTCCATAAAAGGAATCGGGCTATATTTATTGGTATTGCCGAGCTTGCCCGTTTTGGTGCGTGTGTGAAAATGCTCGACTAAACGACCCGAATTTAGCCAAAAAGGGTATTGCTCGTCGGGCACTTCATTATTGTCAACAAACGGCATGGCGATAAGTTTTGCCTTACCATCGGCAAAGCGAAAGGACGCGGTTTCCGTGTATAAACGCTTACCACCTGCTGGTGGTAGCTCGCCTTTATCCGCTTGTTCTTTGGTATAGGGCCATTGAATGCCGCGTTGTTTTTCGATCAGGTCGTGATCCATGCCAGAGATATCAGCCAGGCGGCCTTTCGATAACGCTTTCATTTCCTCAAACGCACCAGCAGGCTTATCCGGAAATGTCATTTTCTCGTTATTCGGAAAGTGTTTGGCTATGAGGTTAAAGATATCGAAATCTGATTTCGAATCACCGGGTGCATCACCCGCTTTACGTACGATATTGACACGCCGTTCCGTATTGGTGAACACACCTTCTTTTTCTGCCCAGGTGGCGGCAGGTAAATACAGGTGTGCGTATTGCGTGGTTTCCACGTCGGCGTAACTATCTTGCACCACAAGAAAATCTAATTTTTTCAGTATATTACGCGTACGTTCGGTATTCGCCATTGACGTCATTGGATTGGTTGCAACTAACCACATGCCCTTAATTTCACCAGACTCAATCGCCGGGAATATATCGGTTTGCGCCATCCCACGTTTTTTCGGAAAGAACTCAGGGTCAACATTCCAAAATTCACCTATTTCATTTCGGTCCGCTTCGCTTTCTAAATATCGGTACCCGGGTAAGCCAGAACAAGATGACCATTCACGCGTACCCATGGCGTTACATTGACCCGTGATAGATAAGCTTGTGCCGCCAGGTTTGCCGATATTGCCGGTAATAAGGCTTAGATTATTGATGCCCACTACCCCGTCGGTACCGTGGGTGCTTTGGTTGATACCCATCGTCCAAATGCTCATCGCCGTTTTAGCTTTTGCATAGATACGCGCAACGGTACGAATAGTTTCAGCATTGATACCACAGATGGGCTCTGCTAATTCAGGGGTGAAATTGGCGACTTCTGCCTTTAGTTCATCCAGTCCGTTTGTGTTTGCTTCAATGTACGCACTGTCTTCTAAACCTTCATCGAGAATGACGAAGGCTAATGCGTTCAACAATACCAAATCTGTACCTGGAGTAATCGGTAAATGGTAGTCTGCCTTTTGCGCCAACATGGTGACGCGAGGGTCGATAACTATTAAAGGAAAGTCGCGTTTTTCACGCGCTTCCTGAAAGCGCCAGTAAATAATCGGGTGTTGTTCGGGTAAGTTCGAACCCCAGGCCATTAAGCATTCTGTGTGTTCAAAATCTTCGTAACAACCCGGTGGCCCATCGGAGCCGAACGAGCGCTTGTAGCCCGAAACGGCAGAAGCCATACACAAGGTGGTGTTGCCATCGTAATTATTGGTGCCGATAAGCCCACGGGTTAATTTACCCAGGGTGTAGAACTCTTCAGTCAGTAATTGACCCGTCGAAATAACCGCGAAGGAATCACGACCATATGTTTCTTGAATACGACGAATCTCTGTTGCCGCCTTGCTGGTGGCTTCATCCCAAGTCGTTTCTTTATAGCTGTCTTCGATTGCATCGCGCATCAGCGGTTTATCGCCTCGGCCTGAAGATTCGAACAACTCGTGTTCAAAGATGCCTTTTACGCATAACTTGCCACGATTAACGTCCGCCCCACCAACGCCGCGTGAGCCGACTATTTTACCGTCTGCATTCGAGCCAATTTCTATCGAACAGCCAACAGAACAATAACCACAGGTGGCGTAACTCCACTTGGTGATCTGTTTATCGACCATTTTGATGGGGTTCTTTTTATGTCTTCCAAATAACATGCTTGTCTCGCGCTTAGTTGACCAGTAGTTCGTTTTTGCTGACTAAGACCGAATCACCACCTACTCTCAGTGTTAACGGCCAACCTACGCGCTTATCCATTTCGATATGTAATAAGCTTCTTCGCGTTACGACCGTGCCACGATCGATCGCGAAACTGTAAGTGCCTTTTCTTATATGATCGTGCGAAGCCAGGTAGCCACAAAAAGCGGGCATCGCTGAACCAATCGGTGGATCTTCGTTAAAGCCGATACTCGGCCCCACTAAACGGCCATGAAAGTTACTATCGCTCGAATTCGTTTTCGCACTGAATAGAAGAATTTCCTGTGCCGCCATTTCGGGCGCACTGGACTCACTCCACGCCTTAATATCGAATTGCGCTCGTCTAACAGCGCTTTGGGACAACAATGGCACGACTAAATAAGGCAGGCCTTCAGATACTAAACGAGTATGAAAATGAGCTTGATCAATATCACTTTCATCAACCGATAAAAAGCGCGCTAACTCTTCAGTAGGTGGCGTAAAACGGTCTACTTCGGGGTTACATTGAAGGGTGAACTGGACAAATTTATTTGCCGATTCATGCAAGGAAATATTGGCAACAATCGTTTTTGATTTCTCATTCAAGGTGATGCTCGTATAATCGCCCTGTATTGATAACCGACCTGTTTCTGCTAATACATGCGCGGTCGCCAGGATCGGATGACCGGCAAAATCCACCTCACCTCTGGGGGAAAAAATTCTAATATTAAACGTATTACTGCCTTCTTCCGACGGATAAATAAAAACCGTTTCCGATAAATTAAGTTCTTTAGCAATGAGCGGAAGCAGGTCTTCAGACAAGTTTTCTGCAAATGGAAAAACGGCTATCTGCGCTCCCTGGAACGCCGTTTTAGTAAAAACATCTAAGGTGTAATACGTTGTATTCATAAGTAAGCCTTTATTTAGCTGGCGAAACCGACAAGAATTCGGTCATTTTTTATTGTTACTGGGTAAGTCGTTACGGCGACGCTGTCGTCTTCAATACATTGTCCCGTAGCAAGGTTAAAGTGCTGCTTGTAGATCGGCGAAGCGACGACCAGTTCATCTCCGATACTACCGATAATGCCACGCGATAGTACGTTTGCTTCACTAAACGGGTCGTAGTTACTTAGGGCAAACACTTGCTCTGTTTTTTTAACGTAAAACAGGGCGATCTGCAGCTCATCAAGCAAGGCTGCTATACCGGCATCTTCAATAAGATCCGTTAACGCACAGATATCAATTTCATTATTATTTAATTCATTAACCATTTGAGTATTCATCCGTTTCTTATCGCTTAATTAAGTTTCGCCGCAATTTCATCTTTACGCGCGGGCCGTATTTGATCGCGCTCAGGCACGAATACAATTTGGCTATCGCCTTTATCTGAGTTCACAAACGCGTTGAACGTTTTAGATTTCTCTTCGCTTTCAACGGTTGTTTTCCACTCACATTGATAGGTATCGATCACCATTTTCATTTCTTCCTCAAACGTTTCTGCCAAGCCAAGTGAATCTTCGATAACGACTTCGCGTAGATAATCAATGCCGCCTTCCAAATTCATCATCCAAGTCGAGGTGCGCTGTAAACGATCACCTGTTTTCACATAGAACATCAGGAAGCGATCGATATATTTGATCACCGTTTCATAATCCAGGTCGGTTGCGAATAAATCGGCGTGTCTTGGTTTCATTCCGCCGTTACCGCACAGGTACAAATTCCAACCGTTTTCGGTCGCGATAAGGCCCACGTCTTTGCTCTGGGCTTCTGCACATTCACGGGTACAACCCGATACGGCAAACTTTAATTTATGTGGCGAACGTAAACCTTTATAACGATTTTCTAAATCAATCGCGGTCGTTACACTATCGGCAACGCCATAACGACACCAGGTACTGCCGACGCAAGATTTAAC
The DNA here is from genome assembly GCA_033791505.1 of Cycloclasticus sp. Lineage (GTDB taxonomy): Bacteria > Pseudomonadota > Gammaproteobacteria > Methylococcales > Cycloclasticaceae > Cycloclasticus. Next base: position 7,027 of record JASJGO010000022.1, read on the forward strand.
GGTACGTAACGATTTGCCGTAGGCATGACCAGTTTCAAAACCAGCGTCAATTAACTCTTTCCAGATAAGCGGTAGCTCTTCCTGCCGTGCACCAAATAAGTCCACGCGTTGACCACCGGTGATTTTGCAGTACAAATTATATTTTTTACCCACCTGACCCAGTACGATCAATTTATCGGGGGTAATTTCACCACCGGCAATTCGCGGAACAATCGAATACGTGCCATTTTTTTGAATATTGGCTAGGTAACGATCATTGGTGTCTTGCAGACCGGCGTGCGGCTTTTCTAGCACGTAGTCATTCCAGCAAGACGCTAGTATGGACGCGGTGGTTGGTTTACAAATATCACAACCGTATCCCTTACCGTGTTGTTCAATCATTTCGTCAAACGTTTTAATGCCACCAACGCGTACGAGGTGATACATCTCCTGACGGGTATAAGCAAAGTGTTCGCACAGGTCGGTATTAACATCCATCCCCAGTTTTTCTAATTCTTTATTCAGGACCTGCCCAACTAAGGCCGTACAACCACCACATCCCGTTGTTGCGCTCGTACATTCTTTAATGGCACCCAAGGTCGTCGCACCGTCTGATACCGCTTGGCAAAGCGCGCCTTTTGATACGTCAAAGCAAGAGCAGATTTGTGCATTATCAGGTAAGGCATCAACGCCCAAACCGGTAGCGGCAGAGCCATCGCGTTGCGGTAAAATCAGCGCGTCGGGGTATTCGGGTAAGGCGATATCATTCAATTTAAGTTGCAACAAATTACCGTAATCGACGGTGTCACCAATCAGCACAGCACCCAGTAAGCGCTTGTTATCTTCGCTGACGACGATCTTCTTATAAACATCATCGGCGCCATTTACGTAGGTATAAACCTTCGCGCCCGCCGTGGCTGCGTGTGCATCACCGATGCTGGCGACGTCCACACCCATCAATTTTAATTTGGTACTCATATCTGCACCGGTAAAAGCGTTTTGCTTACCCGATAGCTGATCGGCTACGACTTGCGCCATTTGATAACCAGGCGCGACCAGGCCAAATATTTTGCCGTCCCATAACGCACACTCACCGATCGCGTAGATATTTTCATCCGACGTCAGGCAATTATTATCAATAACGATGCCACCGCGTTCGCCGAGCGTTAAGTCGCAATCTCGTGCAATATCATCTCTTGGACGAATGCCCGCTGAGAATAAAATTACATCCGTTTCGATATGCGAGCCGTCTGCGAAATTCATCCGGTGCACGCACTCTTCGCCATCAATAATATTTTTTGTGTTTTTCTGTGTATGTACGCTTACGTCCAGCTCTTCGATCTTTTTACGCAGTAAAGCACCCGCACCGTCGTCGATTTGAACTGCCATCAGGCGAGGAGCAAACTCTACAACGTGTGTTTTTAAACCTAAATCTTTTAATGCTTTAGCGGCTTCAAGGCCTAATAAACCACCACCGATAACTACTCCAACTTTAGACGTTTGCCCAGCTGTTGCGATAGCGTTTAGATCGTCTATGGTGCGATAGACGAAACAATTTTTTCTTTCATTACCAGGAATAGGTGGCACAAATGGAAATGATCCCGTCGCTAACACCAGCTTATCGTATGCAACGCTGATTCCGTTGGCCGAAGTAACGACCTTTTTATCACGATCGATATGCGCTGCTCTGTCACCCGTATGAACGGTGATATTGTTTTCTTCGAAGAAGCCAGGTTCTACTAATGATAGATCGTCGGCTGTTTTACCGCTAAAGAAAGAAGTTAACTGAACTCGGTCATAAGCTAGCCGTGTTTCTTCACAAAACGTAATAATCTCATACTTCTTATTGCTCTCGTTGTTGACCATGGCCTGCAAAAACTTATGCCCTACCATGCCATTACCAATGACGACTAACTTCGGTTGACTCATCCTAATTCCCAGTTGCTTATTGTATTTGTGAAGTTAGAGCAAGTTATATGCCAGCCAACTTTTTACGCCTAAGCAACTGATATAAATGGCAAATACTAATTTGTTATTTTTAAACAATAAAAACTTTAAGCCATTATGTTTTATTGCAGTGCAAGAAAGTCAATATGCGCACCACTTTAGTGCGTAAAATAATTAAATTTGTCAAAAAATAGAAAATATTAATAATTAACAATCACTTGGTTAGTTGGCATAGCCATTGCATAGGACATTGGATACATCAATGGAGACCCAACCGCAATGTCGCAAAAAATAAATTTATTCTCTTTCACCGGCAATATCCGAATTTTACACTCCACCTGGATCGCCTTCTTTATAAGCTTCATGGTGTGGTTCAACCACGCACCATTAATGTCTGTTATTCGTGATGTCTTCAATTTAAGCAACCAGGAAGTATCCGTTTTACTGATACTTAATGTAGCCCTGACCATACCCGCTCGAATCGTCGTCGGCATGATGGTTGATAGTTATGGTCCACGCCGAATGTTTTCAGGAATTTTAGTTGTCTCGGGGTTTTTATGTTTATTTTTCGCCTGGGCTCAGACCTTTCAACAACTCGCACTGGCTCGATTCTTATTGGGTTTTGTCGGCGCGGGCTTTGTCGTCGGTATTCGCATGATCGGCGAATGGTTCCCCGCTAGACAAACGGGCTTAGCTCAGGGTATTTATGGTGGTTGGGGGAATTTTGGTTCTGCCGCCTCCGCAATGATCTTACCCAGCTTAGCTTTGTGGCTTGGTGGCGAAGATGGATGGCGTTATGCCTTAACTATCACTGCTATTATTGCGAGCAGTTATGGTGTTTATTATTATTTTGCCGTCACCGATACACCAAAAGGGTCCACTTACTTTAAACCCAAAAAGGTGGGTGGCATGGAGGTCACGAGTAAAGGCGACCTTATACTATATTTATTAATGAGCACGCCTATTTATGGTGCACTGGCGCTACTGATCTGGAAGCTCTCTCCTTCTGGAATGGCCTGGATGAGCGAACAAACCGCGAACATCGGTTATATCGCCATTCTCCTTATTTATAGCTATCAGGCCTGGCAAATTATAAAGGTCAACAAAGATATTTTTACTAAGCCAGTACCCGACTTATTCCGTTATAAATTTAAACAGGTTGCGATTTTGGATCTGGCCTATATGGTAACCTTTGGCTCAGAATTGGCACTGGTTTCGATGCTGCCATTATTTTATATTGATATGTTTGGTCTATCGCCGGTCACAGCTGGTTTATTGGCCGCTATTTACCCCGTAATGAATTTGGTGGCGCGCCCAGGTGGCGGTATATTGAGCGACAAAATAGGCCGAAAAAAATCGTTGGTCATTTTATTCTCCGGCATCACGGTAACATTTTTAGTGTTGGCGCAAGTTAGTCCAACGTGGGCGGTTCCAATAGTTGTTTTATGTACGATCATGTGCGGTTTGTTTGCCAAAGGTGGTTCTGGCGCTGTGTATGCCATGGTTCCGTTGATCCAGCGTCGCATGACAGGACAGGTCGCTGGCATGGTCGGTGCGTATGGTAACGTTGGGGGTTTAACCTTTTTGACCGTTTTATCGTTTGTTTCACCGCAGGTGTTTTTTATGGTGATTGGCGCTACCGCCGGACTGGTACTATTATTGATGTTTATATTTTTACAAGAACCAAAAGGTCAAACGGCTGAAGTCCTCGAAGACGGTACCGTTCAGCTTATTGATGTGAGCTAACCCTAATGAGACGCAAATGAAATCATACGCTTTAATCGATCTTGGACAATCCTCTGATAAAGGCATTAAAGAGGAAAACCAAGATAGTTACGGCGTGCTCTTACCCGAGTCTCCCGTTTTAGAGCAAAAAGGCATTGTTATCGTTATCGCCGATGGCGTCAGCGGCTGTGACGCCGGTAAACTGGCGAGTGAAACGTGCGTTAAAAGTTTATTGAGCGATTATTACTGTACCCCCGACTCCTGGACGGTAAAAACATCTGCACAAAAAGTGCTGATGGCAACCAACCGCTGGATGTTAGGAATGGCGCAGCAAAGTAGCCACGCTTATAAAGGACTAGCCACGACGATGAGCGCTCTTATCGTTAAGTCGTCAACGGTACACCTGTTTCATATCGGTGACACGCGGATTTACCGGATACGGCAAGCTAAACTAGAATGTTTAACCCAGGATCATCGTTTTTGGGTTTCTAAGGATAAGAATTACCTGACCCGCGCTATGGGTATCGACCTGCATTTAGAAATCGACTACAGCAATTTTTTACTCGAAAAAGGCGATACCTTTTTATTAACGACCGACGGCGTACACGAGTTTCTTAGCGATGGCATTATGTTAGAGAAAATTAATAATAACGCCAACAATTTAGACCGCGCTGCGCGTGAAATCACCGCCTTAGCGATGCAAGCGGGCAGCGATGACAACGTCAGTTGTCAGGTCGTTCGATTTAATCAACTACCACAAATTAATGATCAGGAAGTCTACCGTAAATTAACCGAGCTACCCTTCCCGCCTGATTTAAACGCTGGCATGATCCTGGATGGATATCGTATTGAACGTGAACTGCACGCCAGTAATCGCACCCAGCTGTATCTTGCAACCGATGAAGATAACGGCGTTCAGGTAGTAATTAAAACACCGTCTATCAATTACGTTGACGACCCTACTTACCTCGACATGTTTGTGCATGAAGAATGGGTTGGTCGACGCCTGGATAATAACCATGTATTAAAAATTATCGAGCAGACCCGTCCCAGACAGTTCCTATATTACGTAACAGAGTATATCGAAGGCCAAACCTTGAGGCACTGGATGAGCGACAACCCGCTGCCCAGCGTACACGAAGTAAGAGGCATTGTGCGGCAGTTAGCACGGGGCTTGCGAGCGTTCCACAGCAAAGAGATGATTCACCAGGATCTGAAGCCGGAAAACATCATTATCGACACCCAGGGCACGGTGATCATTATAGATTTTGGTTCGACTAAAATAGCCGGTATCGAAGAAATAGCGACTCCCGTTCTACGCCTCAACCTATTGGGAACGCAACACTACACGGCACCAGAATACCTGATGGGACAACAGCCGAGCACCCGCTCCGATGCTTTTTCTCTAGGTGTTATAGCGTATGAAATGCTCACCGGAAAACTGCCTTTCGGAGAAAAGTACGGCGAAAAAGCGCTGAGTAAATTGCAATATATCCCCGCACAACAATTCAACCTTGATATTCCGCTATGGGTGGACGGCGCCATTAGAAAAACAGTCAACAGAAACCCGGCAAATCGGTATGAAGAAATATCTGAATTTATTCACGACCTATCCTATCCGAACAAACTGTTTATCGAAAAAAAGCACACGCCATTAATAGAACGTAACCCTTTAATTTTCTGGAAAAGCGTTGCTTTATTAAGCCTGCTTACGACTATAACAATAGTCCTTATGAAATAAGTACCTGAGTAAAATTAATGTCTATCGCCGGGCTTCTTCTTCGGCCTACGCGTTTTTCCAATAATTATTTCCGCCATCTGGTTTACCAGCTTCTACAATCTTGTGAACAGACTTTCAGCTGTAGAAAAATTCGTTTTCATTTTTCAATGCGGCCCCCTAAGGCAGCTGCTAGGTCGTTAATCTATAACATAGTGTTATGTTATGCTATTGATTTCATCTAGTGTCTCCACACAAAAATATACAGGCAAGCACATGATTATTGAATATATTACAGCGAATAACCCGTTCAACTATCTCAGCAAACACCTGACCAAACTTGTACAAGGACGCCTATGGTTAAAAGTACTAATAGGTATGTTGCTGGGTATTACAACAGGCATGCTAATTGGTCCTACAACAGGGTGGCTTCCAGCCGAAACCGCAACCACAGTGGGAAACTGGCTGGCATTACCGGGGCAATTGTTCCTGACCCTTATTCAAATGATCGTGATGCCATTAATCTTTGCCTCTGTCGTGCGTGGTCTAACATCCAGTGAAAGTTTTGAGCAGTTACGCAAGATGGGAATCGGTGTCGTGGTTTATTTTGTTATTACCACCACCATTGCCATCATCATTGGCCTGGGTGTTGCCAAACTGATCAATCCCGGTAGCTTTGTTGACGCCGGCAGTCTAAAAACTACATTGGCAACCAGTGGGGTAGCACCCCCTTCTGCGCATGCAACAATGCCTACCCTGTCCGAGCTACCGCAAACGCTGGTGACTATACTCCCTACCAACCCGTTAACATCTATGGTTGAAGGGCAAATGCTACAGGTTGTACTCTTTGCCGCTATCATGGGCGTCGCGCTGGTAATGATGAAGGCCGACCAGTCCAAGCCCTTACTTGATTTGATGGCTTCGCTTCAGGAAGTCTGTATGACGGTAGTCGGCTGGGCGATGCGGCTTGCGCCAATTGCCGTGTTCGGACTGATGGCGCAACTCACCACCAAAATAGGGTTAAATGCGATACTGGGAATGGGTGTATATGTCGGTACTGTGTTACTCGGTCTGGCGATACTTACGTCAATGTACCTGTTGCTCATATATATTTTTGCCAGAGAGTCACCCTTGCATTTCTTACGCAATACCCGGGACGTTCTGTTATTGGCATTCTCCACCTCCAGCTCTGCCGCTGTTATGCCCCTTTCTATTAAGACAGCAGAGGAAAAACTTGGGGTAAGTCCTTCAGTTTCCCAGTTCGTGATCCCGCTGGGTGCCACTATCAACATGAATGGCACGGCATTGTACCAGGGTGTTGCAACCATATTTCTGGCGCAAGTCTATGGTGTAGACCTGAGTACGAGTGCATTACTGTTGGTTATCGTCACTGCCGTTGGTGCATCCATCGGTTCACCGGGAACACCTGGTGTCGGGATTATCATTCTTGCCATGGTACTAGAGACAGCCGGTATCCCAACAGCGGGTATTGTTCTGATTATGGGTGTCGACCGTATTCTTGATATGAGCCGAACGTCTGTTAATGTTTGCGGTGACCTGGTTGCCGCCAAGCTGATGGAGCGCTGGCTCATTAAAACTAATGTCCTCGAGGCACCGGCACCCGAAACAGAAAACTAGTCGTGTAACTAATTGCTGCCTACGGATCATTTGTCACCGCAGAGTTTGCTCTGGTTAAGGCCAAGGGATTTCGTATCGAAGCTCTGGCCAACGCATGCCCTAATTATTGTTTAAACTCAGCCATCATTTGACCCAGTTAGGCTTTTTGTCGCTCCTGATACTGCAATACAAAGCTATAAATAACCGGCAGAACCAGCAGGTTTAATATCAATACAGTCAACATGCCGCCCAACATCGGGGCTGCTATCCGGTGCGTTACGTCTGACCCTGTGCCACTACTGAGCATAATAGGAACCAAACCCGCCATAGTAGATACTGCTGTCATAACCACGGGGCGAACGCGCATAGCGG
>JASJGO010000023.1:0-7955 GCA_033791505.1 Cycloclasticus sp.
TCTTCATGGTAACTTTCGCGCCTGTTGAGTGCCTCGGCCAGAAAACGCAGCGCTTCCTCAAACTGCTCCATGCTGGTATGCGCACAGGCCAGTTGATAAAAAGCGTGGCTATTATCGGGGTCTATTTTAAGCGCCTGATGACATAAATTAACGGCCCACTGTGGTTCATTTAATTCTAATACGGCATCGGCTTTATACGTCAGCGCCTCGCAATCTTCGTGACGAAGTTTTAAAATTTCGTCATAAATAATAATTTTATTAGCGGGAAAAGAATCTTGTTGCGCGCGCAACCAAAGTGACTGTACTCCCTGTGTTTTCTCGATCTCATCACGATTTTCTTCAATATGCCGAGTTTTCTGCTGTAATTGCTTTTCGATCATTGCTAAACGTTTTTCATATTCTTGAATCAGTTTAGCAATTTCTTCGTCGGCCAGGGAATGAACGCGCTCCTTGATATCCCTGAATGATGTCCAACCTACCAGCACCAATACAGATGTTGCCGCTGCAATCAAATAGAAAAAATAGGTGACCGTATCAGTGGCATAGCTGACCGCGCGATCGACCGAGTTATGCTCCCTGTCAACAATCTGCTGGATCAGTTCGTGTTTCGTTTGTGCCTGATCGGTACGCAGTTGCTTAAGTTCATCCAGCACATAGCGCTCAACAAATGGTGAGTAGAGAGGCTTGTCTAATGACTGAACAGCTTTCTGGGCTTTTATTTCATCGGCCGTTTCAGCCAATATAGGCGAGGACAAAAAGCAAGAAAACAAAAAAACCGCTACTAGGAGGCGAGACATATCGCCCTGCCATGGTCATGCACCTCAACTAATGCCGCATGCAAACTCTTAACCGTTACATCGTAATCGACCTCGCTCACGACAAACTGCATATCAACATGGCGCATCGATTGATGCACCGCCAACACGCAAATATTATTGTTGGCTAAGGCCTGCACCGCTTTTGCCAAAATACCTGGTATCTGCATGTCACTACCAATGGCCGACACAATAGCCACCTTCTGCTGGTTGAGCTCCGCTTCTGGAAAGCGCTCTTCAATCGCAGACTGGATGCGCCTGACTGTTTTTAAGTTCGTCACTAAAAAGTGCGTTAATGTATTGGCATTCATATCTTTGGAAACAACATGGGCCTTGAAACGCTTTATGATCGCTAGCACTTCGAAATCATAGTCATGAATACCGCCGGCCATATTCTGATCAAATAACTCCAGCGCATAAACGCCTTTACAACCAGCAATGATTTCCACACAAGGTGAATTACTCACATAGTCACCGGTAATCAGTGTTCCTGTATGCTCCGGTTCAAAGGTGTTTTTAACGCGTAAAGGAATGTTATTTTGTCTCAGCCCCTTGGCCGCCTTAGGATGAATCGCTTCCATGCCCAAATTAGCCAAGTGATCAGCCACGTCGTAGTTAGTTCTGCCAATAGGTACGGCCTTGTCCTCACCAACCAGACGCGGGTCTGCACTGCTGAGATGAAACTCTTTATGAATAATGGCTTCCTTTGCTTGCGTTAAGACCGCCAAACGACTAAATATCATCTCGCTATAACCACGATCAAATGAGGTCATTAAGCCTGCAGCGCTATGGGCGTAGCCGGTAACGATCGGAAGCTGTTTCGTGAGATCAATGCTAGCAAAGGCTTCCCGAATGCGTTCATCCAGTGATATGTGCTTACTGGCACGCCAGCCCGTCAGGTCAACAAAACAAGCATTAACGCCGTCTCGTTTCAACAGCTTAGCGGTATTCCAGGCGCTATGCGCTTCACCGATGCTAGCCAGCATCTCTCTAACCGTTCCCAGGTGCGCTTCCAGAGCAAAGTGCCCATGTTGACAAAGGCTCTGTAAATCCAACAAACATTGCCTGGCGACTTCCATCCGCTCATCCAGAAAACTGTTTGCCTGCTGGAGCAGTTCACCATCGCCAAAAAGTTGCTGATTCATGTTGCGCAGCTGGACAGTCAGTTCTTCAAAGTTCTCCGACCAGCTATGATCCTCCATACCACTGGCAAACAAGCCATAAACACCCGGCTTACCGCTTTTTTTATGCTCCAGCAACTGATCCGTAATACCGCCATAAGCGGAAACCACGAACACACGCTGGTAAAGGTCTTTTCCACCACCCCTAAGGATGATGTTGTCTCGAACCGACGGGTAATCAAGCATCGAAGTACCACCAATTTTTTCAATCGTATGCATAGTTAGTTGTCTACCTTAAATTTAATCTATATTGTTTTCTGCACACGCCACACATAAGCGGGTACTAGGGACGGCTTTTAGCCGGCCAATGGGAATATCACAAGCGCATAGAGCGCATACTCCGGCATCATCGGTCTGCATCCATGACAAGCTCGTTGTTAGTTTTGCAAGTTCCAGTTTGTGTTCTGCCAGAATTTTCTCGTCAATAGATGCATTGATCGTTAAATCGAGATTGGCAGCTGCATCATCCGCCTGGCTCCTTTTCTTATCGGATATCGAGCTAAAATCAGACAATGTAGCTTCCAACACACTGGTACGTTCTTCTATTAGTGCAATAAGCTGAAGGCGATCGTTTTTAACCATTTATATTCGCCCCTTTAACTTAGGAATTGGGCTAATTTTTTTTCTGGTACAGATATGTTCAGGCCTGGGCCCTTGAGCGCAAAATGGATCGGCTACCTTGTTGCTCAAAGCGTTATAAACGAAAAATATATTAGATCTTGGAAGCGGCGTAATATTTCCGTTAGAACCGTGCATAACATTACAGTCAAACACGATAACACTGCCGGGCTTGCCTGTGGCAGATACAAGGCCGCCCTGTACCGCTAATGTTTTCAGACATTCGTCAGAAGGCACGCCATGGTCTTGTTTCTTTAGCGAGGCGAGATAATTATCCTCCGGCGTTTCTCCTTCACACACAACATACTTTTTGTGCGAACCAGGGATTAGCATCAATGGGCCGTTGCAATCGAAATTTTCTGTTAAGGTAATCGACATACTAAGAGCGCGCATGCGAGGCATTCCGTCTTCCACATGCCAAGTCTCAAAATCAGAATGCCAGTAAAACTCCTGCCCCCTAAATCCCGGTTTGTAGTTCAGTCGGGATTGATGAATATATACGTCATCGTCCAGTAGATATCGTGCAAGATCAGCCAAACGCTCATCAGCTGCAAGCGCTTTAAAAAATGAGGCGTTTTCATGTACGCGGAAGATTGAACGTAGATCGTTGCTGTTCGACTCCGTAATTAACTCAACGGTTTGCTTGACCTTCATGGCAGCATTGAGGCGTTCAAGTTCCTTCTGAAACGTTGCTACCTCATCAGGGGTAAACACCTCATCTAGCACGACAAAACCTTGTTCCTTATAAGTATCGATATAGCACTGGTCAACCGGGGGGATCTGATCTTTAGATGCATAAACAACGGGGTCCTGGCGGTCAACTATTTTGGCATTTTGTCCATTTCTAGATGGGTATAAGTCAGCTTCGTCCGCACCCAAGGCCCCCAATGCCCGTTTTAATATCACTTCACTCATAAAATCAGTCTTTACTTTTCGATAGTTTCTGCGTCCAACTCATAGGCACCTTCAGTATTGTGTATCTCTTTGCCGTTGAGTGGTGGATTAAAAGTACAGGCCATGGTCATTTCTTCAAAAGCTCGCAAATTGTGTTTGTCGTGCTTATCTAATATGTAAATAGTGCCCGGTTCTATGGGATATTTTTTACCGTCAGCCAACGTTTCCACTTCACCTTTTCCTGACATGCAATACACCGACTCCAAATGATTTTGGTAATGCATCTGAAAGTCAGCGCCTTTATAGATGGTAGTGATATGGAAGGAAAAACCCATTTGGTCATCTTTCAGCAAGAGTCGCGTACTTTCCCAGTTACCGTCTGGGGAAACGATTCTTCGATTGGATTGATTTGCATCCGATAATTTTCTTACGATCATAAAACGGCCTCTTTTTTATTTTTGAGTTCAATAAACTTGTATTCCTTACCTTAGGACGGCGTTGCGTCATCAACCACCAAGGTAATTAAACTTTGAATTTAACCGCCCTCGAAATACATTTTCTCTTCTGGCATTTCGTTTTCTTTGGCGCATACTTCGCGAATCGAGGATTCAACGTTATCAATGCCTTTTTTCAGATTCTCGTCACTAATAATTAATGGGCACAAAAACTTTACAACTTGATCATCGGCACCACTGGTTTCAATAAGGAGTCCTTTTTTAAAAGCGTTATGGGTGATTTTCCCTGCTATATCTCCATTGACGCAATTAATACCCTGAAACATCCCTCGTCCTTTGGCGGTAAAGTTGCCTTCACCGTATTGACTCACAATACTTTCAAGTCGTTCGGTGACGTATCGTCCTTTTCGTTTTACTTCCTCAGAGAACTTGTTGTCAGACCAGTAATTATTAATCGCTGCTTTAGCCGTCACAAACGCCAGGTTATTACCTCTGAAAGTCCCGTTATGTTCGCCTGGTTTCCATTGATCTAGCTCCGGTTTTATTAGCACCACAGCAAAAGGCAGGCCGTAACCACCGAGGGATTTGGACAGCGTAATAATATCGGGCTCAATGCCAGCTTCTTCGAAACTGAAATAATCACCCGTGCGCCCGCAACCAGCCTGGATATCATCCACAATAAGTAATAAATTATGTTTTCTACAGACAGTTTGCAGGTTTTGCAGCCACTTTACACTGGCCACATTGATTCCGCCCTCACCCTGAACGGTTTCTACAATTACCGCAGCAGGTGAATTGATACCGCTACTGGAGTCGGACAGCACCTTATCCAGATATTCTGTGGTATCGATGTTTTCGCCCAGGTAGCCGTCATAGGGCATACGGTGCGTACCGATCAGGCTTACACCAGCTGCATCTCGATGGTGAGAATTACCTGTTGCTGCCAATGAGCCCAAACTTACCCCATGGAAACCATTGGTAAAGGTGACGATGTTTTGCTGGCCCGTGATATTGCGCGCGAGTTTCATTGCTGCCTCTACCGCATTGGTACCCGTAGGTCCGGTGAACTGCACAACATAACCCATGTTTCGAGGTTTTAAGATCTTGTCACTAAAGGTCTGTAAAAATTCGCCTTTCGCCATAGTGTGCATATCCAAACCATGCGTGATACCATCATTTTCGATATAGTTGAGTAATTCTTTTTTAAAAACCGGGTTGTTATGACCGTAATTCAGGGTTCCGGCACCGGCCAGAAAATCTAAATACTGATTACCGTCTTCATCCCACATCAACTCCCCTTTGGCCCGATTAAAGACACGGGGAAAAGAACGAGCGTAACTTTGTACTTCTGATTCAATTTCATTAAAAATTTTCATGTTTCTTCGTTTAGTTTTAATTATGTAGGTTAAAAGGTCCGATACGCACAAGCGCTTCAGAGTCGTGCTGCCCAGCAAAATGAGTTTTTTTATCCATCCATCCTGATGACTGGATGTTGGCCGACAGTGTCAAAGCCAAACTTTTAAATAAAGCCCAGGAAGCCTTATTATCATGAGTTATGCTGGTCTCTAAATACGCTAATTTTGCGCAACTGGAACGAGCAAGGATATGTGCCAGCATGTGAGATGCTAGCCGAAGTCCTCTGGCCTGTTCGGCAACCGCCACCTGCCAAACAAACAAAGTGTCTGGACGCTCAGGTATGACAAAACCAGAAATAAATCCAACTATTTCTCCATTCATTTCGGCGGCGACCGAGGTGTTGGCAAAAAGGCTGCACTGCAGGAGGTTGCAATAACTGGAATTCGTATCCAGCGGAGGGCAATCCCCAATCAAACGAAACACTGCCATACCGTCTTCGAGTACAGGGGGGCGGAGCGAAATATTTTCTAGATTAGACAAAAAATCTCCAATTCTGACGCCATCAAACCTGGCGCATTAATTAGCAAACTAAATATTTTTAGAGCTAAAACTCCTGCCAAAGCCTAAAGACTTGATTAAACCAAGGGGGATGAAAAAAATAATTGCTCAGCAAAAAAAGTATTGTACACTAAGTAATATTTAAACTCCAGTTCAATCAGGAAGCTTCTTTTAAACAGGTCAGTTTATCGAGTAGCCAGTAAAATTGACCAATCAAACCGCAGAGCATCATTAATGAAAACAAATAATTTATTTAGTACTCTAACTAATTTATCTTATAATCCACTTATTAAGTTCTTATATCGAGAATCACTTTGAACAGTATTGAAGAAGTATTAGTAGCCCTACGTCGCGTCATTAGAGCCACAGACCTCCACTCTAAACACCTGGCGAAGACAACGGGCTTAACCACGCCTCAAATTTTGCTATTGCAAACCATTCGAGACAAAGGCGAGATCACCATTGGCGAACTGGCCAATGAAATGAGCCTTAGTCAGGCGACGGTAACCAGCATCTTAGATCGGCTCGAAAAGCGAGAGCTGGTATATCGAGAACGCTCCAGGGAAGATAAGCGCAAGGTACACGCTTACCTCACGAACCATGCTAACGAAACCTTGAAAGAAGCACCTATTCCATTACAGGAGCAATTTGCGCAGCAGTTTGGTGACTTACAGGAATGGGAGCAAAGTATGATCATTTCGTCCCTGCAGAGGATTGCCCAGATGATGAATGCTCAACATATCGACGCTTCACCGGTATTGGACATTGGAATTTTGGATCGCCAAAGTAACACTATCGACAAGCCCCACGCCTATCAACAGACGCTTAAAGAAAAGTAAGCCGTGAAACACGCTGCGCAGACGCCCCATTAAGATATGCTCGCGCTTTAATAGCTAAACGCTACGTTCTGCCGACAGCGGCAATATAATCCTTGCTCGGCACATTAATCTATACGCCCACACTCAAACTTGCTGTTTTTGTAACCGCTAGAATTTATAAACATATAGTATTATTTTCAGGCTCTTGTGAGGCTCACCATGACGGCCAGTTTAAATACATCCTAAACTGTCATTTCGTCGAAAAATACACACTTTCTCATATGAGTTTATAAACGCACACCTAACCAATTTTTTTCTCTTTTTCAATAAACGGGTAATCTGTATACCCCTTACTGGTAGCAGCGTAGAAAGTGCTAACATCTGGTTCATTTAGCGGTGCACTGATCTGGAACCTGTATGGTAGATCTGGATTTGCAATAAAAAGCTGCCCAAAAGCAACCGCATCGGCCTCTTTTGCTTTTAATACCTCGTTTGCACTTTCCTTCGTGAAACCTTGATTAGCAATATAAACACCACCAAAAGCTGCTTTTAATTTAGGCGTAAACCAATCGTCGCCATCTGCTTCACGAGCGCAAATAAAAGCCAGCTTGCGTTTGCCGAGTTCCCTTGCAACGTATGTAAATGTAGCCAGCAAATCAGAATCACCCATATCGTGCGCATCCGCTTTTGGTGCTAAGTGCATGCCCACTCTGTCCGCACCCCATACAGAAATGACGGCATCTGCAACTTCCAGCATAAACCTGGCGCGGTTTTCTAAACTGCCTCCATAATTATCCGTTCTATGATTGGTGCTATCCTGCAGGAACTGGTCGAGCAAGTAACCATTTGCGCCGTGAATTTCCACGCCGTCAAAACCTGCTTTTTTGGCATTTTCAGCGCCTTTGCGGAATTGTTCTATTACTTCCTTAATTTCACTCAGTTCCAATGCGCGCGGAGTGACATAGGGTATTTCAGGGCGAACTAAACTAACATTCCCCTTCAGTCGAATGGCACTAGGTGCAACTGGTTGTTTACCATCAAGAAAAATCGGATCAGAAATTCGCCCTACGTGCCATAACTGCATCAGTATTCTGCCACCTGCTTTGTGCACAGCACCAGTAATTTTTCTCCAGCCTTCAACCTGTTCATTAGTGTGTATACCGGGTGTTGCTGGATAGCCGACACCCTGGGGTGAGATTTGTGTGGCTTCGGTAATAATCAGACCGGCGCTGGCACGTTGCTGGTAATACGTCGCATTGA
>JASJGO010000024.1:0-3401 GCA_033791505.1 Cycloclasticus sp.
GTAATAACCTGGCGCAGTATGAAAAACTCAACGTCAATATTGCTAAGGTAATGCTCAGCGACAACGTCGATTTTGCCCAAATCACTGCGAAAGCAAAAATTAAATCAGAACTTTATACGAAACTCACGAATGACGTTTTGCAATACCAAAAAAATACCGATGATTTATTTCGTAGTGTTATAGAAGACTCACTTGACCAATCAGCTCAATCCATTTACACGACCATCATTATTGGCATTATTTTATTAACCATTATGATGCTGATTGCCACTATAGTTAGCAGAAACATCGTTAAGTCCGCTGTTGATATCGCTGATTCCTTACTCAGTTTATCTAAGGGCGAAGGCAATTTAAGCCAGAAATTAACAGTCAACGGTACGGATGAGTTAGGCCAGGTATCCGCAAACTTCAACGAATTTATGGAATTACTACGTTCATCTATCTCTGATGTCATCAATGTCGCAGGCCCATTAAATGTAGCCTCGGCAGACCTGAAAGAAAAAATGACGGCTGTTAACCTATTAGCTAACGAACAAGAAAATGAAGCCTCGAACGTAAACAAAACGATGGCGAGCATGCAAGAAAGCGTAAACAATATGTCGAGTAATGCCACTAAAGCCGTCGAGTCGTCTGATTCGGTGAAAGAAGAAGTGACTAAAGGCCAGGATATTATTCTTAAAACCATTTCTATTTCAGAAGAATTGAATAATGAAATCGACCAGGCATCTTCGCTGGTCAACACGCTTTCTCGCGACACTAAGGACGTTGATCAGTTCCTGGATGTTATTAACGACATTTCTAACCAAACAAATTTACTGGCCTTAAATGCTGCCATTGAAGCCGCAAGAGCCGGCGAACATGGACGAGGTTTCGCCGTTGTTGCTGATGAAGTCAGAACACTCGCTTCTAGGACGTCAGAAGCGACTAATAAAATTAAAGAACTGGTTGTTAAACTCTGTGCAGCCGCACAAGAATCGGTCGACTCAATGACTTTAGCTGCTGAAAAATCTAAACTTAATTCAGAGTATACCCGCATCGCAGGTGACGCTTTAGACCTTATTGAGCAGCAAGCCAATGGAATTTCAACCATGAACAATGATATTTCGTCGACCGCCAATGAACAAGAAATCGTAGCCACCAGAGTCATGGATAATGTGATTGTTATGGCGAAGTCTGTTGAATCAACGCGATTAAACGTACAAGAAGTCGATGTAATTGTAGCTAAGCTGACGTCTTTTTCCGAAAGCCTTCAACTGACGAGTTCTAAGTTCAAACTAGATTAAAGCTTGATCCTAGCTAGGTCGTGCGGTTAGTTATACTGCACGGCCTGGAATTTTAATCAGCCAGGCTTGACCACCGAAACTACTTTCAACAGACGTCATTTCACCCTTATATAAACCTATTAATTCATTCACTATCGCCAAACCTATCCCATTTTCTGCGATAGATTCATCTACCCTGGTACCCCGCTGCATGACCTCAGACAGCTTATCCTTTGGAATACCAGGCCCATCATCCTCAATAATAATTTGAATACCTGGTGGCGTGCTTTTAGTCTTCTCCACACTATGAGCCGTAATACTTACTCTAGTGTTAGCCCACTTATATGCGTTATCCAACAAGTTGCCAAATAATTCAAATAAATCTCCTTTTTCGGCACTAAATTTAATATTTTTATCGATGCTCGTGGATACAACTAGTTGCTTATCTGAGTACACCTTATCGAGTGAACCAAGGATTTGTTCAATGAGGGGCTCAAGGTGTAGTGGTTTATTTAGCGTTTGGTGACCTTTGACGGCCGCTTTATGAAGTTGAAAATCAACCGATTGTCGCATTCGTAGCGTTTGTTTTTTCAGAATATCTACGTCCTTAACTGACAAGCTACCCTGTTCATACAAACCCGTGAGCACAGAAATAGGTGTTTTTAAACTGTGCGCCAAATCTGCAAGAGTGTTTCTATATCGAAGTAAATGGCTACGTTCATTATCGACCAACCTATTTAGCGTATCAGCGATATCTTTAAGTTCTTCACTATAATGATTATCAAGATGCTCGCGTTCACCGACTTGGATTTTTTCCAGGTCGAAAACTATTTTCCTCAGTGGTTCGAGACTTCTTCTCAGGATAAAAAACTGTATTACCATTAGCAATACTGCTACCCCTCCTAGCCATTGCCACAGCACAGCCCTAAAACCAGAGACCTGACTATCTAAGCTCCGCGTAGACTCTACAACAATAAATTCGAAGGCCTTAGAAAGACCGTTTGAATTCTCTAAGACAGCCTTGTAGCGTAATTCAATTACGGGCTGGTTATCTGATCGTTTATTTATGATGTTTTTTTCACCGACCCCGAGTTCTTTTTGTGTTTTTACTGTGTCCCCCGCTGATGAGGCACTTCGCCAAACCAAGCGTCCTATATCGTCAAAAACGAAAGCGGATAAACCCGAATCGATTTGTGCAAAGCGTGGCTCAGAAAGCCCTGAAGACATGATTATTTTATTGTCTTTACTGAGTTCAGCCGCAGCCAAAATAGAGTACAAATGGATTTGAAGTCGCTCGTTGAGCGCATTTTGCGCACCTTTTTGGTATGCTGTATCTAAGGCAAAACCTGCCAGGCCAAAAAAACAAAAAAGAACAAAGCTCGCCGAAATAATCAGACGAGACTGGATACTATTTTTCACCTTTTAAGCGCGACAATCATTTATTCAATGGGATAGTGAATCGATAGCCTCGACCACGGAGTGTTTCAATGGGTTTGAGTGCATCAGTTGGGTCAAGTTTTTTTCTTAATCGACCGACGAAAACCTCTATGACATTGCTATCACGGTCGAAGTCCTGATCATATATATGTTCAATGATTTCACTTTTAGAGATAACCCGCCCAGAATGGATCATCATATATTCCAGCATTTTATATTCGTAGGCCGTTAGATCAATGGGTACACCATCTGCTAGAACTTGCTGCGCGCTGGTATTGATTTTGATCGGACCGCACACCACTTCAGGCGAAGACAAACCTGCTGAGCGACGTATTAATGCGTTCATGCGGGCCAGCAGTTCTTCCATATGAAAAGGCTTAGCGACGTAATCATCCGCCCCTGCCTCTAATCCTTCAACCTTTTCTTCCCAACGAGTTCTTGCTGTTAATATTAAAACCGGGAAATTTATGCCGCGTTGACGAAGGTCTTTTATCACCTCAAGGCCTGAAATATCGGGTAGCCCGATGTCGATAATAGCCACATCAATGGGGTATTCCGTAGCCATAAAGAGCCCATCTCGCCCGTTACTAGCCGCATCAACGGCGTATCCTTTTGAGGTCAGATTATAAACCAGTAACTCCTGGAGCGTTTGATCGTCTTCAATAACCAGTACTCGCATATTAATACCCTTCCTTTTGATAT
>JASJGO010000025.1:0-5328 GCA_033791505.1 Cycloclasticus sp.
TCTGTTGCCAGAAGACTAGGTCGATAATTTTTGTCAAATGATAGTTGACGAACTGGAATGGGAAGGCCCCGTGTTTGCGGTATCTGCGATGAAGAAAATAGGTACTCAACGCCTGGTACACGCGATTATGGATTACCTGGATTTACAAAAAGAATTAGAATTAAGCCAACAAGAACAGGTCGAAGAAGATATTTGAAGTATCACCATGAAATCAAGAGCAGATTTAAAACAGGTTAAATGTTGCGTCATTAAGATTGGCAGCGCCGTGTTGACGGGTAACGGTCAAGGTTTAAATCACGTGGCGATAAATGGATGGGTCGCTCAAATTAACGAGCTAAAATCTCGTGGTATCGATGTCATCGTTGTTTCTTCAGGATCGGTGGCGGAAGGCATGCTTCGGCTGGGTTGGAGTAAGCGGCCGCATGCGCTGCACGAATTACAGGCGGCGGCCTCAGTTGGGCAAATGGGGCTAATTCAAGCCTACGAGCAAAGTTTCAAAGCGCTGGGCTCAAAAACGGCACAAGTCTTATTAACACACGATGACCTCGCCAATAGGACGCGATACCTTAATGCGCGCGCGACGATAAAAAAATTATTGGAACTATCTGTTGTTCCCATTATCAATGAAAATGACGTCGTCGCGAATGAAGAGCTGAGAGTCGGTGACAACGATACCTTAGCAGCTATCATTGCTAATTTAATGAGTGCTGACTTATTAATGATTTTAACCGACCAGGAAGGTCTGTTTGACGCTGACCCCAGGGTTTCTGAGAAGGCGCAATTGATAGTGCAAGCCAATGTAGACGACGAAAAGCTTGATCAGGCAGCTAGCGGTGGTGCTGGTGTGCTAGGCCGAGGGGGTATGCGAACCAAGTTAACAGCGGCACGACTCGCGTCTCGATCAGGTTCTGCGACTATTATCGCTCCAGGCCTTAAGCAACGAGTTATTCTGGATGTCATTGAAGGGCAGACAATTGGAACATTGTTGGTGCCAAATGAGGCACCTGTATCCGCCAGAAAAAGGTGGTTAACGGCTCATTTAGATATTAAAGGCCAATTGGTTCTTGATGTGGGGGCAGTTAATGCGCTTAAAAAATCAGGTGTTAGTTTATTAGCGGTTGGCGTGCTGGCGGTTAAAGGAAAGTTTGATCGCGGAGAACTCGTTACTTGCGTTGAACAGGATGGCACTGAGGTTGCACGTGGTTTAGTGAATTACGCCTCCATAGATATCGATAAAATAAAGCAAAGTAAAAGCGCTGATATTGAACGTTTACTTGGTTTTGTTGCAGAGGCAGAGCTTATTCATCGAGATAACATGGTACTGGTGTAGGGCTGATACTTGCTCAAGCATAAAAAAGCCGACCTCAAGGTCGGCTTTTTTATTTAATGGTGTGTGTTCGTTATACTTGCTGTAATTTAACGATGCGAGCATTCAAACGACTCTTTAAGCGAGCGGCTTTGTTTCTGTGTATTAAGCCTTTATTAACCGCAGAATCAATATAAGGCACAGCGTCTTTGTAAGCAATGGTCGTTCCTTCAGCATTACCTTCGTCGGCACTATTAATAACTCGTTTGATGTATGTACGCAATCTAGTGCGTGACGTCATGTTTTGTTGACGACTTTTTTCTGCTTGTTTTGAGCGTTTTAACGCTTGTGCACTGTTAGCCAAGGTAAATCCTCTGAATGATGTAAAAAAGATTGCGTATTTTGAGGAACTATAGATGATTTGTCAAGCAGATTACGTATCTAGCGTTGCCTTTTATAAGGGCTGGTGACAAAGCTAGGCTTAAAAATAGTTAGCGTCAATAACCTGTCGCAGCGATATAGTCGTTGCTTAAATCAGAAGTTCGATGCGCGGTGGGGCGACACTTTCTTGCTCCGTTGAAGTCTCTATATTTGGGGTGCAAGTAAATAATCTTGTCGCGTCAATGTCGTATTTAGAAATTAAGTGTGATTTAACGGCAGCTACGCGGTTATTAGCAAGCATGATCAATTTATTTTCTATGGTTTCAGGCGTTAGAACTGATGGTTTGTTATAGCTTGTTGGTTCCTTATTATCAATGGGAGGTTTTAATACAGTGAGGTCGGCAGTCGTGGATACACCACAAACACGAATCCTTAAATTAGGCCTTTTTTGCATCAGTTCGCCGATCCTTTCAAGGTAGTTTATCGCGTCGGCGGATAGTGAGGCATCTCCTGCTGAAAATATAAGAGAGTCTAGCTTAATGGCCGTTGCTGCGCCATAGACTTTCTCTGTCGCCATAAAGATGAGTCCGTAGGGCTGGAGAGCATATTTAAGTACATTTATTACTGTACCGTGCATAGCGTTACCAAGAGCGGTGTTGATGACATCACTCGTGTTAAAGTCAGGTGAATCGACATTACCGTTTACTGGGATACCGAGTTTTATGTCGTCATTATCATCGCGCAATAAAGAAAGAGCGGAATCCAGAGGCATTGAAAGTTGCTGAGTCATTTTGGCCATTTTTCCCTC
This sequence comes from Cycloclasticus sp., assembly GCA_033791505.1. Classification (GTDB taxonomy): domain Bacteria; phylum Pseudomonadota; class Gammaproteobacteria; order Methylococcales; family Cycloclasticaceae; genus Cycloclasticus. Next base: position 2,496 of record JASJGO010000025.1, read on the forward strand.
ATCGGCCGGCTCTAGTATCAGTTGGTTAATATTTAATTCCGCCTTGCCGTCGAGAATATTGTTCTTAATACGCATATTTAAATCAGCATTAAGTTGACCATTTTTTATGTTGTAGCCTAGGTGTTCTCTAATAATCGGAGAAAATTCATGCAGCTCAACAGCGGAAAGGGTGCTTAGGATATCTATATTGGTTTTTTCGCCAAAGGGATTAATATTGCCATTCACCGATATTTTTGAAAACTTGTCTATGCTGGCTAGCAATTTAACGGGTGTGGGTTTTGTTGCAGCAGATGTATCCATCGTACCCAGTTTAAATTCATCGATGTTGATCGACTTTTTAATGAGGCCTTGTTCGCTATCTTTCGATAGCTTAATGACGCTATTTTTTGAGATAGATAAAGCCCCCAGTTTTATTTGAACAGGCTTTTCTTCTGTCTCGGTAGTATCAATGTCCTCGGCTTGCGCGGCTTTTGAAAAGGGCAGGTTTTCTTGTAGTCGTTTGATTAACAAAATATCACCCTGTCGATCAATATCGATTTGACTCATTAATGAATCAATCTGGACTCGTTTAATGTCAATAGAGCTAAGATCCATGATCTTTATATGATCAATAAGAATTTTTTTACTGTCAGCCAAACTAGTGTCCGGGCTGTTTTTTGCCACTGACGAACCTTCGAGTTGCAAAGAAGCTATCTGAATATCTTCGATATTGCGGATCACGATATCATCCACAGAGATTTTTTTTATTTCAGCAAGGGTGAACCCTGTTTGTTGGTTGATACTTAGTGCTTCGCGTATGCCAATGTCAGCCGTAAGCTTTAAAACTTGCTGGTCAGCACTTTTGTCAAAATCAATATCGCCGAGCCAGCTAATGGATGAAAGCGTCGTTTTAAGTTTAGTATCGCTGATTAGTAATTGATCAATAGAAACGCTTCCGTTTTGTTGGTAGCTAAAGCTGTTTTCTCCCAATAGTATAGAAAACTTAATATCGGCGTTTAATTGACCCGTTAGCGCGGTTAGTTGGTTTTTAAACAGTGGTTGAAAACGCTCTAAATTTAATCGCTTGAGGTTCAGTTGGCCTTCAATCGATGGTTTTTCAGCAAAAATTGAGATCTTAAGTTCTCCGTTAATGCTTGCATCATCTAATTGTGTGTTGAAAGTAAAGTTTGAAGATTGGCCTGTTTGCCAGCTAAAAACCTCAGTTATTTCAAAGTCCTCAACGAGTAATTTTTCTGAAAACTCAGCTGACTGATAAATAATACTACTATTGATGAGGTGAAGTCTGCCCAGGCCTACACCCCAGCGTTGGTCGATATTTTCTACAGTTTTTGTGTCATCATTCTCGGCATCGGCCAAAGGGATTTCAATGCCCGCGATAAAAAGAGTTGTTGGGTTGAGCTGTTGAATGTTGATGCTTGAATCTTTTAGTGATAACGATGTGATATGTAGCCGTTTACTAAAAAGCGGTAGCCAGTCGACATTGATGTTTATCAATGATGCAATCAGTTCAGGGTGCTCCAGTCGTCGTGAGCGTAAATTTTTTATACTCAGTTCGCCGGAAAAAAGATTGAAGTCTACGTCATCGATAGATGCTTCTTTGCTACCAGCATTGGTTAAGCTTTTAAGTATGCCGTACTGGATAACGTAGGGCAGGGTAACGATGATAGTAATAACGGATAGAGCGGCAAATAATAAACGCTTTAACCAGCTCTTTTGTTTCCGATTCAAATCATTAACCCCTAGCGCTTAGATAGTAATGAATTCTAGAGGCGACGAGCCATAGATTCAATCTTTTAGTTGAATCTGTGCTGTCTATGTTTCATACACACCTTATAATGAAGATATCTACGGACTCTCTGGGGTGAAGACACTGAATAATAAGTTAATTAAATCGACTGCTATTGTGGGTAGCATGACGATGATTTCACGTGTCTTAGGTTTTATCAGAGATATTGTTATTGCTCGTTTTTTTGGTGCTGATGCGGGTACCGATGCTTTTTTTGTCGCCTTTAAAATTCCAAACTTTATGCGCCGGCTCTTTGCAGAAGGGGCTTTTTCGCAAGCGTTTATCCCCGTGTTGTCGGACTATAAAGAAAATAAATCGACAGAAGCGCTAAAAGATCTTATTGAAAAAACTGCTGGTACCCTGGCGACCATCTTGTTTTTTATCACCCTGCTGGGTGTTATTGGCGCACCAGTTTTAATTTACCTGTTTGCCCCGGGTTTTGCGATGAATGGAACGCGTTTCGACCTGACCGTTGATATGCTACGGCTAACCTTCCCCTATTTATTTTTTATATCACTCACGGCGATGGCGGGTGGGGTCTTAAACACCTTTGGGAAATTTGCCATTCCTGCGATAACGCCCGTGTTTTTAAACCTTTCATTTTTGGCGGCGGTATTTTGGCTATCTCCGTTGCTGGATAGACCCATTATGGCCCTCGCCTGGGGGGTGTTGTTAGCGGGCATTGTGCAACTGGCTTTTCAATTTCCCTATTTGAATGAACTCGGTTTAATGCCGCGATTAAAATTTGATCGTCAGCACGCCGGCGTAAAAAAAATAATGAACCTGATGTTGCCCGCTTTATTTGGCGTATCGGTGACTCAAATCAATCTATTGGTGGATACTTTGCTGGCATCGTTTTTGGTAGCCGGAAGCGTCTCATGGCTTTATTATTCAGATCGGCTCGTGGAGTTTCCATTAGGCATTTTTGGTATTGCGTTGGCGACTGTTATTTTACCGAATCTGTCTAAAAGTCATGCGGCGGAAAAGCACGATGAGTTTTCTGCCAGTCTGGACTCGGGTTTACGCTGGGTGATGGTGATCGGAATA
>JASJGO010000026.1:0-4706 GCA_033791505.1 Cycloclasticus sp.
AAATACCTTAAGGAAGTGACGCTTTTAGGGCAGCCTTTTGTAAAAGATACCGATGTAACGGTAGAACAACTGTTAAAGTCTAATAATGCCAGCGTACGCTCATTCATACGTTTCGAAGTAGGCGAAGGCATCGAGAAAAAAGAAGAGGATTTTGCTGCTGAAGTAATGGCTCAAGTACGAGGCGAATAATCAATGACTAAACTGGCGTATCAACGAATATTGTTGAAGTTAAGCGGTGAAGCCTTTATGGGTGATGCCGCTGGTGGTATTGATAGCGCTACAGTTCTGAGGCTCGCGAAGGAAATAAAAGAGCTTTGTGATGCGGGTGTTGAAGTTGGCCTGGTAATTGGTGGCGGTAATATATTACGCGGATCAGAAATTGCGTCCAAGGAGTTAAATCGTGTTACCAGTGACCATATGGGCATGTTGGCGACCGTTATTAACGCTTTAGCTATGCAAGATTCGCTTGAATCACTGGGGCAACCTGTCCGAGTGATGTCAGCGCTGCAAATTAATCAAGTTTGTGAAGACTTTAAGCGACGCAGAGCGATTAGGCATTTAGAAAAAGGTCGGGTTGTCATCTTCGCGGCAGGTACGGGCAACCCATTTTTCACTACGGATTCTGCTGCTAGTTTACGAGGTATTGAGGTGGATGCTCAATTGTTGATTAAAGCCACAAAAGTCGACGGTATTTACTCTGAAGACCCAGTTAAAAACCCTAATGCAGAATTTTACTCGCGCATCAGTTTCGACGAAGCCATCGACAGACGGCTGGATGTAATGGATGCGACGGCTCTGGTATTATGCCGTGACCATAAGCTGCCCTTGAGGGTGGTTAATATATTCGACAAGGGAGCCATTAAACGGGTAGTCGAGGGTGAAGATATAGGTTCCTTAGTAGAATAACAGTAGAGAATATTATGATTGAAGATATTGTTAAAGACGCCAACGTGCGCATGGGGAAATCGGTAGAAGCTTTTCAAAAAGCGCTCGCTAAGATTCGGACTGGGCGTGCGCACCCGAGTTTATTAGAGCAGATAGTCGTCTCTTATTACGGCGTGGACACGCCGTTAAATCAAGTAGCAACCGTGAATATTGAAGACGCTAGAACCTTATCGATTATGCCGTGGGAAGCGACAATGATCGGTCCAGTAGAAAAAGCGATTATGAAATCTGATTTAGGGCTCAACCCAGTAACTGCGGGTAATGTCATTCGTGTGCCGATGCCACCGTTGACCGAAGAAAGACGTAAAAGCTTGGTGAAAATTGTTCGTAATGAAGCTGAGAACGCTAAAGTTGCAGTTAGGAATATACGTCGTGATGCAAATTCCGAGTTCAAAGAAGCGTTAAAAGAGAAAATGATTACTGAAGATGAGCTTCGCGCCGGTGAAGAGCGTATTCAAAAAGTGACCGACGAACACGTCGTGATCGTTGATAAGTATCTTGGCATTAAAGAAACTGATCTGATGTCAATGTAGTTTTAATCAGTAATTAATTCTGTATTGTTAACGATAGTTCTGCAAAGTATAAGCGTTGCTCTTTTCAATAAAAGAGATATAGAGAATTGTTGTGGAAAAAAACATAAATAAGTCTAGCCAACTCAATATACCTCAGCATATAGCCGTTATTATGGATGGTAATGGTCGCTGGGCAGTTCGACAAAATAAACCACGCGCTTTTGGACATAAAGCCGGGGTTGATGCATTAAGAAAAACGATCGAATCCTGTGTCTCTCATGGCGTAGCGACACTGACGGTATTTGCCTTTAGTAGTGAAAATTGGCTCCGTCCAAAGCAAGAGGTCGATGTACTGATGGGCCTTTTTTCGCTGACACTAAAAAGCCAGGCCTCGGCGCTACAGAAAAACAATATCCGATTAAAGGTAATAGGCGATCGCTCGCGGTTCTCATCTGCCCTGCAAACTAAAATTGTAGAAGTGGAAGCGTTAACAGGTGAAAATTCAGGCTTGACGCTGATTATCGCCGCCAATTATGGCGGGCAATGGGACGTCGAACAGGCCGTTCAGCGATTATTAAAGCACTCGCAAGATAATCATCAGCCTACTTCAGAGCTTAAAGTGGAGGACTTTTTATCGACTGCGAGTGTTCCTGACCCAGATTTGTTTATTAGAACGGGCGGCGAAAAAAGAATTAGTAATTTTTTGCTTTGGCAAATCGCTTATAGTGAGCTCTACTTTACAGATGTTCTATGGCCAGATTTTGATGAAAAAGCGCTTATTGATGCTATTAAGTGCTATTCCTCGCGTCAACGCCGGTTTGGACATACCAGTGAACAAATAAATAATAGCGTGTCAAAATCATGAATAGTCTGCTACAGCGGATATTAACGGCAGTTGTTCTTATTCCTGTCGTTTTGTGGGTCGTCCTGTTTTCACCAGAGCAAGTGTTTGTTATAGCATTGAGTTTAATCGTGCTGATTGCGGCCTATGAATGGGCGGCATTGAGCGGTATAAAAAAACCAATCAGGCAATGCTTTCTTGCGGTGATACTGCTGGCCATTGCTTTTGCTGTTAACGCGCTAAGTTCGATTTTTCTTCAGCAATTCATGAGCATTAGTGTGAGCTTTTGGGTAGTGTTAACGTTGCTTATCATCGCTTTGCCGTCATTGTTGTTAACAATGAAACTAAGTATGCCATTGATGATCTTATTAGGCATGGCTGTTATTAATATGACGTTTGTTTCCTTATACCAATTAAGGTTTGGTTTCGAACAAGGCCCTGAGTTACTGATGTATTTATTGTTGTTGATATGGATTACCGATAGTGGGGCTTATTTCGCCGGTAGAGCATTGGGTCGACATAAGTTATCGCCCATTATTAGTCCGGGCAAATCAATCGAGGGAGTTGTTGGCGGCTTACTGAGCAGTCTAATATTTTCATTTTTCGCGGCCGGTTACTTTGCCGTTGATGGTCCTACCTTCTTTATGCTGACATCGTTGTTCGTTGCGTTTATCTCAGTTTATGGTGATTTATTCGAAAGTCTGATTAAAAGGCGGGCCAAGGTTAAAGATAGCGGTAATATCTTGCCAGGGCACGGCGGTATGCTCGATCGAATCGATAGTCTTGTCGCGGCAGGGCCTGTGTTTTTGCTGAGTATCTTATTGTCCGAGATGTTTGTATGAAAGGAGTCTGCGTACTGGGATCCACGGGTTCCATTGGGCTGAGTACACTAGATGTTTTAAGGCTTAATAAAGAGGCTTATTCTGTTATAGCACTGTCGGCGAATAAGAATACTGAGCGCTTATTGCAGCAGTGCATAGAATTTAAGCCCAGTTATGCGGTCATTCCAGATGCCGATATCGCAGAAGAGTTTAGAAAAAATATCGAGCTATCTGACGCCGCCGATACGACGGTTTTATCGGGAAAAGCATCGTTAGAAGTTATCACACAAATGCCTCAGGTAGACATCGTTGTTGCCGCTATAGTCGGTGCAGCTGGGTTATTGCCCACTTTGGCGGCGGCCAATGCGGGTAAAAAATTATTGTTGGCTAATAAAGAGGCGCTGGTCATATCAGGCGATTTATTGATGTCGGCGGCAAAGCACAGTGGCGCCGTCTTACTGCCGTTAGATAGTGAGCATAATGCGCTTTTTCAGTGCATGCCATCTGGTTTCAAAGCTGGCCAACGCGCGGCAGGTATAAGAAAGTTAATACTGACCGCATCTGGTGGGCCGTTTCTAAATAACAGCCAGGACGAATTGGAAAGCGTGACCATTGAACAAGCCTGCGCGCATCCAAACTGGTCAATGGGACGAAAGATTTCTGTGGATTCAGCGACGATGATGAATAAGGGCCTGGAGGTGATTGAAGCCAGCTATTTATTTGATATGCCCGCTGATCAAATTCAGGTGCTGATTCATCCACAGAGTATCATTCATTCAATGGTCGATTATATCGATGGCTCTGTGCTCGCGCAGCTCGGTAATCCTGATATGAGAACACCGATCGCACATGCTCTGGCCTGGCCAGAGCGGCATGATAGTGGAGTGTCGGCCTTAGATTTTATGCTCAATAATCAATTATCATTTGAATTGCCATCCTACGATATGTTCCCCTGTTTGCGGTTGGCATACGAAACATTACAAACAAAGGGTACGGCGCCGTCTATTCTAAATGCAGCTAATGAGGTAGCCGTCGAATCGTTTTTGACGGGTAAAATTAGTTTTACTGATATTCCAAAACTGATTGAAAAAACGCTAACAAACTCTGATGTGGTTGCGGTGGATTCAATAGATACCGTTCTGCAGGCCGACGCTGCAACACGAAAATTGGCAACGAAATATAGGGAGCTTTTTTAGTGACGATTATTATTGCGATACTCTCTTTTATTGTGGCGCTCGGAATTCTAGTGACCATTCATGAGTTCGGCCACTTCTGGGTAGCCAGGAAGTGCGGTGTTAAGGTGCTGCGTTTTTCCGTCGGCTTTGGCAAGCCGTTATTTAAATTCAATAGAAAAGACGATCCAACTGATTATGTCGTCGCTGGCATTCCGTTAGGCGGTTACGTGAAAATGCTGGATGAAAATGAAGGTAACGTAAATGAAGACGAAAGGCATCTGGCATTTAATAACAAACCCCTTTTAAGTAAGTTTCTTATTGTATTAGCGGGACCTGTCGCCAATTTAATTTTTGCCTTTATTGCGTTTTGGCTTGTTTTGATGATTGGTGAACAGGGCTTGAAACCAGTCGT
>JASJGO010000027.1:0-27599 GCA_033791505.1 Cycloclasticus sp.
GTGACGCCTTAGTGTTTGTAGTATTTATTGGCCTGGCTTTTTTATTTGATGGACAGTTAGCTGAGTTAGTATGGAATTTGGATATGCAAGTTCTGTTATTGTTTTTTATAGCAGGTATATCAGTTGTTCATGTGATTGTAAAAAATAGAGGTGCTGGTCGATACCTTTTATTTGCTTTTTACATCGCAGTTTTTTTTGTGCCACATTTGATGTTACCCATAATACTTATTGGGTTGTCGGATGTTTGGATGAATTGGCGTTTGCGTTTTTTAGCTAAAACCTAACGCTGGGTTAAATTTAAAATATATAGGATTGAGAGCGATGGACGTTATTCTTCTGGAAAAAATAGCAAACCTTGGTAACCTGGGCGATAAAGTATCAGTCAAAGCGGGTTTTGGGCGTAATTACTTAGTGCCAAATGGCAAAGCAGTTCTTGCCACTGCGGACCGAATTGAAGAGTTTGAAAAACGTAGAGCTGAACTTGAAAAAGCTGCAGCTGAACGCTTGGTTGAAGCTCAGAAAAAGGGTGTATTAGTTGAAAAACTAAGCCTGACAATTGCTCACCTGGCTGGTGAGGAAGGGAAGTTATTTGGTTCGGTTGGCCTGTCAGATATTGTCAAAGCAACTGCGGAAGCTGGTGTTGAACTCGACAAATTAGAAATTAAATTGTCTGAAGGTTCAATTAGACAACTTGGTGATTTTGAGATCCCTGTGCATTTGCATACGGATGTTATTGTTAGTCTTAAAGTAGCCGTGGTTGCTGCTGAAGAATAACCCGTTATCAGCTATAAAAAGCCGGTGTCTTTTGACACCGGCTTTTTTTTGCGATGAGAATTATCCTTCCTGTACAATCAATCAATCTTAAACTCTAACGATTCGCTATGGCTGAACCTCAATTTGATTACGACACGTCTGATAACGAGGACTTTCTTCGTGTACCGCCGCATTCCTTACAGGCAGAGCAATCGGTTCTAGGTGGTTTAATGCTGGATAACCAGTGTTGGGATGCAGTTTCCGATAAGGTGTATGCCGAAGATTTTTATCGCAAGGATCACCGTTTGATTTTTGATGCGATCGCCGACTTAGCAAGAAGGGATGAACCGTTTGATTTGGTCACGATTTCTGAAGTGCTGGGTCAATCAGGTGACCTTGAGGCCGTCGGTGGTTTGGCTTACCTGGGCGCACTGGCTAATGACACCCCCAGTGCAGCCAATATTGTTAGTTACGCAACGATAGTTCGCCAGCGTTCTGTTCGTCGTCAACTCATTCACATTGGTAATAACATCGCCGATTCAGGCTTTGATACCGAAGGGCGCGATATTAATGAGTTGCTCGACGATGCTGAAAGTAAAGTTTTTAAAATAGCCGAGCAAGGCGCTAAAGGTAAAAAAAGCTTTGAACCGATTAAGGACTTGCTCGGTAAAGCGGTCGATCGGATTACCGAATTGCACGAAAATCAAAATACGATTACCGGCGTGAGTTCGGGATTTGCTGATTTAGATGAAATGACGTCGGGTCTTCAACCGGCAGATTTGATCATTGTGGCTGGCCGACCTTCAATGGGAAAAACCAGTTTCGCGATGAATATGGCGGAAAATGTCGCCATTCAAAGTGGCCTGCCCGTCGCCGTGTTTAGTATGGAAATGCCGGGTGATTCGTTGGCGATGAGGATGATGTCCTCCTTAGGTCGAATCGATCAGCATAAGGTTCGTACGGGGCAGTTAGATGATGATGAATGGCCGCGTATGCAGTCATCTATCAATTTACTGGCTGAAACCAAATTATTTATTGATGATACCGCTGCGCTCAGCCCTATCGAAATACGCGCGCGAGCTCGCCGCTTAATGAAAGAGCACGGTCAATTAGGTCTTATCGTACTGGATTATTTACAATTGATGCAGTCACCATCAAAAAGTGAGAGTCGTGTGGCCGAAATTTCCGACATATCTCGTTCATTGAAAGCCTTAGCGAAAGAGTTAAATGTTCCTGTGGTGGCCTTATCGCAGCTGAATCGTAACCTGGAGCAACGGCCTAATAAAAGACCAGTGATGTCGGACCTAAGGGAGTCGGGAAGTATCGAGCAAGACGCCGACGTGATCATTTTTATATACAGGGATGAGGTGTACAACGAAGACTCCGAGTCAAAGGGTGTCGCTGAAATTATTATCGGCAAACAGCGTAATGGACCAATTGGAACCTGTCGTTTAACCTTCCTTGGCCAGTACACTCGTTTTGAAAACTACGCAAATGATGGCTACATTGATGATGAGTACTAAGCGTAACGTCACATCGCGCCTTATAGCGTCTTAGCCCTGCACAAAGGACAGCGTGTCTAGCCATACCCAGGTCATTATTGATTTAGCAGCGCTGCAGCATAATGCGGCTGTTGTTCAACGCGCGGCCAGCCATTCAAAACTTATGGCGGTCATCAAGGCAGATGCGTATGGGCACGGCATGTTGCTCGTGGCAAAGGCGTTGTCAAATGTCGATGGCTTTGCGGTAGCAAGATTAGACGAAGCCATCATCTTACGCGAAGGAGGTATTACTAAGCCCATCCTGGTGTTAGCGGGCTTCGTCGAAGCTGAGGAAGTGTCTCCATTTGCTCACTATGATTTGGACGCCGTTATTCACAGTGAGTATCAAATTGATCTACTCAATTTGGTGGTATTATCCAAACCTATTTGTGTGTGGCTAAAAATTAATACCGGGATGAATCGTTTAGGCGTTGAGACTTCTAGCGTTAGCCGTTTGAATGATCGGTTATTGTTATCGGGTAAAGTTCGCCAACCGATTAAGCTAATGACGCACCTGGCCTGCGCCGACGATATGACTTCAACCTCCACAGAAGAGCAGATTCAATTATTTGATATAAGCGTGAAAGGCTTAACTGGTGAGCAAAGTATTGCTAATTCTGCTGGCCTGTTAGGCTGGCAGTATGCACAACGACACTGGGTCAGACCGGGCATAATGCTCTATGGCGGTAGTCCTTTCTGTCATAAAGCAGCCGCAGATGAAGGACTAAAACCCGTGATGACGCTAAGCAGCAAGGTTATATCGCTACGCACCATTAAGAAAGGAGCGCGCGTCGGTTACGGTGGCAGTTGGCTGGCTACTAAAACCAGTTTGATCGCGACGATTGGAATTGGTTATGGTGATGGCTACCCTCGCCACGCGATAGCGGGTACGCCGGTAATCGTTGCTGGCCAAAAAGCGCATTTAGTTGGCCGCGTGTCCATGGACACTATCAATGTGGACGTAAGCCATTGTCGCGATATACGTATTGGAGATGAGGTCATTTTATGGGGTAACGGACTGCCCATTGATGAAATTGCTGAAAAAAGCAGCACCATTACATATGAATTAATGTGCGGCGTTACTGAACGAGTGAGAAAAATAATTAGAGAAAAGGACGATGGCGAGTAAACAAAAAATTCTTTATAGCTGCCGCGAATGTGGTGTAAAAGTTTCAAAGTGGTCCGGGCAATGCCAGGATTGCGGGGGCTGGAATACGCTAGAAGAATCTACCCTGTCCAGTTCGCCGACGGTAAATCGATTTAGTGGTTACGCAGATCAAACGAGTTCTGGCGATGTAGAGATACTGTCGAATGTAAAAACAGGGTTCATTGAACGGACCAAGAGCGGGTTAGAAGAATTAGACCGTGTATTAGGCGGTGGAATTGTACCGGGTTCGGCTATTTTAATTGGTGGCGACCCTGGTATTGGCAAATCAACTTTATTGCTACAGGCGCTGGCTAACTTAAGCGAAGGTTCGAATGCTTTATACGTTAGTGGTGAAGAATCGGCTCAACAAGTCAGTATGCGCGCCACCAGGCTGCAGCTGTCGGTCGATAAAGTACAAATCCTTTGTGAGATATCACTTGAAATTATTTTAGCGACAGCCGAGAAACTGGCGGCCGATGTGTTGGTGGTTGACTCGATCCAGACGGTCTTCAGTGATGAGCTGCAATCGGCTCCAGGTTCTGTTGGGCAAGTAAGGGAGTGTGCTGCTCGTCTAGTTCGTTTTGCGAAACGCACGAATACGACCATATTTTTGATTGGCCATGTGACTAAGGAAGGCGCCATCGCAGGGCCGCGAGTGCTCGAGCATATGGTGGATTCTGTGCTCTATTTTGAAGGTGATTCGGGTAGCCGATTTAGGATGATTCGCGCGATAAAAAATCGCTTCGGCGCGGTTAACGAGTTGGGTGTGTTTGCGATGACAGAAAAAGGGCTCCGCGAAGTCACTAACCCGTCGGCTATTTTTCTTTCACGGCACGAGCAAGAAGTGCCAGGCAGTGTTGTGATGGTGACAAGGGAAGGCTCAAGACCTTTGCTAGTTGAAGTGCAGGCGCTGGTTGATGAAAGCAGACAAGGTAACCCGAGACGAGTAACGGTCGGAATGGATCAGAACAGGTTGGCCATGCTGCTGGCTATTCTGCACCGTCACGGTCAATGTTCGCTATTAGACCAGGATGTCTTTGTGAATATCGTTGGTGGCCTAAAAGTAATGGAAACGGGCGGCGATCTGGCAATAGTAGCGGCCTTATTGTCTAGCTTTAAAGCTAAAAATATACCAAAAGACTGGGTTGTATTCGGTGAACTCGGCTTATCCGGCGAGGTTCGTCCTGTTCCGAATGGTGAGGAGCGGCTTCGCGAGGCTGCCAAGCACGGCTTTAAGTTTGCCTTAGCGCCAAAGGGCAATATTCCAAAAGGTGGGGTAAAAGGACTTGAGGTGCACCCAGTCAGTGTATTAAGAGATGCTCTGGAATTTTTTTAAGGTAGTTTGGCGACACGGAGCGCGCTAAGCGCGTGCAAATTTCTTTCTAACATCGTTGAATCACCCATATTAAGTTCAACGAGCCTCCTGAGTGACGTGATGCTATCAATTTCTATGTCGTCAAATTGCAGGCCAATTTGGCCACCTTCGCCGACAAAGATAATATGCGCTGAAGTGCCAATAATGAGGTCTTCGTGCAAAATTATTTCGAGTTTTAGTGCGTCGTCAACGCGTAGAAATTTTGTCTCACTATCGCCCTCTACTAAACAGCCATTTAGTGATATATCCAGCAGTTGACAAGGGATCGATAGCTCGTCAGGCGTAATTAGGCAGATATAGGCGTCGTGAAAAATGCGTTTAAACCTTCTTTTTTCTTCCTCTGAATTATTCATATGCGGGTTATTATTCAATAAAGAAAGTGTAGTTATTGTTAGCGATATTAATTTTAGTACCGTTGTCTAATTTCGTCTCAGCGCTGATAGCTAAGTCATCAATCTTGATGTCGATATCATCCACCAGCCTTGACAAATAATAACCAGTTGGTCTTTTGGCAATAATAGCCGGTGTCGTATTGGCAGTTTTTAGCTCAGTGACTGCCTTGCTTAAGGGGATAACCAGACCAATATCATCCCCGTTCATCACTTGTAAAATGGCATTCCTAGGCCTGGCATTTCGGCCAGAAAAGTTTTGAGTCGATTCGTATACGTTTTCAGTGGTGTCGGTATCTAAGTCAAGAGTATCGGGCTTGTCTGAGAAATGCAGGGTATGTTTACCGAGCTGAATAACGTCACCGTGATGGAGTAATTGACGACGAATTAATTTATTATCGATTGAAGTCGGAAATTGTTCTGATAAGTTTTCGATAAAATACTTCCCAGATAATCGGGAAATTTTGATATGAGACGGTGCTATGGCAAGACTATCGATGGCAAATGTATTTGACGGCTCTCGTCCAATGCTGGATACATCGTTGTCGAGATGAAAAACATTGACCGGTCTGTAATTAAAATAAAGAGTTAACTTCGCCATAAAGAAAGGAGTTTCAATAATTGGCTTAAGTATAGAGTTTTTTTAAAAGCTCTGTTGTGTTTATATGATTTTGTTAGATTGAAACTTCGCAAGTTTGACGGAGTTCTCATCCATTTGCACAATTTCAATCGGGTGACCATACAGTTTAAGGCTAGTGCCCTGTTCTGGAATGGATTCAAGGTATTCGAGTATCAGGCCATTAAGTGTTTTCGGCCCTCCGGTAGGTAAGGACCAGTGAAGTGATCGGTTCAGCTCTCTAATGGTAATGTTGCCATTGATAAACAGCGAACCATCGGATTTTCTTTGGATATCAGGCGAACTATCAGACGGGTCTGTTGTGAACTCACCAATCACCTCTTCGAGCACGTCCTGTAAGGTAATTAGCCCAAGGATGTTGCCGTATTCATTAACAACGAGAGCTATTTGCTGTTTGTTTTGCTGGAAGTTAATAAGCTGTTGGTAGAGGCTCGTATTATTAGGAATAAAGTACGTGTCACGTTTAACGGATAGCAGTTTTTCATGATCGAAACCATCGTTATTAATTAAGTTAAAAAGGTCTTTTATCCGAAAATAGCCTTGTACATTATCGATATTGGTTTTAAAAACGAGCATATTTGAATACGGCGAGCTGAAGAGCTGTTTTTTTATTTCATCAATATCGTCATCGAGGTCGATGCCGTGAATTTCATTGATGGGGATCATGATGTCTTCTACGGTAGCCTCTTCAAGATCTAAAATGCCTAATAACATATCTTTGTGTGCTTCGGGAATTAGGGTGCCTGCTTCGGTGACGATAGTTCGTAACTCTTCGTGTCTCATCGAAGCGTCCGTATCATGATGAACGTTTATGCCGAGTGCCTTGAGAAGTAGATTCGACAAGGCGTTCACGAACCAAACCAGGGGGTATAAAATTTTTAACAGCGGCGTGTAGATGATCGAGGCAAAAAAAGCCAAACGTTCGGGATGGATAGCCGCCCATGTCTTTGGTGTGACCTCCGAGAAAATTAGAATCACAAATGTTAGTAAGCCAGTGGCAATTGCAATGCCTGCTTCACCATATAGACGTAACGCAATGATGGTGGCGATAGAAGTGGCCAAAATATTTACAAAGTTATTGCCGAGTAAAATAAGGCCAATCAAACGGTCAGGTTTTTTTAACAGCTTGTGAGCCATTTTCGCCCCCATATGGTTGCTTTTCATTAAATGCAGTAATCGATAACGATTAACACGCATTAAGGCGGTTTCAGAGCCTGAAAAAAAAGCAGATAAAAGTATGAGTGCAGCTAATAGCCCAAAAAGAAATTCTAAAGAAAGTTCGGTCACAATAATGGTTAGTAATAAGTGAAATAACTACGTTCTAAGACTTGCCTTGCTAGCTGTCAAGTTAAATCTAGCACTGTGGAGTGTAAATCGACTAAGGGCTAAAAAAATTGCCTAAAGCGCCAGTTTTTTGACATACTGATCACTCTTCGGTGTTTCAACGGAAATGAGTTTTTTATTTTATGGCGCTACAAAAAGTATTGGTGATTGATAATGATGTGAAACGCTGCTCTCAAATTGAAACAGTGATGGAGTTTTTGGACTATAAATCGAAGCCAATAACGTTTGATAAGCTATTAAGTATTGCCAATAAAGAAGATTCACCGCTCATTATAATGGCTGAAGGAATAGCCTTTTCAGAAGATGATGTTTTTGCATTTTTTGCCCAGTACAAAAGTCAACAACCCTTTGTATACGTACATAACAAAGGAAAGTCGCCCAAAATTTCAAAAGCACTTTTAAGGTATCTAGTGCCATTAGAGTGGCCAACGACGTACCAGAATTTTATTAACTGTATTCGCAAGGTACAGTTAGCCGAAAGTGCGTCAAATGAAGAAGTGTCTCAAAGGGCGTCAGAGTTATTTAGAAGCTTAGTCGGCAATAGCCAGGAGGTAAAACGCGTCAGGCAACTGATTCAACAGGTCTGTGTGTCGGATGCAACGGTTTTAATTTTAGGTGAATCGGGTACGGGCAAAGAAGTAATCGCACGGAATATTCATTACCACTCGGCTCGTCGACAGAAAGCGTTTGTACCTATTAACTGTGGAGCGATCCCCGCCGAATTGTTAGAAAGCGAATTATTCGGCCATGAAAAAGGGGCCTTTACCGGTGCGTTAACGGCCAGGCAGGGGCGTTTTGAGTTAGCCGAAGGCGGCACACTGTTTCTAGATGAAATTGGCGATATGCCGATGCAAATGCAGGTTAAGCTGTTGCGTGTGTTGCAAGAAAGAGTTTTTGAACGAGTAGGCAGTAATAAGCCTATTCACTGTGATGTGCGGGTGTTAGCGGCGACACACAGGGATCTGCAAAAGGAAATAGAGAATGGAAACTTCCGAGAAGATTTATTCTATAGATTAGACGTCTTTCCCATTACTATTGCGCCCCTGAGGGACCGAGCAGAAGACATCCCGATATTGATCAGTGAGCTGGTGCAACGAATCGAGCACGATAAAAAAGGCACCGTCCGCTTTACCTCAGCCGCTTTAATGGCCCTGTGCCAGCACGATTGGCCAGGCAACGTGAGAGAGCTGGCGAATATGGTTGAAAGACTCGCCATTATTCACGCTTTTGGCGTCGTAGACCTGAAAGACCTGCCGGATAAGTTTCATCAATATACTAATACGCCTTCTCATCTTCAGCAGGAATTGACCCTTGAGGCGGATTTATTCGAAGAGCCTAAAGCATCTATGGCTGCCGATCCATCATCTTCTTATAGCAAACTCTCTTCTGGTATTTTACCCGAGCAGGGAATGGACCTTAAAGAGCACCTAAACGATTTAGAATACTCGCTTATTCAACAAGCGTTAGACGATTCAGACGGTGTGGTGGCTCACGCGGCTAAAAAACTCAATATGCGGCGTACAACCCTGGTAGAAAAAATGCGTAAGCACGGACTTCAAAGGGTGGATTGAGCGCCCATTATTTGACAGTTAATAACGCTGCTTTTTTAACTCATTGTTTTTTAAGTAAAAATATAATTGGCATGTTTTTAGCATTAGCTGTAATACATTCAATTGATATTGCAGATAATGAGCCTACTCGCTACCACAGAACTGATTCATAAGGGACAGCCGCTAGAAGAAGCATTTCAGGCCTTCAATCAAATTTCGCAACACCTGACGGACTCTTATCAACAATTAGAACAACAGGTTGCTGTACTAAGCCAGGAGCTGGCAAGAGCAAATGCCGAAAAAATACAGCACCTGTCAGACAAGGAGGCCTTAGCAGGACAGCTGGAAGGTTTGATTGAGGCTTTACCGGGTGCGGTGATTGTTTTAAATCGTAAAAAAAGTATTGTTAAGGCGAACGCTTGTGCAAGACTTTGGTTGCAAGTAGATCTTATTGGTCAACAATGGTCCGCGCTAAAAGCGGCCAGTTTGATAGAGAGCGATCATATTGATGATCAATTTACGCTGCAAAATGGCAAGGTTATAGCGCTGTCTACTACCCGTTTAATGGGGCAGTCAGGGAGCGTGGTTTTGTTGAGCGATATCACTCAGCAACAAAAACTGCATCAACAGCTCGAACACAAAAAGAAACTCGCCGAAATGGGCGAGTTTTCTGCGAGTCTTGCGCATCAGATTCGTACACCTTTAGCATCTGCGCTGCTATATGCGTCTCAATTAAGTTCAGACTCCTTAAGCAAGGAATCGCAACAAAAATTTTCATCAAAATTACTAGAGCGATTAAGACGTCTGAACTCACAGGTTACCGATATGTTGAATTACTCTCATAAAGGGCAGTTCATGAAAACATCGGTCGAATTGCGGAAATTTATTGATCGTCTATCAGACCTTTATAAAGATAAATTAGTAGAATTTCACTATCCGACTAATCAGGGAAGGCAGCTTTATATCAGTGAGGATGCTGTGATTGGAGCGCTCGCAAACCTTATTGATAACGCATTAGACGCCAGGGCTAGTCATGCAAAAGTGGTGTGCGAAGTGGCCGTTTACGGCTCTAGTAATTTAAAGATCAGCATTAAGGACGAGGGCGTAGGTATAACAGCACAGGAGCAACAACGAATTTTTGAGCCTTTCTATAGCAATAAAAGCAATGGGACGGGTTTAGGCCTGGCGGTGGTTAAAGAGGTCGTCAATTCGCACGACGGGAAAATCAAATGCACGTCGGATATAGGGGTTGGCACAACCATGGAGTTAACTTTGCCCGTCGTTATTTCAGCGTCAGCGCAACATTTAATGAGGAGTTATTAAGCCGATGAAAGATATAGATGTATTGATCGTTGAGGATGATGGGCCGTTACAGGAAGCACTAGATGATGCCTTAACAAATTACGGCTATAGCACGAAGTGCGTTGATAACGGTTTAGAGGCATTAAAAGCACTAGAAAAGTATCATGCCCGTCTCGTCATCAGCGACGTTCAAATGGAGCAGATGGACGGTTTGCAATTGTTAGAAGAATTAAAGTCACGCTTCCCAAATCTTCCCGTGTTGTTGATGACGGCTCACGCAGCGGTGGATAAAGCGGTTAGGGCGATTAAAGCAGGAGCCTCCGATTATATGACCAAGCCTTTCGAGATCAGTGCGCTAATCAAAAATGTTGAGCAAATGATTGCTCCAGTGGCCACCACATTTGGTGAGCTACCGAGTAACGATAGCTGTATGAAAGACATCGTGGCGCTAGCGGGTCGGGTTGCAAAAAGTGAAGTAACGGTGTTGATCCAGGGAGAAAGTGGTACTGGCAAAGAGGTGATATCGCGCTTTATTCATAAAAACTCAGCTAGAAACAAGCAAGCCTTTGTAGCCGTTAACTGCGCGGCGATTCCTGAGAATATGCTCGAAGCGATGCTGTTTGGTTATGAAAAAGGTGCCTTTACGGGTGCCTATCAGGCGGCACCGGGGAAATTTGAACAAGCCCAAGGTGGAACGATTTTGCTGGATGAAATTTCTGAGATGAATATTTTGTTACAGGCCAAATTATTGCGCGTATTACAAGAAAAAGAAGTGGAGCGCTTAGGCGGTAGAAAGACTATTCCATTGGATGTACGCGTCTTGGCAACAACAAATAGAAACTTGCGTGAGTTCGTTAATGAAGGCAAATTTAGAGAAGATTTGCTATACAGAATAAATGTCTTCCCCATTAATATTCCGCCTCTTAGAGAGCGTAAAGCGGATGTGTTAGCGCTGGCAAAAACCATGATAGCGAGACACTATGTCGGCGAACAATCAGTGCCTAGCTTAACATCTGGCGCGATTAAACTACTGGAAAGTCATCCCTGGCAAGGCAATGTTAGAGAGTTAGAAAATGTTATCCAGCGCGCGTTAATTATGACCTCTAATTCTGAAATTAGTGAGGCAGACTTAATGTTTGAACTGGGCCAATCGTCAGCCCCAGCGCTCACAAATATGGATGCGAATAGCGACAATGGACTGAATGAAGGCGTTAAAGCCGTTGAAGATAAGTTAATTTTAGAAACGCTTGTGCATTCCAATGGCAGTAGAAAGAACACAGCCGAACGGCTGGGTATTAGCGCAAGAACCTTGCGCTACAAAATTGCTCGTATGCGCGATGCTGGTGTTGAGATTCCAGCGTGAGTCTAATTATCCATTTAAGTAATCTTTACTATCAAACAGGGGAAATCAAATGAGTAATATGGAAATCAATAGTGTATTGGCTCAAATGCGCGCCATGTCGGTTCAGGCTCAAAGCCCAATTGCGGAAACAAAATCAACTGCATCGACAGATTTTTCAAGCATGCTGAGTCAATCGATTGAAGCGGTTAATAAAACGCAACAACAGGCAGGCGCGTTAACAACGGCGTTTGAAAAAGGCGATACCGACGTCAGTCTGGCCGAAGTGATGGTGTCGCTACAAAAGGCTAATTTATCATTTCAAACGGTATTGCAGACCAGAAACAAACTCATTGATGCGTATAAAGACGTGATGCGGATGACGATGTAATTTGTGTTTTATCGCAACCACTATTAAGACAATTAAAGGTAATTATTTATGGCAACTCCGGCATCGCAAGCAGCCCTGCAAATGCAAACACCCCAAACCAATATGATGCTGCGACAAGTGGGCGTTATGCTAGCTCTGGCCGTCAGCGTCGCGCTAGGGGTTGCGGTCGTGCTATGGTCGCAAACGCCTAATTACAGTTTGTTATACAGCAACCTCGGTGACAGAGAACTTAGCGCCGTGGTGTCTGGTTTACAGCAATCGGGTGTCGAGTATAAATTGGACGCCGGTTCAGGCGCTATTTTAGTGCCGTCCACCGAAGTTGATGAGTTGCGCTTAAAACTGGCTGGTCTTGGGCTGCCACGCGGCGGTGGGCAAGGCTTTGAACTGTTAGAGAAAGAATCGGGTTTTGGTACCAGTCACTCTATTGAAAAGGTTCGAATTCAACGCGCACTCGAGGGTGAAATTGCGCGTTCGATTGTTACTATTCAAAGCGTTCGTTCAGCGCGTGTCTTATTGGCGATACCAAAGCAATCGGTTTTTTTAAGGCACCGAAGCTCTCCCAGTGCTTCTGTGGTAGTAGATATGCATCAGGGGCGAGAGCTCAAAAAAGGTGAAGTGGCAGCGATTTTACACCTGGTATCCTCAGCCGTTCCACAACTTGATTCTACGCACGTCACCATCGTCGACCAAAAAGGCACCTTGCTTAGCTCGAGATCATCAGATGATTCGATGTCAATGACCAGTAATCAATTTCAGTTTAAGCAGGGCGTTGAGGAACACTTAATCAATCGCGTAGAAAGCATTTTACTACCCATTGTAGGAGCGGGAGCCATTCGGGCGTCGGTATCAGCGGACGTTGACTTTACAATAACGGAACAAACGCAGGAACAATATAACCCCGACCTACTGTCGTTAAGAAGCGAGCAAGTGACCGAAGAGCAAAGCAGTTTAGCGGGAGCGCAAGGTGTACCCGGCGCGTTATCAAATCAACCGCCTGCAGCTGGTGTGGCACCCGAGGTGGTGGGGATAGAGGCAGCAGCGAGTGTGGCATCAGGGTCAATGAATATCAATAAACGGGCGGTTAAAAATTACGAACTTGATAAGAAAATTAGTCACACTCAATTATCAACAGGGCGGTTGACGCGCATTACTGTGGCGGTTGTTATTGATAATATACAGGGGGCTTCTGCTGAAGGTGTCGCCACTTCAGAGGCGTATACTGTCGATGATTTAGCAAAATTTACCAACCTGGTGAAAGAGGCCATAGGTTTTAATGAATTACGTGGAGACAGTGTTACGGTGACTAATTTGGCATTTAAACTACCAGAAGTGTTGGCACCTCTGCCAGAAATACCTTTATGGGAACAACCCTGGGTCTTAAATTTAGCGAAACAGGCTGTTGGTGGTATCTTCGCACTATTACTTATTTTTGTGGTGTTAAAACCAACCATTAAGAGCCTCTTAGCAAAGCCGGTGACCAGTGTGTTGCCAACGGCTCTACAGGGTGTAATGGTTGGAGAAGATGGGCAGCCGAAGGCTCAGTCAGGTGAAGGCGGTCAATATGCTTTAGAAGCTGACGAAGAGTTAATGCGTTTGGAAGCGCCAAAAAGCTATGAACAAAGGTTGGTAATGGCTCAAAAAATTGCTGGAGAAGACCCTAAACGGGTGGCCCAAGTAATGAAAACTTGGATACAAGAATAATGGCCGAAGCAAAAGCAAAAGCAAAAAACCAAGAGTTAAACGGCACCTCGCAGGCTGCTGTTCTGTTGCTATCTTTAGGCGAAGAGCACGCGGCTAGCGTGATGAAACATATGGGGCCCAAAGAAGTCCAAATGGTGGGTTCGGCGATGGCGACACTTGAAAATATTACCACCGAAACACTAAATGAAGTCGTGGGTCAATTTATTAGTACCATTGGTGGCCAAACTGCTTTAGGTATAGACTCTGACAGTTATATAAAAAATGTGTTAACTAATGCGTTAGGTGCCGACAAAGCGGGTGGTGTGATCGATCGTATTTTGTTGGGCAGAAATTCGAAAGGTTTGGAGCAGTTAAAATGGATGGATCCACGATCTATTGCGGATCTAATCCGTCTGGAGCACCCGCAAATCATCGCGATTGTCGTTTCTTATCTCGATGCTGACCAGGCAGCTGAAACATTGGGCTACCTGTCACCCAGGTTAAGACCCGATGTTTTAATGCGTATTGCCGTATTGGAAGGCGTTCAACCCGCTGCTCTTCAGGAGCTAGATGTGATTATGGAAAAACAATTGTCCGGAAACTCTGGTGTTAAATCTGCTTCCATGGGTGGTGTTAAAACGGTTGCAAATATTTTGAACTTCATGGAATCCTCGCTGAGTGCCGAGTTAATCGATAGTATCGGCGAGGTAGATGAAGATATTGGGCAACAAATTCAAGATAAAATGTTTGTCTTTGATAACCTTATTGAAGTAGATGACAGAGGTATTCAGGGTTTACTGAAAGAAGTTTCAACAGATGTGCTGACGATTGCCTTGCGTGGTGCAGATAATGCATTAAAAGAAAAAGTATTTGCCAATATGTCTAAACGCGCAGCCGAAATGTTGCGTGATGACATGGAGGCCGCGCCTCCGGCCAGAGTGAGCGATGTAGAAGCGGCGCAAAAAGAAATATTGATTATTGCAAGACGTTTATCTGATTCAGGTGAGATTTCTTTAGGTGGCGGCGGAGGCGATGATTTTGTCTAAGTCTCCCTCTAAAATAGAAGATGTTACGTCGTGGGAATTTCCCTCTTTTGCAGGCTCGACTTCGGTTGATGTCGACCTTGGAAAGGTCAAAGTGCCTACCGCGGGAGACCTCGAAAAACTCCAGCAGCAAGTGACGCAAGAGGCTGCAAAAAAAGGTTATGAGGAAGGCTTTGCAAAAGGGCTAAAAGCCAGCGAAGCTCAAATTAAGCAAAAAGTGACTCAGCTAGAATCTGTGCTTCAAGCGATGCAAGACCCTTTTGATGAATTTGATGAACGGGTGGAAAATGAAATTGCCGCGCTCGCGATTCAAATTGCCAGACAGCTCATTCGTCGTGAAATAAAATTTGATTCTGGGCAAGTGATCGCCGTGGTTAAAGAGGCGCTCGCGGCCTTACCGTCGAGTTCACAAAATATACAATTATTCCTACATCCAGAAGACGCCCGACTCGTGGTCTCAGCGCTATCCCTTGGGCAGGCAGATGATACGCGTTGGAAGGTAATAGAAGACCCCGTTCTTAGCCGTGGTGGTTGTCGCGTAGTAACAGACGTGTCAACAATTGATGCGACGATAGAGAATCGACTATCGGTTATTATTGCTCAAGCACTAGGCGATGAAAGAGCCGCACCATGAGCGAACCCGCTTTCGTAACACGACGTTCAAGTAAGTGGCTGAGTCGGCTCAAACTATATAAAAAACGGATAGAGGCTGGGCAGCCGGTGCTGGTAGAAGGGAAGTTAACCAGAATGGTGGGTTTAACCTTGGAAGCCGTCGGTTGCCGTTCGACGATTGGCGGCCGATGCATCATTGAAACGGTCGACGGGAATCGAACAGAGGCCGAAGTCGTGGGGTTTTCGGCAGAGCGCCTGTTTTTGATGTCTACGGGTGAAATCAGAGGGCTTGAACAGGATTGTCGTGTCATCCCGTTGGGGCTGAGTAGTATGGCGCACGTAGGAACAGCTTTGCTGGGTAGAGTGATTGATGGCGGGGGTAAGCCTCTTGATGGCAAAGGTCCCGTTCATACAACCGATACCATGCCCTTGCACGGCAGGCCAATAAACCCTCTCGGGCGGAAACCCATATCGGAGCCATTAGACGTGGGTATCAGGGCGATTAATTCTTTGCTGACGGTTGGTCGCGGGCAACGCCTCGGCTTATTTGCTGGTAGTGGTGTGGGCAAAAGCGTGTTGCTCGGTATGATGACGAGATATACCAGTGCCGACGTGATCGTCGTTGGTTTAATTGGTGAACGTGGACGAGAAGTAAATGAATTTGTTAGAAAAAATTTAGGCGAAGAAGGCCTGGCGCGAGCCGTTGTCGTAGCAACGCCTGCGGACCATCCGCCTTTAATGCGCATGCATGGTGCGATGCTGGCGACCAGTATCGCCGAGTACTTTCGTGATCAAGGAAAAAACGTTTTATTGTTAATGGATTCGTTAACCCGATATGCTCAAGCCCAGCGTGAAATAGCGCTAGCGATCAACGAGCCGCCCGCGACAAAAGGTTATCCGCCGTCTGTTTTTAGTAAGTTGCCTGGATTGGTTGAACGCGCCGGTAATTCTGACGAAGGAAATGGTTCAATTACCGCCTTCTATACGGTTTTAACAGAGGGGGATGACTCTAATGACCCCATTGCAGACGCGAGTCGAGCCATTTTAGATGGCCATATACACCTGTCGAGAAGTTTGGCCGAGGCGGGGCACTTTCCTGCTATCGATATGGAAGCGTCAGTGAGCCGGCTAATGACCGAAGTTGTGCCAGAAGAACATCAGGACCTGGCGCGAGAGTTTCGTCGAATAAACTCTACCTACCAAAAAAATGTAGACTTAGTTAATGTAGGCGCTTATCAACCAGGTGCCAATGCGACGGTGGATCAGGCCATTGATATGCATGAATCGATGTTAGACTTTCTCCAGCAAGGCTTGAATGAAGCGGTGGATTTTGATGAAAGCCTCGATGATTTGCAACGTGTTTTGGATCAGGGCAGCTGATGCCCTGCCTAGAAAAATATTATTTGGAGGCGTGTTGAAAAAATCAAAAAGACTGGAGCCGGTCAAAAAAATTGCTGAAAACAAGGAGGCTGCCGCTGCCGTTAAGGTGGCAAAGTCTGTACTAGAGAAAGAAGCTAGCGTAGACCAGCTGGAAAAACTACGAGGCTATCGTGAAGATTATATCGTTCAGTTTAAAACTAAAGGTCAGAGTGGTATGTCGGCGTCAAGACTACAGGATTACCAGGCTTTTGTGCATAAGTTAGACAGCGCAATCGAAGAACAAATCCGAGCGGTTCAAGGTAAGCATAAGCAGGTAGACGAGCACCAGCAGAGTTTTCAGAAAACTAATAGTCAAAAAAAAGCAGTTGAAAAACTAATTGATAAAAGGGTTAAGCAAGAAACTATTGTCGAGCAACGACAAGAGCAAAACGAAGCAGACGATAGGCCATCAGGCGGTGGCTCTCAAGAGGATGTTTTAAGATGGCGTTTTAATTAGATAACGTAGCGAGAGGATGATGGGAAAACCCCGTTGTTTATTTTTCGTTTATCTTATATTGGTTTATGCACTATAATTCGCCACTATGAATATTTCAGATTTACTTACGCAAGGTTTGGACTTAATGGTTCTTGGGATGGGAATGGTTTTTTTCATCCTGGGTTTATTAGTGATTGTTATTAAAGCGTTATCGGCGTTGATAATGAAGTACGAGCCTGTTGCAGTAGCCGATAGTGTTAAAACTCCACAACCATCTCAAATTGACGAAAACATTGTTGCTGCTATCTCGATCGCGGTTCAGCGTTTCCGCTCTAATTAATAGACAACTTATGACTAATCCATTAAAAATTACCGATGTCGTGTTGCGCGACGCTCACCAGTCTTTATTTGCAACACGCTTGCGGATTGAAGATATGTTACCGATCGCCGAGAAATTAGATAGGGTCGGCTATTGGTCGCTTGAAACATGGGGTGGAGCCACGTTTGATTCTTGTATCCGCTATTTAGGCGAAGACCCATGGGAGCGTTTGAGGTTACTTAAAAAAGCGATGCCAAATACCCCGCAGCAAATGCTGTTACGTGGCCAAAATCTTTTAGGTTATAGGCATTATGCCGATGATGTGGTGCATAAATTCGTTGAACGCGCTGCAGTTAATGGCATGGATGTATTTCGTATCTTTGATGCGATGAATGATGTTCGCAACCTGGAAACAGCCATTAAAGCAACTATAGAGGTGGGTAAGCACGCGCAAGGCACCATTTCTTATACCGACAGCCCCGTGCATACGCTGGAAGGGTGGGTGACTATGGGTAAAAAATTAGAAGATCAGGGCTGTCACTCGATTGCGATCAAAGATATGGCTGGTTTATTAAAACCATACGTCGCTGCTGAACTTGTAAAGCGTTTAAAGGCGGAGTGCGATATCCCGATCGCCTTGCATTGTCATGCAACGACGGGCATGAGCGTAGCGACCTGTCTTAAAGCGGTTGACGCTGGCCTGGATATGCTAGATACGGCTATTTCTTCAATGAGTATGACCTACGGGCATTCACCGACAGAAACGTTTATTGCGATGCTGGAAGGAACAGAGCGCGCCACAGGACTGGATATTAATCTTGTAGAAGAGATAGCCGCTTATTTCAGAGAAGTGCGACCCAAGTACGCAGAATTTGAAGGTTCGCTAAAAGGCGTAGACTCAAGAATTTTAATAGCTCAAGTGCCCGGCGGCATGCTGACAAACCTTGAAAGTCAGTTGAAACAACAAAATGCGGCCGATAAAATCGATGAAGTGCTGGCAGAAATTCCCGCCGTTCGAAAGGATCTGGGTTATTTGCCGTTAGTCACGCCGACGTCACAAATTGTCGGTACTCAGGCGGTTATGAACGTGCTCATGGGTGAGCGTTACAAGTCAATCAGTAAAGAAACGGCTGGCATACTCAAAGGCGAATATGGTGCGACCCCCGCCGCTGTTAATGCAGAACTTCAATTGCGGGTTTTAGATGGCGCGCAGGCCATTACATGTCGTCCAGCGGACTTAATTGACGATGAGCTGGATAAACTGACCATCGAGCTTGAGGCTAAAGCGAAGGCCGAGAGCTTGCAGTTGGCGGAGCGGACCATTGATGACGTTTTAACCTACGCGTTATTTCCGCAGGTAGGCCTGGATTTCATCAAAAACAGAAATAACCCAGATGCGTTCGAGCCGGTTCCAACGGGAGTAGTGCTAACTAATTCAGCCGCATCAAAGGCAACTGAAACCTATGATGTTGCCGTTAATGGCCAACTTTATTCCGTAGAAGTCGGACCGACAGGCTCAATTGATAAACTTCAACAGATGCTTCCGGCCAAAAAGTCCACGCCAAGCTCGGTTGCTGAGGTTGAGTCTGAGGCTGCCGGACCTCATTGTCAGAATGAACCGTTATCGTCGCCTATGGCCGGTAATATTATAAGGATTGGAGTCGCAAGGGGCGATGACGTACATCGAGGTGATGTCGTTATTATTTTAGAAGCGATGAAAATGGAAACTGAAATCAGGGCGCATATTGAAGGCCAAATTTCGGATATTTTTGTAAAAGAAGGCGAGTCTGTTCCAGCAGGTGCACCTTTGATTTTAATTTGCTAGGAATTAGATAATGGATAGTGGTGTACTGCAAATTTGGCAATCAACCGGCATTGCCAATTTCGAGTGGGGTAATGTATTGATGATAGGCGTTGGCCTGTTGTTAATTTATCTGGCGATAGCTAAAAACTTCGAACCATTATTGCTACTGCCGATTGGTTTTGGTGGTATTTTAGCCAATATTCCGGTCGCTGGTATCAGTGGACCCGATGGTATGCTGGGTATTTTGTACCACATGGGTGTAGATACGGGCTTGTTTCCGTTGTTGATCTTTATGGGTGTCGGAGCGCTGACTGATTTTGGCGCGCTTATTGCGATGCCGAGTCTATTGGTTCTTGGCGCTGCAGCTCAAGTGGGGATTTTTGCGACTCTGTTAGGCGCTTTAGCGATGAACCTAATCCCCGGTATGGAGTTCAGCTTGGCGGACGCTTCGGCAATTGCTATTATCGGCGGGGCAGATGGACCTACCGCTATTTTTCTGGCGTCAAAGTTAGCGCCAGACTTATTGGGTGCTATTGCCGTAGCGGCCTATTCTTACATGGCTCTGGTACCTATTATTCAGCCCCCTATTATGCGTGCCTTAACCACGGAAAGTGAACGTAAGGTGGAAATGAAACACTTGCGACACGTGAGTAAAAAAGAACGCATAATTTTCCCGTTACTGATTTTAACGGTCGTTATTTTGTTCTTACCCGCATCAGCACCGCTAATTGGTATGTTAGCTTTCGGTAACTTATTACGTGAAAGTGGTGTAGTGGATCGACTCAGTTCTACCGCACAAAATGAGCTAATTAATATCGTCACTATTTTCCTTGGCTTGGCGGTGGGCTCAAAACTGTCGGCGGAAAAATTCTTGACGCCTGAAACACTTGGTATTTTAGTTCTGGGTATGGTTGCTTTCTCAATGGGCACCGCAGGAGGCGTGTTAATGGGCAAGTTGATGCATAAGCTAACTGGCGGCAAGGTGAACCCCTTAATTGGCGCGGCGGGCGTATCTGCGGTACCGATGGCTGCTCGGGTCGTGAATAAAGTAGGGCAAGAGGCTAATCCTCACAACTTCTTATTGATGCACGCGATGGGGCCAAACGTTGCAGGTGTGATTGGTTCTGCCGTAGCAGCGGGTGTGTTACTCGCTATAGTCGGCTAGTTAAACGCTTTTTAAGTGTTTGGATGGGTTTGCTTTGAATACTTTTGTTCTATTTTTGCCACTTGCTTTAGCGACATAAAGTGCTTCATCAGCCTGTTTAAATAGATCGACGCCGGTCATCTCATCGGCGTGCATAGAAGATAGCCCAACACTGACGGTAACAACGCTCTCAGTGGTTGATACCTCGTGTGGTATGGCGAGTGAATTGACTTTCATGCGGATTCGTTCGGCTACCTCATAAGCCCC
The DNA here is from genome assembly GCA_033791505.1 of Cycloclasticus sp. Classification (GTDB taxonomy): domain Bacteria; phylum Pseudomonadota; class Gammaproteobacteria; order Methylococcales; family Cycloclasticaceae; genus Cycloclasticus. Next base: position 20,493 of record JASJGO010000027.1, read on the forward strand.
TGCGGTGTCTGTAGAAGGCAATAACACGACAAACTCTTCTCCTCCAAAGCGCGCAACAAAATCGGTACTTCGGGGCAGAGTAGCTGAAATAGTATCTGCGATTCGTTTAAGTGTGAGATCTCCGAGATCATGTCCGTAAAAATCGTTGTATTGCTTGAATGAATCGATATCAAAGAGCAGTAGCGCCAGTTTTTGTCCCGATCGTTTGGCGGTATTTATTTCATCGGCAAGACGGCTATCATACGCCCGGCGGTTAGGTATTTGGGTCAGAGCATCGGTCTCACTTAATCGTTTGTACTCTTCTTTAGCGCGTTCAATCTCAATTGTTTTTTCTACAATTCGACGTTCGTTTTCTTTGCTTTGGCTAATGTCTCGAATAAACAGGCTGTAGCGATTATTGCCTGTTATCCCCGTATCCGTGATGGTGATTTGAATAGGCGTTTTATCTAAGTTTTTATGGTAGGCAAAATTTTCATATGGCTGACCTTTGTTTCCCTGTGAGCCACCATTTAATTGCATTAAGAGTTCATCAAAACCGCTAGAAATTAATGTTTTAATGGGTTTATTGATAACCTCGGAAGTTTCGTATCCAAATAACAATGAGGCTGCGCGATTAAATAGCGTAATAATGCCATCATCATTGACCATGACAATAGCATCTGATGCAGAGTCGATAATATTGTCGTTAATAGCCTTTTTATTCGCCAGGTAACGTTCACCTTCCCTAAGCCAGTTGATTAAGATATATAGGAGGAAAATAGCTGAAACACTAAATAGTGAAGTTAGAGTTATAGTTTTTATCTGACTTTTAGCCAGTTTATTTCGTAGCTCAGTTAAGATGAGGCTGTTTTCTTTTTCGACCAAATCACTAAGGCCTCTTATTTCAATAGCAATGGGTATTTGATTGGGTATTGCAGAATTGAATAATTCTTTTGCTGCTTCAGTGGTTTGTTCATTTAGCAATTGAGTTGCCACCAGCATTTGAATTTCAGCATTTTTAGCAGTGAGTTCAAGCAAGTCTTTAAGGGCGTTATTTTGTTGCTCTGTTAATGAAGAGTTTTTAAGCTCATCTCGGTATTCTCTGAACTTAGACGCCTCATGAAACAACTGTTGATATAAAGAATCCCGAATAAAAGCATCGCGCTCATTGAGCATTTTTAGTAAAATTATGCTGCGGTTTTGAACAACTTGGGATAGTTTATAGATAGCATTGCTTTTTTCCTGAATAGCCAGAATAGCGAGTTCTGATTGTTTATACAGCTCACTTGCTTTATTACTTGCGTAATAGAGTGACCACCCCGTGTATAAACAGAGAAAAAAAATAGCGATAATATATCGCTTCCTACTCAAATTTTTAATAGAGCGAGGCATTTTTTATTTTTTCAAACCAACGAATCCATTTTAAGTTGGGTGCTTTTTTTGCATTCTAGCCGAATTCCCTATGAATAGAAAATTATCCGTAGCGCCGATGATGGATTGGACAAATCGACACTGCCGATATTTTCATCGGCTTCTATCTCCCAACGCCTTGTTGTACACAGAAATGGTGACGACTGGCGCGTTGCTATACGGTGACAAAGAGCGATTTCTAGCATTCGATGGCTATGAACAACCACTGGCTCTGCAATTGGGGGGCAGTGAACCTTCAGAGATGGCGCAATGCGCTAAACTGGCTGAAGAAGCTGGTTTTCAGGAAGTGAACATTAACGTAGGTTGCCCGAGTGATCGCGTGCAAAATGGACGCATTGGAGCCTGTTTGATGGCAGAGGCACCGATAGTGGCGCAGTGCGTGTCAGAAATGCGCGAGCAGGTGGCGATTCCTATCACCGTCAAGACGCGTATCGGTGTCGATGATTTTGATTCGCCAGAGTTTTTATTGAACTTTGTTGAAACGGTCGCTAAAGCGGGTTGCGATACGTTTATTATTCATGCGCGCAAAGCCATTTTAAATGGCCTTTCACCAAAAGAGAACAGGACAATACCGCCATTGAATTACGATCGGGCCTACCTGGTAAAAAGAGAGTTCCCACAACTTACGGTTGTCGTTAATGGCGGTATTAAAACGGTGTCGGATATTCAGCGGCATTGGCAAAGCATCGATGGGGTGATGATTGGCCGTGAGGTTTACCATAATCCTTTCTTTTTAGTTGACGTTGAACACGAGTTATTTCAAAGCCCTTTGCAGCAAAGGGCCCAGGTGCTGGATAAGTTTCTACCCTATATTGAAGCGCAACTAAGTCAGGGCGTTGCCCTGCAGAGTATTACCCGACATATATTGGGACTTTTTGCAGCCCAGCCGGGCGGTAAATATTGGCGGCGCTATTTAAGCGAAAATGCGCGACATAAAAATGCAGGGACAGAAGTTTTGTTTGCGGCGCTAGACGCAATGAAACCGCATCAGGCAATTATTTAGCGGATATGAATTAATATAACGGTATACTTCTTTAACTTTATTTTAAGCCTTTATGAGCATGGAAAAACTGTACAAAAAAATAATTTCTGACATTGGTGAAGACGTCGATCGCCAGGGCCTGGTTGATACGCCTAAGCGTGCGGCTAAAGCGATGTCTTTCTTAACCAGTGGATATCAGCAAAATCTGGATGGCATCGTCAATGGCGCTATTTTTGACTCTGATGCAGATGATATGGTGATTGTTAAAAATATTGAGTTGTACTCAATGTGCGAACATCATTTATTGCCGTTTATTGGCAAGTGCCACGTCGCTTATCTGCCTAATGGAAAAGTGCTGGGTTTATCAAAGGTTGCACGAATCGTCGATATGTATGCGCGCCGTTTGCAAATTCAGGAACAGCTGACGACGCAAATTGCTGACTCTATTCTTCAGGTCACGGGTGCAAAAGGGGTGGCGGTGGTCGTTGAAGCCCAGCATTTGTGCATGATGATGCGAGGTGTGGAAAAGCAAAACTCACAGATGACGACGTCTAGTATGCTTGGGCAATTCCGCAAAAATTCTGAAACCAGAGCGGAGTTTTTAAGTCTGCTTAAGATGGGTCAATAAACGTTAAAAATCATTTGAAATGAAAAAAACAGCGGTACTATTAGTTAATTTGGGGACACCTGAAGCGCCAACAGAAGAAGCTGTCAGGGCGTACCTTAAAGAATTTTTATGGGACCCGCGCGTGGTGCAAATCCCTCGTTTTATTTGGTGGTTTATACTCAATTGGGTCGTATTGCGTACACGACCCGCGCAATCCGCCGAAGCGTATCAAAAAGTCTGGACCGAAGAGGGCTCACCTTTGATGGTTTTTTCAAAACGGATCAAGCACAAACTGCAGGCCTTAGCGAATGTAAAAGAAAAAGGCAGGTACGAGTTTTTTCTTGGTATGCGCTACGGCTCGCCTTCCATTGCCTCTGTAATAGAAGAGATGAAAAGTAAGGCGCCTGATGATATTATTTTGCTGCCGCTTTACCCGCAATTCGCAACCTCTAGCACGGGAACGGCCTTGTACGCGTTCCAGCAGGCGCTTAAAGAATGGAAAAACGCCCCTCGCAGTAAAACTGTAATGGATTACCACGATAACGCGGCCTACATCAATGCCCTGGCCGACAGCGTTAAAAAACATTGGGCGGATAACGGGCAGGCAGAATGTTTACTGATGTCTTTTCACGGGGTTCCAGTAAGAACCATCGAGCAAGGTGATCCATACTTATCTCATTGCACTAAAACGGCTGAATTATTAGCCAATAAACTGGGCCTGGAAGCCTCGCAGTGGCGACTGGTTTTTCAATCGCGGTTTGGTAAAGCCAAATGGATTCAACCGTATTGTTTGGATGTTCTTCAGGCGCTACCGAATGAAGGAATTCGGCGTATCGACGTAATCTGTCCAGGTTTTTCGGCGGACTGTTTAGAAACGCTGGAAGAAATTGCATTACAAAATAGAGATGTATTTCTAGCGGCGGGTGGTGAAAGCTATCGTTACATTGCCGCCTTAAATGATAATGATAGTCATATCGACGCTCTTTTTTCATTGTTGGCTGAAAATAATAGTGCCGATTCGGAAGTCATCAAGGAGGCATTATAATGTCGAAATTTTTTGGTTCGGGTTCGGACTGCCCTTTATGTAGAATGATGCGAAGCCTCGCATTTAGCGGCATTGGCGCGGCTATTGGTGCAGGCATTGGGAGTTTGTTTGATCTGCAAAAAACAGACGTATGGATGAGTGCGGTTGCAGGTGCATTTGTTATGGTCTTTATCGTGATGAGAAACATTGAGAAAAAATGAAATATATAGCATTAATGGCAGTCCTTCTACTCAGCAGTGGTTGTTCAGAAGAACAGCAAAATAGAATTTCTCGATTAGGCGTGAGTTGGTTGGAAGGTGACTATAAGGTTACTTTTTTTGAGGGCAATCATAAAAAAGAATGGCTGGTGAAGGACGGTAAAGTCACCTCAGACCCACAAAAGGGTTATTACTATTTTTGGGTTAAAGAGGCTGGAAAAAAGAGATACGTACAAACACCGATAGAACGAACCGTCATCGAAGAGCTATAACTCACTATTATGTGTGAATTGCTGGGGATGAGCGCCAACGTACCGACGGATATCTGTTTTAGTTTTAGTGGTTTAGTGAAAAGAGGCGGTGAAACAGGGACGCACCAGGACGGCTGGGGTATCGCCTTTTACGAAGGTAAAGGTTATCGATCATTTCATGACCCGGTAGCGAGCGCAAACTCCGAAGTGGCAAAATTCATTCAGCAATATTCGATAAAAAGCACGCAAGTGATCTGTCATATCAGAAAAGCAAACCGTGGCCGCGTTTGTTTGGAAAATACGCACCCTTTTTCGCGAGAGCTTTGGGGGCAAGTATGGTCTTTTGCGCATAATGGGCAATTAAAAGGGATAAAGAAAAAAGCATTGAGTAGTTATTTACCCGTCGGTACGACTGACAGTGAGTACGCTTTTTGCTGGATACTCGGACAACTGCGAGAAGCTTTCCCCGTTAAACCAAATAGTAACGTTAAAATTAGACGAAGCATAGAAGGTTTGTTTCGTCAGTTGGCGAAGTACGGTATTTTTAATGTATTGATGGGTGATGCGAGTCACTTATACAGCCACTGTAATACCAAACTATCCTGGTTAACGCGGCAGGCGCCTTTCGAAGAGGCACAATTGTTAGATGCTGATATGAGTGTTGATTTTAAAAAAGAAACCTCTGATACCGATGTGGTCACGGTGATAGCGACTGAGCCGTTAACGTCAAACGAACAATGGACGAAAATGGCAGCGGGGGAGTTCAGCGTTTTTCATCTAGGGGAAAAACAATTTACCAGTCTTTGCTAGTGACTAAAAAATAGCGAATACGTTTGAGCGAATTGTTCTTCTACCTCGGCTGCCACGGGTGTAATAACACTGTACGGCAGATCCAGCTGCATCCACACGCGATCTTCAGGCGACACGTTTTCAAAAATACTTTCTTCAGATGAGGTATCAGCCTGTGCGAGCTTATTAGCCAGGTAAACGATCATAGTTTCATCCTGATGGCTGGTCGCCAATTCAGGCTGATGGTGAAAATACGCCGCGTTTTGAATGGACTCGGGTATTCTCCACATTTTTAACAAGGCGCCACCAATATCAGCGTGACTAAAACCGAAGGTCGATATTTCCGCATCAACCTCGCTGACTTGATTGGTCCTGGCGAGTAATGCAGCCGCGCGGGCCAGGTCTGGTGCTTTTGTATATAAAATCAACCGACCAATATCATGTAGTAAAGCACTGATAAAGATGGAAGAGAGTTGTCGTTTTTTTGGATGTCTCTCGGCAAGGAACTTGGCAAACAAAGCGGCCCTTAAACTATGCGACCAGAATTCGCGCATATTAAGTATTGAGTTTGGCATGTTAGAGAATTTTTCAACCACGCTGGTCGTCATAACCAGTAAATGAATTTCGCGGTTGCCTAAAATGGTAATAGCCTGATCTATAGATTTAACCATAGCCGGGAAGCCAAAAAAAGCTGAATTGACTATCCTCAGCATGCGGGCGGATAACGACGGGTCCTGCTGGATAATTTTAGCAAGGTCGTTGGCACCTTTTGTATCGTCGTCGAGCGTTTTCGTTACGCGCATAAAAATCTCTGGCGCAGAGCACAGGTCTATTTCTCCAGTTAAAAAGTCTTTGATCGATAAAATGTTTGCAGCTGAGCCTGTCATGACATAACCCTAGCAGAAAATAATTAAATTATTAGACCGTCTGGCAAAAAAAACCAAATAAACTAAGCTTTTAATAGTTTGTATGAATTTTTTTGAGAAGTAATTATTATCACCATTGGTGGATATACAAGGGGTTTGTTAACAGTAATTTCAATCCGTTATGAAATTATTGTTGACATTGTGTTAAGTACAGGCTTAAAGTGATTGATAGCAAAGAGAATTATTTATACGATTCGAGAAATAAATCGAACTCAAGTCTGAAATAAAATTCAGACGGCAAATGGAAGAGATAGTTAAAATGAATCAGCTGGATAGATTAAAAGAAAAAACCATCCTAATCATTGAGCACGATAATGAGCGTTTATCTGTGTTGCAAAATATATTATCTAAGGCTGGCTATAGAAAATTAATTTGTGCTGCAGACCAAGAACAGGTGTTCGAAGCCATTCGTCCATTCCAGGGGAAAATTGATGAAATAGGCGTTATCCTTTTAAATTATCAATTACCACAAAGTGACACACTAAAATTTAGCCAATTGCTCACTACCCTAGATGGGCACGATGCTATTCCCCTGTTATTTTTAGCGGACAAAACGATAACGCTGGATGATGAGTTAGTAGGCAGGTGTCACGAAGCTAATGCCGCGACCATTATTCATTACCCAAGCAAAGACGGCGAAATTATTCCCCTGATTAGTCTGGCGTTAGCATTGAAAAATGAACGCGATGATCGAATAGCTAATGAGGAAAAACTAGTCAGTGAGCTATCGGAAAGACGAATCATGGAGGCCAGGTTGCAATATTTGGTCGCGCACGATGAACTGACGGGGCTATCAAATAGAAGTGGACTTGAGAAAGCACTGGATTTTGCCATTTTACGTTGTAATAATTTTAAGCAACACGGCGTCCTGCTTGATATTGACCTGGATCAATTCAAAGT
>JASJGO010000028.1:0-10045 GCA_033791505.1 Cycloclasticus sp.
CACCGCCCTAACAAAGAACTCGTCAGTAAAGAAGAAATGTGCGATCGCGTAAAAGCAGCAGCCGACGCCAAGACAGATTCTGACTTTGTTATAATGGCGCGTACAGACGCCTATAATAGCGAAGGCCAACAAGCGGCGATCGACCGTGCTTGCGCCTACGTTGAAGCTGGCGCTGATATGATTTTTGCTGAGGCCGTTTACGAACTAGACGACTACCGAGCTTTCACCAAAGCGGTTAACGTTCCGGTGTTAGCGAATATTACTGAATTCGGCCAAACGCCTTACTTCACCACAACCGAGTTGGGCGAAGCGGGTGCTAGCATGGTGCTGTATCCATTGTCCGCTTTCCGCGCGATGAGTAAAGCCGCGCTGAACGTATACGAAACAATTCGTAAAGAAGGCACACAAGTAAACGTAGTAGACACCATGCAAACACGTATGGAACTTTATGACGTGTTGGGCTATCACGAATATGAACAAAAACTAGACGCATTATTTTCCAAGGAGAAATCTTAATGACTGTAAAAAAAGTTGGCGGCGCAGGCCTACGAGGTCAATCTGCAGGTGAAACCGCCTTATGTACCGTTGGTAAATCTGGCTCAGGCTTAACCTATCGTGGTTACGATATGTCTGACCTGGCTGATAACGCTAAATTTGAAGAAGTTGCGTATTTATTGGCTTACGGAAAATTACCCAACCAAGCCGAACTAGAAGGCTACATCGCAAAACTTAAAACCTTACGCGGCTTGCCCGAGGCATTAAAAACGGTGCTGGAAAACATTCCTGCAGACGCTCATCCGATGGACGTCATCCGCACGGGTTGCTCTATGTTAGGCAATCTGGAAGAGGAAAAAGACTTCTCTGAACAGCTCGACAAAATCGATCGTATGATCGCCGTATTCCCATCCATCATTTGTTACTGGTACCGTTTCTCGCACGATGGTGTTCGCATTGAAACAGAAACCGATGACGAATCTGTCGGCGCTCACTTTTTGCATATGTTGCGCGATGAAAAACCAAATGAGCTTCACGAACAAGTAATGAACGTGTCGCTAATCCTTTACGCCGAACACGAATTTAACGCTTCTACCTTTGCAGGTCGCGTTTGCGCTTCAACGCTATCGGATATTCACTCGTGCGTAACAGCCGCTATTGGTACTTTGCGCGGCCCACTACACGGTGGCGCGAACGAAGCGGCAATGGCCATGATTGAAAACTGGACGTCTGCAGATCAGGCAGAAGAAGACATGATGAGCATGTTAGCGCGTAAAGAAAAAATCATGGGGTTTGGTCACGCGGTTTACACCACCTCTGACCCACGTAATGCTATCATCAAAAAATGGTCCGAAAAGTTGGCTGCCGACGTAGGCGATACGACGCTCTACCCTGTATCAGTGCGCTGTGAAGAAGTCATGTGGCGCGAAAAGAAACTGTTCTGCAATGCCGATTTTTTCCACGCCTCTGCTTATCACTTTATGGGCATTCCAACTAAGTTGTTTACGCCGATCTTCGTTATGTCACGGGTTACCGGCTGGACCGCCCACGTAATAGAACAACGCGCAAATAACCGCATTATTCGACCTAGTGCTGATTATATTGGTCCTGAGTTCCGTCCCGTAACCAATATTGCCGACCGTGACTAAGCTTATTGGCGTAAACACTGACACACAGCCAGTCTTGAAGTTAAAGCTGAATTAACGGGAAGGGTTTTTTTCCCGTTCAATGAAATTTATGCCCTTTGGGTATAAGACTGGCTTTTTTAACTACTACATTTAAGTGAGTTAACTATGAATACTGAATACCGTAAATCTCTTCCCGGCACTGATTTAGACTATTTCGATACCCGCGCCGCCGTCGATGCAATTCAACCCGGTGCCTATGACACGCTACCTTACTCGTCTCGCGTGTACGCCGAAAACCTAGTACGCCGTTGCGACCCTGGTGTTTTAACTAGTTCACTTAAACAAATCATTGAACGCAAACAAGACTTAGACTTCCCCTGGTATCCAGCACGCGTTGTTTGCCATGATATTCTTGGTCAAACGGCTTTAGTCGATTTAGCAGGACTACGCGACGCAATTGCTGACATGGGCGGCGATCCTTCACAAGTTAACCCCGTTGTACCAACGCAGTTGATCGTGGATCACTCTTTGGCCGTTGAACACGCTGGTTTTGAAAAAGACGCATTTGAAAAAAACCGCGCCATTGAAGACCGCCGAAATGACGACCGTTTTCACTTTATAAACTGGACTAAAAAAGCATTCAAAAACGTTGACGTTATCCAGCCGGGTAATGGCATCATGCACCAAATTAATTTGGAAAAAATGTCTCCCGTTGTCCACTCGCTAGATGGCGTTGCTTTTCCAGACACCTTAGTGGGAACCGATAGTCACACACCGCACGTGGATGCTCTTGGGGTTATCGCCATTGGCGTCGGCGGCTTAGAAGCCGAAAACGTGATGCTAGGCCGCCCTTCTTATATGCGCCTGCCAGACATCATCGGTGTTGAACTAACTGGAAAACGCCAACCCGGCATTACTGCCACCGATATCGTTCTAGCACTAACTGAATTCTTACGTAAAGAAAAAGTGGTTTCATCTTATTTGGAATTTTACGGCGAAGGTGTTGCTGCGTTAACGCTGGGTGACCGTGCAACCATCTCAAATATGACGCCAGAATTTGGCGCGACTGCCGCGATGTTCTATATCGATGAACAAACGATTACCTACCTAAAACTAACCGGCCGTGAAGACGAGCAAGTTAAATTGGTTGAAACCTACGCAAAAGAAACCGGGCTTTGGGCTGATAGCTTAAAAAATGCTGAGTATCCACGCGTACTTAAATTTGACCTGTCTTCTGTAGGCCGTAATATTGCTGGCCCATCTAACCCTCACCGTCGCGTACCTACAAGCGAGTTGGCCGAACGCGGTATTTCTGGCGTGGTCGAAAATGAAGAAGGCTTAATGCCAGACGGCGCTGTTATCATCGCTGCGATTACTAGTTGTACCAATACAAGTAACCCGCGAAATGTGATTGCCGCAGGCTTGATTGCGCGCAATGCCAATGCGCTTGGTTTAACGCGTAAACCCTGGGTTAAATCTTCCTTGGCACCAGGTTCTAAAACGGTAGAACTATATCTCAAAGACGCTAACTTGCTGTCTGAATTAGAAGCTCTTGGCTTTGGTATCGTTGGTTTCGCCTGTACAACGTGTAATGGTATGAGCGGTGCATTAGACCCTGTTATTCAGCAAGAAGTGATTGATCGCGACTTGTACACCACCGCTGTTTTATCTGGCAACCGTAACTTTGACGGCCGTATTCACCCCTATGCCAAACAAGCATTCCTTGCCTCTCCACCGCTTGTTGTTGCCTACGCTATCGCAGGCACTATACGTTTTGATATTGAAAACGGTGTTTTAGGCACTAACCAAAACGGCAAGCCAATCAAGCTGAAAGACATCTGGCCAAGTGATGAAGAAATTGATGAAATTGTAAGCGCAAGCGTTAAACCTGAACAATTTCGTGAAGTCTATAACCCCATGTTCAAACTGACGGTTGATAACGGCGATAAAGTCAGCCCGTTATACGATTGGCGCCCACAAACCACGTATATTCGTCGTCCACCGTACTGGGAAGGTGCACTAGCCGGAGAGCGTACGTTAAAAGATATGCGCCCTCTTGCCGTATTGGGTGACAATATCACCACCGATCATTTGTCTCCTTCAAACGCCATTATGGCATCCAGTGCTGCTGGCGAATACCTGGCAAAAATGGGCTTGCCTGAAGTAGATTTTAACTCGTACGCCACTCACCGTGGCGATCACCTAACGGCTCAACGCGCGACTTTCGCAAACCCTAAGTTATTAAACGAAATGGTGAAGGAGAATGGCGAGGTCGTACAAGGTTCCTTAGCCCGCGTTGAACCAGAAGGCAACGTTACTCGCATGTGGGAAGCGATTGAAACTTATATGCAACGCAAGCAACCCCTCATTATCGTTGCTGGCGCTGATTACGGTCAGGGCTCTTCACGCGATTGGGCTGCTAAAGGCGTTCGTTTAGCTGGCGTTGAAGCCATTGTTGCCGAAGGTTTTGAACGCATTCACCGTACCAACCTTGTTGGCATGGGCGTTCTGCCTTTAGAATTCAAAACCGGCGAAAATCGTAACACCTACGCTATTGATGGCACTGAAACGTTTAGCGTTACTGGCGATATCACACCACTTGCGACATTAACGCTCATCATTACTCGTCGTAGCGGTGAAACCGTTGAAGTGCCCGTTACCTGTAGACTGGATACGGCAGACGAAGTGTCCGTTTATGAAGCGGGTGGTGTTTTACAACGTTTCGCACAAGACTTCTTAGAGTCTACGACAGCAGCCTAACAACAGACAGGACGCCAAATGACCCACGTACCACAAATAAAAATAGCTGCCACTTATATGCGTGGCGGCACCAGTAAAGGCGTTTTCTTTAACCTTAAAGATTTGCCAGAGTCAGCTCAAAAGCCGGGCGCGGCACGTGACGCCTTATTACTACGCGTCATTGGTAGCCCCGACCCCTATGGCAAACAAACCGATGGTATGGGTGGCGCAACGTCCAGCACCAGTAAAACTGTTATCCTTTCTAAAAGCAGTAGTAATGACCACGACGTAGACTACCTCTTTGGCCAAGTTTCCATTGATAAAGCTTTTGTCGACTGGAGTGGAAACTGTGGCAATCTTTCCGCAGCAGTTGGTTCTTTCGCTATCAGCAGCGGTTTGGTTGAAGCAAGTCGAATTCCAGAAAACGGCATCGCTACCGTACGTATTTGGCAAGCCAACATCAACAAAAGTATTATTGCGAAAATCCCCATTAGCAACGGTAAAGTTCAGGAAACGGGTGATTTTGAATTGGATGGTGTGACATTCCCCGCGGCTGAAGTTGTAGTAGAATTTATCGACCCATCTGCTGATGGTGATTCTATGTTCCCTACCGGCAACGTCGTTGATAGTCTTGAAGTACCTGGCGTAGGCACCTTTAAAGCCACGATGATTAGCGCAGGCATTCCGACAATTTTCGTTAACGCAGAAGATATTGGTTATACCGGCACTGAATTGCAAGACGCTATTAATGCCGATGATAAGGCACTTGCCATGTTCGAAACAATCCGCGCTTTTGGTGCAGTTCGCATGGGGCTTATCGACAATATTGAAGAGGCAGCACAGCGCCAGCACACACCCAAAGTTGCCTTCGTCGCCAAACCATTCGAATACGTATCGTCCAGCGGTAAAACAGTAACAACTGATGATATCGATATACTCGTCCGCGCTCTATCCATGGGCAAGTTACACCACGCGATGATGGGTACAGCCGCCGTCGCCATTGCTGCAGCGGCAGCCATTCCTGGCACCTTAGTTAACTTAGCTGCTGGCGGTGGCGAGCGTCAGTCAGTTCGTTTTGGACACCCTTCAGGGACGCTTAAAGTTGGCGCTGAAGCAACACAGAAAGATGCTGAATGGGCTGTTTCCAAAGCCATTATGAGCCGCAGTGCACGCGTACTCATGGAAGGATGGGTTCGTATTCCAGGCGATTCGTTCTAATTAGAGAGCTTCAGAAATCGACGTCCAGCAGATTTTAGCTCAATAAAAAAGCGGCCTAAAGGCCGCTTTTTTATTTACCGTAGCTAATTAATCATTAACCGGTAAATTAATCGGCTCAATATCGTGTAACGGCCAACCTTTCTCTTTCCAGGCATCAATCCCTTCACGAAACCACATAACATTTGTGTATCCCCATTCTCTAGCACGTTTAGCAGCATTCCAGCCCATCCAGCAGTCTTCAACACAAAATATAACGATCGGCATGTTCAGGTCATTACCTGTCAATTCTTTAAGGTGAAAACGATAGTAATCTTCTACCACCTCTATTAATTCCTGTTTACCGACATTCGGTAACCAGGTGCTATCTGGCAAGCTTTTATGTGGAGTGCTGACTAACCAGGCACCATCAAAATCCAACGATTCTTCCCTAAATATTGCTCCATAAACGTCAATTAAAACCAGTTTTTGTTTATCTATCAAACGGCTCTTTAACTCATCTACTGAAATCCGTTTAACACCTTTCGGAGGGATTAACGTCGTCGCCACGTTATAGGGCAGGCCACGATATGGTTCATCGATCGCACCTTTTTGTGTTGCAGGAGCACTAGTCATAGCCATTGCCATTGGGCCTGTTAAATATAAAAATAATATTAGTAATACTTTCATCTCTTAGAAGTCTCGTCTTAATTTATCCGTTTAAAAAATCTGTTTTCATAAAAAGGATACAAATGTACAACTGATCTCGAGTACTCCTGCTGTAATTGCGCATTCGAGCTAAATCTTTTTGGAATTGGCAGCTGCATCGCCTCATTCATTGTCAGTCCATTATTCACAGCACCCTTAATGGTATTCTCTAACCATGCTAAATAAGCAGTCATTTCAGAAAATACTTTTTTGTCCAAACTGATGGGTCCATGGCCAGGAACCAGCACTTTAAAAGATAATTTGTTTAGTTCAGTAATCGTAGACAACCATTTCTTTATATCTGCGTGTGGTGTCGTTAAGGTGCGCTTATTAAAAACAATGTCTCCGGCAAAAATAACCCCCGTCGTTTGATCTAATATCACCATATCTGAACTGGTATGCCCAGAGTAAGATAATATGTCTAACTGGTGATCACCTATTGTGATACGTCCTGGTTTAACCACCTCTCCATCTTTAGTTGCTTCTGTACCCCGCATCCAGTCACCAACCATTATGTAGAGATTATCTGCAAAGCCAGCGCCTTCATTTTTTATGCTCGTCAGGGTCGTATCTAATGCGTAAATGGGCGTACCTTTAAATGCCTGATTACCGAGAAAATGATCGGGGTGATGGTGAGTCAAATACACGCGATTAATCGGTTTATCAGTGATTGATTCGATGGCTTTTTTCATTTGTTGCCCATAACGCAAAGATGGGCCAGTATCTATAACAACCACACCTTCCGGCGTGACGATAAAACCCGTATTGACGATATTACCGCCATTTTCAAACGAAAAGTCTTCTGTTTTTCCCTCCAAAACGTACGTATCTTGCGCAACCTTTATTGGTTTAAGCTGATAGTCAAAATTTGTTGCCAAAGAACACGTAGTCGTTAACATCATTAAGAATAAGCAGAGAATTGAAAAATGAGTTTTATTCATTTAACGAACTCCGCTTTAAATTTATTACCATTATTATCCGTGCCGCTCATTAAAATATTCGCGGATAAATTCTCGCCTTTAAAATCAAAGCTTAAAACGGGGTTTTCATTCACTGGCTCAAAAAGCTCAATGACGGCTAGCTCCTCTCCATCTGTATTTTTAAAGTCTAATTTTTCAATATAAAAAGCAGGAATACCTGCAACTAAACCCGTATCCATTGGGTGGTGGATTAAAAATCGCACACGATTAGAATCAGATTTCGACCATCTTTTTCCGTAAACCTCACCTAAATAATCTGACCAATCACCTGTTAAACGGCCTGTACTCGCAACTGTGCAGCCACCACCAGCAGAGTTAACCCATACGCCGCCAACGTGCCAAACTCCGTCATTAGTAAGTACCGCAGCGCGAACGGGTGATGATTGTTGGATCTTGAAACGGAAAGAAACAGAAGGCTTTGCTCTTTGGGGGTAAAAGCGCGCGATTAGAGGAATCGGGTTGAAATCTGCAAAAATAACTATTTGTGTTACATCGTCTAATACACTAGCGTCTACTGTGACAGGTACATTCATCGGATCTTCTGCATAGTTTGGCGCAATCACTTTTACTCGATTGTCAAATTGTGCCGGGCGACCTTTGAGGAAGGCATCGTACATGTCATCCCATTGAACTGAGTCTAAGGGGTCTTTTGCTAAAGTGTCAGCTAAAGCCGGAAAAGCAGTTAGTATGCTGATCAATAAAACAATTACTTTGCTTTTCATCCTACTTAACTCATTGATTAAATTATTATAATTAAGATTTCATCACGCCAAACCATATCAAATTTATGGTACGTTGAAAGTTAAATTATATTTATTAAATAGCCTTGTTAATTCACCTGTTTCTTTGAGTTCTTTCAGAGCGTCTTTCAGCTTTATCATCAACTCTTCCCTTCCACGTTTAACCGCCATACCAACCATCCAGCTAGATTGATAGGAAGCTGGCATGCTAAGTGGTGATAATAAGTAGTCTTCCAAGTTGGCTGCCAGGGCCGACTCAATTTGACTTTTTGCTGCGACAACTGTTTGTACTTCTCCATCCTGTAAGGCTTTAATAGCTAATCTAATGGTCGGATAGTGAACTATATTTTCTCTATAACGACCGCCCATAGCACCTAACAAATAAAAATCAGCTAAAGAGTCTAATTCAACACCAATATAAGCTTCTTCAAATAATTTAAATAATGGAGATATAGCTTTTGTGTTATGCCTTACCACAACAACTTCTTCCTTAAAATATGGGTTATCGATTAGCACCATATCATTATTTTTTGCAAACTGTTTATTGACGGGTACGTGTAACATAACATCAGCAGTTCCTCCGCCTAGATAATGACCTTTCCATACCGAATTTCTTAAGTCATCATCCATAGTTTCATCAGCGATAATGGGCCAGATCAAAGGATCAACAGCTAATTTTTGCGCTAAAAGTTTTGCCAGTTCGACCTCAATACCGACCAATCGGCCATTATCTCGAAATGAAAAAGGTGCGAAATCTTGATATACAGCTACGCGAAGAAACCCTTTCTCTTTTACCTCAGAAAGTGCAAAGACAGTCTGAGAAAGCAAACTCAGTACGATGCAGATGATATTTCGTTTCATTTTTAATCAGCAGGTATAGTTTCTAGCCAGGCTCCAATTGCCCACATCGCTTCCTGGCTGATGATCCCCTCGAATGCCGGCATATAAGTAATACCGTTACGGCTCGCTCCATTACGTATACGGTAGATAAACCATTCATCTCCCTCATTACCGGCCTCCAGTAATCGCAGGTCGGGAGAAATCCCCCCTGAAACAGCTCCCAAGCCATGGCATCTCGCGCAATTAGAGGCATAACCCGTTTTGCCAATTGCAATGGCTGTTTCAAGCCCTCGATATGGGTTAGATTCAAGCCATTCGTCACCCAGCTGCGGTAAAGTTGACGCATCAACTGCCTGAGGCTGAGCATCACCGTGAGCAAAAACAATCGTGGTAATCAATAAGGACAAACAAAATAAAATAACGGATGTGATTTTCATATTACGATGGTCCTAAGTAATTAAGTTAACAAACGTTTAATTATTACACAGCCGAAGAAACTGGATTTATTCAAACGCTAAAGGCTTACGATTCTAGCACTAAATGCAACTTCAATAGAGCAAAAAAAACCCGCAATTAAGCGGGTTTTTGTGTAAAAGCCTGGTAGTTCCCTACTTTCACATGGCTACTGCCACACTATCATCGGCGCTAAGCGGTTTCACTTCCGAGGTCGGAATGGGATCGGGTGGTACACGCTCGCTATTGCCACCAGGCAAATCGGCATTAGAGAGATTTCTCTACAATAATTTAGAAAGTTGTATATTAATTCATATGTTATTCATTAACCCTTTTGGGTGTTATATGGTCAAGCCTCACGGGCAATTAGTACAAGTTAGCTTCACACATTACTGCGCTTCCACACCTTGCCTATCAACCTTGTAGTCTACAAGGGCCCTTCAGGATTCTTAAAGAATCAGTGAGAATTAATCTTGGAAGAGGCTTCGCGCTTAGATGCTTTCAGCGCTTATCCCGTCCGAACGTAGCTACCCGGCAATGCCACTGGCGTGACAACCGGAACACCAGAGGTTCGTCCACTTCGGTCCTCTCGTACTAGAAGCAGCTTTCCTCAATTCTCAAACGCCCACGGCAGATAGGGACCGAACTGTCTCACGACGTTCTAAACCCAGCTCGCGTACCTCTTTAAATGGCGAACAGCCATACCCTTGGGACCTGCTTCAGCCCCAGGATGAGATGAGCCGACATCGAGGTGCCAAACACCGCCGTC
>JASJGO010000029.1:0-9855 GCA_033791505.1 Cycloclasticus sp.
CAAGGTTTAATCGAAAAATTTGTCGCCGAAACGGGTAGCGTCAGAGGGCAGCAGATACTCGATAATTTTGCCGACTATGTACATAACTTCTGGTTAGTGGTGCCGAAAGCCGCTGACGTTAAGTCCTTATTAGACTCACTAAGTTCGCAAGCGGCTTAACGACTAGAGATAACGAATAGATATGGCTAATAATTTTCAATTTGTAGAGGTACCTAGACTCGATCCGATTAAGGTGCCAGCAGAACAAAGAAAGGGTGAGTTTAAAGAAATATACGGCGAATACGATGCGCAGCAAGCGGCTTCACAAGCAGATCGCTGCCTGGATTGCGGCAACCCGTATTGTGAGTGGAAGTGCCCAGTACACAATTATATTCCTAACTGGTTAAAGCTTATTTCAGAGGGCAATTTAATTGAAGCGGCGGAGCTATCGCATAAAACGAATTCGTTGCCAGAAATTTGTGGTCGTATTTGCCCGCAGGATCGACTCTGTGAAGGCTCGTGTACGCTGGATGAAGAGTTTGGTGCGGTCAGTATTGGCTCGATTGAGAAATACATTTCCGACGAAGCCTTTAAACAAGGCTGGCGCCCCGATCTGTCAGCGGTTAAAGACACTGGTAAGCGCGTTGCTATTATTGGAGCTGGACCTGCGGGCCTGGGCTGCGCCGACATTCTTACGCGCAACGGCGTGAAACCAGTGGTTTATGACCGTTACCCAGAAGTAGGTGGCTTATTAACCTTTGGTATACCTCCTTTCAAGCTGGAAAAAAGCGTGGTGAAAAACCGCCGTGAAATTCTAGAAGGCATGGGCGTAGAATTTATACTCGGTACTGAAATAGGCAAAGACATTCCTTTTCAGCAATTACTCGATGAATACGACGCCGTTTTTTTAGGTATGGGAACTTACACTTATATGAAAGGCGGCTTTCCTGGCGAAGACCTCGATGGCGTCTACGAAGCGCTGCCGTACTTGGTATCCAATATCAATCGTGAGATGGATCTTGAAGGCGTAAATACCGTCATGGGCGACCAGTTTATTGATATGAAAGATAAACGCGTCGTCGTGTTGGGTGGCGGTGATACCGCGATGGATTGTAACCGTACCGGCATACGACAAGGGGCCACAGAAGTGATCTGTGCTTACCGTCGTGATGAAGAAAATATGCCCGGTTCAAAACGAGAAGTGACGAACGCAAAAGAAGAAGGCGTTAACTTTCTGTGGAATCGTCAACCGATTGAAATTGTCGGTACCGACAAGGTCGAAGGGATTAAATTAGTGACTACAAAACTGAGTGAGCCAGACGCACGTGGCCGTCGTAGTCCAGTGGTCGTTCCCGGAACTGAAGAAATAGTAGCGGCCGACAACATCATCATCGCGTTTGGTTTCCAGCCGAGCCCGTCTCCGTGGTTTGCTGACTTTGGCATCGATTTAGATGAAAAAGGCCGAGTTGTTGCGCCAGAACAAGCCGAGTTTGGCTTTCAAACGAGCAACAAAAAAGTGTTTGCTGGTGGTGATATGGTCAGAGGCTCAGACCTCGTGGTTACCGCGGTATACGAAGGGCGAGAAGCCGCGCAAGGTATCTTAGATTACCTTGACGTTTAAGCAGATAAACACATAATTCAGCGGTAGATTATTAGTCATGTCAAAACCAATAAACGATTTAATACTCAGGACCCTACGCGGTGAAAAAACTGAGCGTACGCCGGTCTGGATGATGCGCCAGGCGGGGCGTTATTTACCAGAATATCGCGCCACTCGAGCGCAAGCGGGCAGTTTTCTCGATCTTTGCAAAAACGCAGAACTAGCCTGCGAAGTAACTTTACAACCCCTCGAGCGCTATCCGTTAGACGCGGCGATTCTATTTTCAGATATCCTTACCATTCCCGATGCGATGGGCCTAGGTTTGTATTTCGAAGAAGGAGAAGGGCCGAAGTTTGAGCGTACCGTACGCACAAAAGCGGATATAGATAAACTGTTTGTTCCAGATCCCAATCAAGAGCTCCAGTACGTGATGAACGCCGTTTCAACGATCAAAAAAGGTTTAAACGGCACAGTGCCTTTAATTGGCTTTTCTGGCAGCCCATGGACCTTAGCTTGCTATATGGTCGAAGGAAGTGGCAGCAAAAATTTCGCGCGAATTAAAAAAATGATGTACGACACGCCGGAGTTGATGCACCGTTTACTGGATATTGTTTGCCAATCGGTCATTTCTTATCTGCAGGCGCAAATAGAAGCCGGCGCACAAATAGTCATGCTGTTTGATACCTGGGGTGGCAATTTATCGACCAAAGACTACGAGACGTTTTCCCTCGCTTATAGTCGGAAAATTGCTCAGGCATTACAGGCCAGCAACCCAGAAATTCCAAAAATGTTGTTTACCAAAGGCGCGGGTGTTTGGTTAAAACCAATGGCCGAAGCAGGTTATAACGGCCTGGGTGTTGATTGGACAACGGATCTAAAACTCGCGCGCGAGCTAACGCAAGATAAAGTCGTGTTACAGGGAAACCTGGACCCAAGCAGTTTGTACGCCAGCCCAGATACCATTCGATCTAAAGTGCGCGATGTGTTGGCCGATTATGGTCACGGACACCAGCATATCTTTAATTTAGGCCACGGCATATTGCCAGATATCAACCCTGACCACGTAACGGCGATGATAGACGAGGTTCATATTAGTAGCCCTGCGTATCATCTATAGATCCAGCGGGAACGGAAAGCTTTTCTTTTTTGCGGATGTCTTGAATAGCGCCTTTTAACTGCTTAACTCTATGGCCATATTTTCTTACCCGACCAGCGGGGGATTGTTGGATATCATTCAATAACTTTTCTGAATCATCCAGGCGCTTTAAACCAATCAAGGCGTGCGCCTGCATCAAGCCAAAACGCGGATTGCGTTTATTAAGACCCAGGCCTAAATCCGCGACCGACAAAGCATCCGCAAAACGACCTTGTTTCATCCGTATGGCGTATAAGTGAACCAATGAATAATAGCGGTGCGCGGTTTTGCCACTGGGTTTATCGATCAAGGCTTGCAGCCAGCTGGCCACGTCATCGGCCTTTGATAGACAGCGTTCATTACCGGTCATCACGCATTTAATCGCCACATCCAGCGCGCGTATACCCCAGGCGCCCATCGGTTGCTCGAAAATAGTGTTCGCGATATAGTCGGGGCGCGCTAACTGTAAGGCGTTCAGCCTGCCTTCTAGTTCAGCAAATGACTCGGGTGTCACCATACTCAAACTGATTAGAAACCCCGCTTCTTTAGGTGATAATTCGGCCGCGCGTAAATAATAAGCGTAAGAAGCCTCAAAATCCCTTTCGCGTTTACGTAGAATTTCGCCGCGTAAGTATTGGCTGCTGGGCGAGTTAGGGTGGTTAAGGGCCAGGCTTTCGATCAGAGCAGATTCGCTGCTCCAGTACTGTGCGCGGTTAAACGTACCAAAGCCCAAACAAAACACAATGATGCTAATAAGGGTAATGCACAAAAAATTCGGCAGCTTATCGGCTAAAGCAAAAAGTAATAGATACGTTATACCCAGTAATGGGCCAAGGGCGGGCAAGTAATTGCGGTGTTCATGGATTATTTCTAAGGGAAAAACGGTTGATTCAAGGCTGTGGCCGACGAGAAACCAAAGGACGGCAAAGGCAAAAACAGGAAAGCGTTTTCGCCAAATAATAGATAAAGCCAGTAAAACAATAATGCCAATAATACTGGGCAGGGTCGTCCAAATAGTAAAAAGATCTGAGCTGAGTGGAAAATCATCGTGGAACAAACCCATCGTCTGAATATTAGGCACAATAATCATACTGATATAAAACCACAGTACACGCGGCTCGGTTAAAACGCGCTCCAGAAACGTGAAGGGTCGGCCAGCGTAGCCACCGGTAATAAACCCAGGGTGTTGATACCAGTAAAATAGGCCCGCTAGAATGGGTAGACCAAGAAAGAGAATGAAAAAATAACGAACTTTTTTAACAGTTTGAGGGCTAGACGGCAATTGGCTGAGCAAGGTGAGCTCTAAGGCGCCGATATACACCGGTAATAAGATGGCGTTTTCCTTACAGGCTGCGCCCAATATGGTACCAGCGATTAGACCTAAACACATTAAACTTAAGCCCCTGCTGCTATGCTCAGCGAGTGATAAGCGCCCCACCACATAAATACACGCGCCCATCAACATAAACATCGTCGCCATGCTGGTCATCCGCTGAACGACGTAGAGCACGCTGGTCAATAAAAAAGCGTGCAAGGCCCAGATCAGCGTGCCACTGACGGCAAACGCGATACGTGGATTGGATAAACGAGTTTGTTTCGCCCACGCGGTTCGTTCAATACAGGGCCAAAGTAAGGTGAGTAACCAAAAAACTAAACCAGAATTGATGCAATGAACCGCGATATTGGTCAGTTTGAAGTGAACAGACTTAAAGCCGTCGGCAAAATAATAATTCAGCCCAAAAGATAAGGCGGGGATGATGCGCTTTAAAGGGCCGCTTTCATTAGATAAGGCAGAGCGAGTGATTTCTTGCTCGGTTAACTCATAGATGGGTACATTGGGGTTTTCTAGAATATTGAGTTGGTCGTCGAATACAAAAGGGCCGTACCAACCTGGGGAATAGACGAGAAAAACAGCAAGAGAGCACAAGCTCCAAAAAACGAGAGGAGAAGAAATTAAGGTGTTAGTCAGCTTGATTTTTCTAACGTTCACTTTTTTGTGTTCCCCATGTGTGCCGAGCCTCGCTGCTCTTTGGTCTAACGTGCTGATTTTGTTATGAAAGTGTGTGCTAGCTTAAGCTTCATAAGCTAGGGAGGCACTTTTGATTTTTTTTGGGTGGTTATCTAGTCGATCAAATAATTCATTGTAGCGTTTGCATCGCATGTCGTGCCCATTACTTGGCAGCCCAATAAATAATTTGTCGGCTTCCGCTAGTGCATGATGTGAGTAACTTGATCCTTTATATTCAGAAGCATTAGCCACCATGCTCGCTTTAAAAGGGTTCATTTAATGTATTTCCTAAAAATTGGAAAGTCACCACAGCCTGTTAGATAAGGTCTATGGACTCCCCTATATCACCCCAGTTAGTCTGTATAGCGCGCTTTAATAGCGAAGATATCTATTCGCTATCGCTTGCATAAAAACATCTAATTATTCTTTACAAATTAGAGTAATAAACAAATGTAAATGATTCGATCTAATGGTGTAAGTGGGCAAAAGCAACACGACTTTTCCAATCATGCGCCTAACCTTTGCTAGTTTACCTCTTGCGCACGTTTAGGCTGCTTTAAATTTAATTACAAGCAAAGGAAGGGAAGTTATACGTTGTGTCCGTGCTTAATCCAGAAGCAGAATAAACAGTAGATGAGCCAGTACATCTCTTAGATGGCTGTCCAGTTGTGACGGCCACATTTAACTGGATAGTTCCAGTCCAGGGGCCTGCTACGGAACAGCTATATGTGTTACCACCTGGAAGTACGCAAGCTCCGCTTGAAATGGTAATAGTAGGTGTATTGGTGTTTCCTAATGGGAAGGTAATGGTATAGACACCAGAAATTGTGGTGGCCCCAGCGCTCGCGCCTACATTAATTTCTATGCTATCGCTAAGGATGGTTGGGCCGGGTGTTGAGTCGATCTGAGTTAGCCCATCATTATCATCACGTATTGTCGCCGTAATATCAGCTGCAGGTGCGGCTTCAGCTAATGCGGTAACCCAACCACGGCTATATGTACCATAGTAATCATTAACGGGATCAGAAATGGTGGCGACATCTTCGTTTGTTACGCTAACATTTGTCGCGTTGCTCGAAGTCCAGCCTGCTAATAAAGATAGGTTAACTTCAGCAAAAGGAATAATCTCCAGTCTATCGGTGTTACTAGCGCTTTGTATGTAAGTTAAATAAGTTGTTGGGTTTTCGGTGCCGTTCAAATCGTACACATTATCTATGTATATGCCTCGTGCTTCTAACTGTTGTTGAGCTCCGAGTGTCATGGTAACAGGTGATCTTAATGGCGGTTTGGGCAAGCCAGTACCAGCAGAAGCGACTGTTTGGAGGATAAAATCTTTTTGATATTCAACATAATCTGTTAGTAATTGAGCCCCATCAGTCAAACTGGCGCGCTCCATAACCGTAATGTCTTTTAAGCTCCAATCTTGAAAAACTCGTAAGATCCCATCAACACGTTTTAACCTGCAAGACTCGATGTATTCTTGACCAGCCGACGCGGCACTTCCATTTGCTTGATAGTGGCTATGGTCACCGCTGGTTGTTCCAGCCACATATTTAATAGCGGAAGCGTTATCATCGTGGTGATCCCGGCAACAGGTTACGCAAACATCATCGGCAGCATTGGCATTGTTGACTTGTGTTGCTGTAGCCTTGCTTGTAGGTGGGCCGACAGCATCGTAACGATCAACACCATCCCACACAACATGCCCTGGCGGATAAGCTAAAGAGGATGAAGCCGAAAGATTGCAGTTGCAATCTACCGTTACAAACTCTTCTTGGCGGTCAGCTATAAAATCACTGCCATTTGGACTGTAGGTGATGACTTCAAAGTTGACGATAGTATTAGAGTCGGATCCAGTTTTTAGAGCATCTGGCAATGGTTTACTTGTTTGGCGATTTTTTCCTGTGCCAAGATCAACAGAGATATCAATGACATCAGGAGCGGCCTCGGGCGTATAAAATGCATGAGGTGGCTCACCACCATTTTGAGAATTATCTGATAATGCGGTTAATGATGGAGCATAAGCGTCAACTACCGTATCTAAGGAAATGTACTGTGTAGCACCAGTCTCATTACTCCAACCGACAGTTACCGTCACTTTTTTAAAATCAGATGTGGCAGGAGCAGGAGATGGCTCAGTTGTTGTAGCTGCGGACAGTGCAGTCGTATGCCAATAATCTTGTACAGTCCAGTTTAGGCTATACACTGTAGGACCAACAGTAATTGAGGAGGAAGGCAATATTAACCCACCAGTTTCTGTGTAAGTTGCCAGGTCTGCATCACCCGTAATATGCGTGTAGGCAACTTCTGTCTGTGGCAGGCTTCCTGAAAGTGCGAGAGCTTGGTCCCACGTGTATCCGGAGTTCAGTATAGAAAAGGCCTTTAGGTCATCTATTTTTTTTTGTGCTATAGATGCTGCAACCGTACGTTGATTTGCATCTGAACCATTTCGTATTAATGTGCCTTGCAATTTTGCAACGGCCAATATGCCAATGCCGAGTACTAGCGTGGCAATTAATACTTCAATAAGGCTAAAACCTTGGAGTTTAGTTTTATATATCATCATTGTTACCTCAATACCTTATCTTTATGGAGTGAAGTTGCGCCAGCTATAACCTACTTTTGCAATTTGGGTATTAACTGTATCGTTCCTTAAATTATCAAAGACGCTTTCGTCATAAACTTGGGAGTAATTACCGTTGGTAAGGTCTGATGGTATTTCTGAAATGGCCGAGCCATGAATAACGGGGCCGCCATTAAGTACAAATTGATCTAAACCCATTAAAATCCCCCATGCTTCGGCGCCTGCATTCACTCTTAACTCACCTTCAACGACTAGAATGATTGGTTTGTCTCGACTGCCAATACTTACGTTGCTACCGATGAGGCAGTCACCCGTTACCCAGACTAATGCAGAGCCAACAAGACCGTTAAAAGCTGAGTTTAGAGTAGTGCAATCATCTAAAACTAAACCGGTTTCCTCAGCCAGTGCTTTAATCTCAGGCTTAAGAGTTGCCAACGTATCCCCGCTAGTGTCATCACCGAAGAGATAGACAAAAGGTGAGGCTGGAAAATCGGCTGCAGGATACATAACAATGTCAGCGTTCACGTTGCCTGAGTTGCTTCGCTCAGTTGAGCAGCTGCATCCGCTCCAGCTGTCCCCAGAGACACCGTCGCCCTTGGTGTCCATGCAAACATCACCACCATCTTTAAATTCACCGTGGTCACATGTTTTCCAATTAGCACCAGAGGTATCAATCGTATCCTTAGCCCAAACTGAAATAGGTACGCCTGGCCCGCCACCGTTTGGGTTAGGTACAATATTAAAGTTACCACTTAGACTTCCTGAGGGAATCATTAGCGGTGGTACTTCTCCAGGTGTTAAAAGGCTTGTTTTTGCAAAGGCGACTTGCGCAAGAGCTGCTCCCGTACCGTCATCGCTTGTGCCCTGGCCAAGGGCGATTATGTTTGTAGCTGTTTTGACTAGAAAGCTGTCACTTAAAGGCAATATGTTGTTTATCGAGGGTGTAATGCTTGTACCCACAACCACAGAGGCAAAGACCATTTCAGCGTCGGTTAGATTACATGGAAAAATAGTAGTGTTTCCAGTACATGTTGCCCAACCATTAGCCACATTACCATCATGTAATACGGGGTTAGCATTAAGGTAGGCCGCAGCCTGCTCTAGTCCTGCTTCTGCAGTAGCAAAAGCAACTTTATGGCGTAATTCATTGCCTGAAATTCGTTGGTCCATTACCCCAACTCGTGCAGCAAAAATTGAAATTAAGGTGACAGCGATTAGTAACATAATCGAGATGAAGAGCGTAGCAGCGCCTAGTTGAGTTTTAAAAGTTGGTGAATTTTTATAGGAGTTCATGCTAAACCTTATTATTTGGGCGCTTCATTTCTGATTCGAACAGTTTCTGTCATGGTGCGTCTTGGGTCGTTCGCGTCAGAACTATGAGGCAGGTCTGTCGTGCCCGTTAGGGTAACCGTTACGTTATAAACGCTAACGCCCGTGGTTGCTGTTAAGGCATCTAGCGAGGTGAGGCCATTAGTATTGACGCTGCCGCCGAGATCAAAATTAAGCGTGGTGATAGATGCAAGGTTAGGGTCTGTTATATCGGTCCATGTACCATTCCCACAATCAGGTGCAGTAGGCGGGGTATTTGGGTCGCCGCCGCTTGCAGTCCACTTTACGGTGTTGTTTTCTAGTTTAAAGCCAAATCGTTCATCAGGATCTCGTATAGCATCGCCGTTTTCATCGTAGGAATATCTAATGCAGGTGGGCGAGACATTAAAGTCTTCGATAAAGTCACCCACACTGGGATCTGATGAATACCCAGATCGTTTTAATTCGTCGCTCATTAAGGTCATAACTCCTCGAAGCTCCTGGTTAAGACGAATCATTTTGATGTTTTCTGTGCTGGAGCGAACATTGGTTGAAAATACCGTGATGATAACGGCTGTAACAAATAGCCCTAGCACCATGGCTATCATCATTTCTATCAGCGTTAAGCCGGCTTGTTTTTTATTAAGCATAGTTAACAGCCCTCGAACCCAAGCCCATCATCGGAGCAGATGGTTGCTCTTCCACGGGAATTAACGTTAATTTTTATATCGCGGCCATCGGCTAAAGAAAACTCTACATAGCCTGGGTTTGCCTGACCACGTAACGGTGTGAAAGAAACAAGATCAGCTGCAAAATTAACGTCGTCATTTTTGATGAGAACGTTCTCACCATAATCAGCACGATTGACCACTTTTTCTATGCCATCAATCTCACACGAATTTGCAGTAAAACAGTCGCAAGCGGCATCAACTTTCATACCGTAGCACCATTTTGATAGGTCAACTGTGTCAAAATTAAATTGAATTCTGACGGGAGTGTTTCTTTTTATGGCCTCTGTTTTAATAAACATAAGGTCAACCTGGAAGTTTTCTGCGGCGCCTTTTAATTTCCTGCCGTCCAAAATTTTGCTCATTGCAGGTGCTGCTAGCGCCACAAGAATGCCCATCACCACGACGGTAATCAGTAGTTCTATTAGCGTAAAACCTTTTTGTATGTTTCGATCCATCTACAAAGTTCTCCAATTTGTTAGTAATTATAGTGGTGATACGAAGGTTCGCAAG
>JASJGO010000030.1:0-11119 GCA_033791505.1 Cycloclasticus sp.
GACCCAATGATTAACAGTCATTTGCTCTACCAACTGAGCTACAGAGGAATTGTTTAGGTCGCGTATCTTACGAAACGAGGCCGTTATGGTCAATAGATAATCGACCTTATCGGTTAATTATTTTTCGTTCAGTAGATTCGCGATTCTTTCCATTGCGTTTACTAAATTATCCATGCTGGTGGCAATTGATATACGCATATGGCCTTCCAGTCCAAAGGCTGACCCTGGTACCAGTGCAACGCCGGCTTTTTCTAGGATATATTCAGCCAATTCAACATCGTTGTTGATGTTGTCCATCCGATCAAGAATCGCACTGAAGTCTGGGAAGCAGTAGAACGTGCCGTCTGACGCGATACAGCTAATGCCATCAATTGCATTCAGTTTTTCAACGACGTAGTCGTGACGGTCTTTAAAGGCGATCAGCATCTCGCCGATGCATGATTGGTCGCCCTCTAAAGCGGCTTGTGCGGCGTATTGCGAAATAGACGTTGGGTTTGATGTGCTTTGCGATTTAATCTTCTTCATCGCTTTTATCAAAACGGCTGGTCCGGCGGCGTAACCAATGCGCCATCCAGTCATTGAATAGGCTTTAGATACGCCATTCAATACGATGGTTTGATCGTATAGTTCTGGGCAGGCCATAACGATGTTGCTGAACGGTTCGTCGCACCAGAGGATGTGTTCGTACATATCGTCGGTGGCGATTAGAATGTCCGGGTATTTTTTTAGCACGGCACCGAGTGCTACAAATTCTGCGCGGGTATACGCTTTGCCGCTAGGGTTTGATGGGCTGTTGAGCACGACCACTTTGGTTTTTTCTGTGATCGCGGCTTCTAGCTGTTCAGGGGTGATTTTAAACGCCTGGTCTTGTCCGGCTAGAATAATCACGGGCGTGGCGTCGGCCAATAGGCACATATCGGGGTACGAAACCCAATAAGGCGCAGCAATGACAACCTCGTCGCCTTCTTCTAAAAAGGCCTGTGCCATATTAAAGAAGCTCTGCTTGCCGCCGCAAGACACCAAAATCTGATCCAGTTCGTAGGATAATTGATTATCTTTTTTAAACTTGTTAATAATCGCTTTTTTGAGTTCAACCGTGCCATCTACCGCGGTGTATTTTGTTTTACCGTTGTTAATGGCGTCTCTGGCTGCCTGTTTAATATGTTCAGGGGTGTCAAAGTCTGGCTCGCCTGCGCCGAGGCCAATGATGTCCTGGCCGGCTGCGCGTAACGCTGCGGCTCTAGCTGTAACGGCTAAGGTGGGTGAAGGCTTTATACTTTGTACGCGTTGTGACAGTTTAATGTTCATAATTTGTATGTTATCCCTTTAAATAAAAATCACTCAAAATTGGGTGTAGGCCGTGTTTTTAGAATAAAATTAACGGTTAATGACGTTTAGCCGTGCATTCTACTTGATGCGGCGTGTATGCAAAATCCCTATGAATAAAAAATTCGAAATTGATTCACCTTTTAAACCAGCCGGTGACCAGCCAGCGGCGATTAAAGCGCTGGTCGAAGGTATACGGGACGGCGAGTCGCATCAAACTTTATTAGGTGTAACGGGGTCTGGTAAAACGTTTACCATGGTGAATACTATCGTAGAGTTGCAGCGTCCCGCGCTGGTATTGGTGCATAATAAAACGCTGGCAGCCCAGCTGTACGGTGAGTTAAAAGAGTTTTTACCGGATAACGCGGTCGAATATTTTGTTTCGTATTACGATTACTATCAGCCGGAAGCCTATATGCCCGCGTCGGATACCTTTATTGATAAGGATGCCTCGTTGAACGAGCATATACAACAAATGCGGCTGTCGGCGACAAAAGCCCTGATGGAGCGCAAAGACGCGGTTATTGTTGCCAGTGTGTCGTGTATTTATGGCCTTGGTGACCCTGAGTTATATTTCAGCATGATTTTGCACTTGTCACGCGGCGAGCGGGTTAGTCAGCGCGACATCATCCATCAATTAACCGAAATGCAATACAAGCGCAATGATCTTGAGTTGCTCCGCGCGACCTACCGGGTAAGAGGGGATGTGATCGATATATTTCCCGCCGAGTCGGATCAAAACGCGGTGCGGGTTGAACTGTTCGATGATGAGATTGAGCGATTATCGCTGTTCGACCCATTGACGGGCGAAATCGTTCAGCGTATTCCCCGTTACACCATTTTCCCAATTTCGCATTACGTTACACCACGGGAAACCATTCTCGGCGCGGTTGATAAAATAATGGCAGAGCTGGCTATTCGCCTTGAACAACTCCGCTCATTAAATAAGTTGGTGGAGGCGCAACGTTTAGAAGAGCGCACAAAATTCGACATCGAAATGATGCGAGAAATTGGCTACTGTTCTGGCATCGAAAATTATTCGCGTTACCTGTCGGGTCGAAACCCAGGCGACGCACCGCCGACCCTGTTCGACTATTTGCCCGATAACGCCTTGCTGTTTATTGATGAGTCGCACGTAACCGTGCCGCAAATTGGCGCAATGTATAAGGGCGACCGTTCGCGAAAAGAAACCCTGGTTGAGTACGGCTTCAGGCTGCCGTCGGCATTAGATAACAGGCCGATGCGTTTTGAAGAATTTGAAGCGAAAGCACCGCAAACCGTGTTTATTTCAGCGACACCGGCGCAATACGAAAAAGCGCGTTCCGGCGCGATCATAGAACAGGTCGTTAGGCCAACCGGTTTGCTAGACCCTATTATAGAAGTGCGCCCAGCGACCACGCAGGTGGACGATTTATTGTCAGAAATCAATAAGCGCGTAAAGCTCGAAGAGCGCGTTTTAGTTACCACGTTGACCAAGCGTATGTCCGAAGACCTCACCGACTACATGATGGAGCACGGTATAAAGGTGCGTTATCTACACTCGGATATAGCGACCGTCGAACGGGTTGAAATTATTCGTGACCTTCGATTAGGTGTATTTGATGTGCTCATTGGTATCAACTTATTAAGAGAGGGGCTGGATATTCCCGAAGTATCGCTGGTGGCTATTTTAGACGCCGATAAAGAAGGTTTTTTACGATCAGAAGTGTCGATGATACAAACCATGGGTCGAGCAGCCAGAAACGTAAAGGGTATGGCGATTTTGTACGCCGATAAAATAACCGGCTCCATGCAGCGGGCAATGGACGAAACGAATCGGCGACGAATAACGCAGCAACAATATAATGAAGACCACGGTATAACGCCCGTTGGTATCATTAAAAAGGTCACCGATATTATGGAAGGCTCAACGCGCTTGCAGCGAAGTAACCTAAAGCAGATAGCCGAAGATAAGGCAAAATACCAGACGTTTTCACCGGCGCAGATGGCAAAAAAAATTAAAGACCTGGAAGCAAAAATGTACCAGCATTCGCGCGACCTGGAGTTTGAGCAGGCGGCAACGGTGCGTGATGAGGTTAATAAACTGCGCGAGATGCTTATTTTAGAAGGATAAAGCGATTTTTTAGATCGGTTAATTTTTTGCTTATTAGCAAACAAAAGATAAAAGCTTGGGCTTGATAAAGGGCAAGGGTTTGTCTGCCGCATCCAACAGCGGCTAGTAGCTATTTAGAGTTACTAAATTAACTTAACTTCCTTAGAAGGCTTCACTAAAGGATTAAGTTTAAGTACAATGCCCGGTCTTAAGTTGCTTGACTTGAAGGCGCGTAGCTCAGTTGGTTAGAGCGCATCCTTGACATGGATGAGGTCGGTGGTTCGAATCCACTCGTGCCTACCAAGCATACTGAATAATAAACGACCCATTACTCTCAACTTTTAATTTAAAGGTTTAACTTGCCAGTCATAACACTACCCGATGGAAGCCAGCGTGAATTCGCGCAAGCGGTGAGCGTACTTGACGTTGCTGCGGATATAGGCGCTGGGCTGGCGAAAGCAACTCTGGCGGGTCGAGTGAACGACGTGCTGGTCGATGGCTCTTATCTGATTGAAAACGATGCAAGCCTATCTATTGTTACATCGAGAGACGAAGAGGGTATTGACGTAATCCGTCACTCTGCAGCCCATCTTTTAGCGCAGGCAGTTAAGCAACTATTCCCAACGGCGCAAGTGACGATTGGCCCGGTTATCGATAACGGCTTTTTTTACGACTTCGCATTTGAGCGCGCTTTTACGCCAGTTGATATCGAGTTGATTGAAAAAAGAATGTCGGAGCTGGTAGAGCAAGAAATTCCGCTCGAGCGGATTGAAATTTCACGCGATGACGCCGTTGCCTTTTTCAGAGAGAAAGATGAAGAATACAAAGCGCAAATTATTGAAAGCATTCCTTCTGACGAAGTATTGTCTCTTTACCGTCAGGGAGAATTTACCGATCTTTGCAGGGGGCCACACGTTCCCAATACGGCTAGTTTAAAGGCCTTTAAGCTAACAAAAATTGCTGGGGCGTACTGGCGCGGTGATTCGAACAATGAAATGCTTCAACGCATTTATGGCACGGCCTGGGGCGACAAGAAAGCGCTGAAGAAATATCTGCACGGTATCGAAGAGGCAGAAAAACGTGACCATAGAAAAATAGCTAAATCACTCGACTTGTTCCACATTCAAGAAGAAGCACCTGGGATGATTTTCTGGCACGACGCGGGTTTAAGTATCTACCGCACAATTGAGCAGTATATTCGTTCAAAACTAGAAATAAATAACTACGTAGAAGTTCGTACGCCTCAATTAGTCGACAAAAGCCTTTGGCAGAAATCGGGTCATTGGGATAAGTTTCGCGATGATATGTTCACCGTTGACTCTGAAAGCCGTGAATACGCCGTTAAGCCAATGAACTGCCCTTGCCATGTGCAAATTTATAACCAGGGCTTGAAAAGTTACCGCGATTTGCCGTTAAGAATGGCCGAATTTGGTTCCTGTCACCGCAACGAACCATCGGGTACCTTGCATGGCTTGATGCGTTTAAGAAACTTTATTCAGGACGATGCGCATATTTTTTGCACTGAAAACCAGATTCAATCAGAAGTATCTTCGTTTATTGATCTTCTGCACGAGGTATACGCCGATTTTGGGTTTACCGACATTATCATCAAGCTATCAACTCGACCTGAAAAGCGCGTAGGTTCTGATGAGGTTTGGGATAAATCAGAAAAAGCACTGGAAGACGCACTGAATGCAAAAAACCTGCAGTGGGATTTGCAACCAGGTGAAGGTGCTTTTTACGGACCAAAAATTGAATTCTCATTGAAAGATTGTTTGGATCGAGTTTGGCAGTGCGGAACCATTCAGGTGGATTTTTCCATGCCAGATCGTCTCGATGCGCAATATATTGCCGAAGATGGCTCAAAACAATCGCCGGTGATGCTTCACCGAGCAATTTTAGGTTCACTCGAGCGATTTATCGGGATTTTGATCGAAGAATACGCCGGTAAATTTCCAGTTTGGTTAGCGCCGACGCAAGTCATTTTGATGTCGATAACCGACAAAAGTGACGAATATATAGCGTTAATTGCAAAAAACCTTCAAAAACAAGGCATAAGAGTCAAAATAGACTTGAGAAATGAGAAGATCGGCTTTAAAATTCGCGAGCATACTTTAAAGCGTATTCCATATCTCGTTGTCGTTGGCGAAAAAGAAGTCAACAATAACGAATTAGCAGTACGTACTTTAAGTGGAAAAGACATGGGTAATTTCACTCCTGAGGACTTTATTACGCTATTGGCAAAAAATGTAGCCGAGCGTAATAAATTAGAGCCTTAAGGATTTTTATATTTTGGAGATTGTAAAATCGCAACAAAAAAAGTAAGAATTAACGAAGATATAACGGCGCAGAACGTAAGGCTTATTAATCATGAAGGTGAGAAAATAGGCGTAGTAACTCTAGAACAAGCGATGAGCTCAGCGGCTGAAGTGGAATTAGATCTAGTAGAGGTGTCACCAACGGCTTCACCTCCTGTAGTTCAGATTATGGATTACGGTAAATTTAGATTTGAAGCCAGTAAGAAATTACAGGCAACAAGGAAAAAGCAAAAAATTGTTCAGGTTAAGGAAATTAAGTTCCGACCTGGAACTGATATTGGTGATTACAATGTAAAATTGCGTAATCTTCGCTCATTTTTAGAAAATGGCGACAAAACCAAAATCACTGTGCGTTTTCGTGGCAGAGAAATGGCCCATAGAGAGTTGGGTATGGAATTGCTGAAGCGGATAGAGAAAGATTTAGATGAATTAGCATTGGTCGAACAGCGGCCAAAGTTTGAAGGTCGCCAGATGGTCATGGTAATGGCACCGAAGAAAAATTAATTAACGGAGTATTGTAATGCCCAAGATGAAGTCAAACAGTGGAGCAGCCAAACGTTTCAAAAGAACAGGTTCAGGCGCTTTTAAATGTAAGCAAGCTCATTTGCGTCATATTTTGACCAAAAAAACCACTAAACGTAAACGTCAATTGCGCAAAGCTTCAGTGCTTCATGCGTCAGATATGAAAAGTGCAACGCGGATGTTGCCTTACAGCTAATTTTAGAGTTATTGAGGAAAAGAAATGCCTAGAGTAAAACGTGGTGTAGTTGCGAGAGCAAGACACAAAAAAGTATTAAAGCAGGCTAAAGGATATTATGGCGCTCGTAGTCGAATTTATCGTGTTGCCAAGCAAGCAGTTATCAAAGCGGGTCAATACGCTTATCGAGATCGTCGTCAAAGAAAACGTCAATTCCGTGCGTTATGGATTGCGCGCATTAATGCCGGCGCTCGTAGTTTCGGTCTGTCGTACAGTCGTTTCATGAACGGCCTTAAAAAAGCGTCGATCGGTTTAGACAGAAAAGTACTGGCTGATATTGCTGTGTTCGATAAAGACGCATTTTCGCAGTTAGTAACGACCGCAAAATCTAAGCTATAACAACAATATCGTTTTAGAGTGTAATGACTCTTGAATTTGCTTAAGCAACCATTAGCAATTCAGATATTAGTCGTGAGGGAAAGGTCGAATGATCTTTCCCTTATTTATTTGAGCCAAGCATAAAAGACAATAACGTGGAAAATTCTTTAGAAAACATCGTTGAACAGGCTGAAAAAGAATTAGTGCAAGCGGACACTTTAGCCGTAGTGGAAGAAATTCGTGTTTCTTATCTCGGTAAAAAGGGCGTGTTTACCCGCCAAATGAAAATGCTAGGCAGCCTTTCTGCAGAAGAAAGACCAAAAGTCGGGGCCACTATCAACCACGCTAAACAGCAATTCCAACTGTTATTAGAGCAGCGTAAGAGTCAGCTTGAAAGTGAATTACTGAATAGACGACTGATTGAAGAAACGATTGACGTGACGCTGCCTGGTCGCGGACAGGCCATCGGTGGTGTGCATCCGGTTACACGAACGATGCGGCGCATAGAGCAGATTTTTAATCGAATTGGTTTTGAAGTCGCGATGGGCCCAGAAGTGGAAGACGATTTTCATAACTTCGAAGCGCTTAATATCCCGGCTCATCACCCTGCGCGTGCGATGCACGATACGTTTTATTTTGATGAGCGCACCTTGCTTCGAACGCACACTTCCCCGGTACAAATACGGGTGATGGAAAATCAACAGCCACCGTTAAAAGTCATCGCCCCTGGTCGTGTTTACCGCTGTGATTCTGATTTAACGCATACGCCGATGTTTCATCAGGTCGAAGGCTTTGTAGTCGATAAGAATGTCAACTTCGCCGATTTAAAAGGTGTCATCAGCGAATTCCTAAAGGCGTTTTTTGAAAAAGATGTGAAAGTAAGATTCAGGCCTTCTTATTTTCCCTTTACAGAACCATCCGCAGAGGTGGATATCGAATGTGTTATGTGTGCGGGCTCAGGCTGTCGGGTCTGCGGGCAAACAGGCTGGTTAGAGGTTCTTGGTTGTGGAATGATCCACCCTGAAGTGTTTAACCACCTGAAGATAAATCCAGATGAATTTACCGGATTCGCTTTTGGTATGGGTGTAGAACGACTAACGATGCTTCGCTATAAAATAAATGATTTACGTCTGTTCTTTGAAAATGATCTTAAGTTTTTAAGACAATTTAATTAAGCTGGATAGGTATTCAAAATGTTAGTGAATGAAGCATGGCTTAAAGAATTCGTCGATTACTCAATAACTACTGATGAGTTATCCGAAAAGTTAACGATGGCCGGTCTTGAGGTAGACTCAGTGTCAACCGCAGCGGCTGTTTTTTCCGGCGTTGTAGTGGGCGAGGTTCTGTCCGTAGAGCAACACCCAAATGCCGATAAATTAAGCCTGTGTAAGGTTTCTATTGGTAACGCGGAGCCGTTAGATATCGTTTGTGGTGCGAGCAATGTGCGCACTAGCTTACGTATTCCGGTCGCTATCGTGGGCGCTGTTTTACCCGGTGATTTTAAAATAAAACCGTCTAAACTTCGCGGCGAACCATCCAATGGTATGCTGTGCTCCGAGCAAGAATTAGGCCTGGCAGATAGCGCCGATGGCCTGATGGAGTTACCCGCTGATGCGCCAATCGGCGTTGATATTCGTGATTATTTGAAATTAGACGACAGTATTATTGAAGTAGACCTAACGCCAAATCGTGCTGATTGCCTGAGTGTTGAAGGTGTCGCACGCGAAGTTTCCTGTTTCACTGGTCTACCGCTGATCAATACGAAGCCCGTTGTTCCTGAGGCAAGCCTGGATATCACTCAAAACGTTATCGTAGAGGCAGTAGAAGATTGCCCTCGCTACTTAGGTCGAGTAATAAAAGGTATAGATAGAACGTCACAAACACCGATCTGGATGCAGGAAAAATTAAGACGCTGTGGTCAGAGAAGCTTAGGGCCACTCGTCGACGTAACAAATTATGTGCTTTTGGAACTAGGTCAACCGCTACACGCGTTTGATCTGGATAAAATAGACGGCGATATTATTGTTCGCCGAGCTAGCGCCAACGAGCCATTAACGCTGCTAAATGGGCAAACTATTGAACTAGACGAAGACGTGCTGGTAATAGCAGATAGCAAACAAGTACTCGCATTTGCCGGTGTTATGGGTGGTGAGTCGTCGTCAGTTAATGATGAAACAACAGATATCTTTCTAGAGTGTGCTTTTTTCTCTCCCTTATCGATTGCTGGAAAGTCTAGAAAATTTGGCCTTCACACCGATGCATCGCATCGGTTTGAAAGAGGTGTAGACCCCGAGCTGTGCTATCGTGCTCTGGATCGCGCAGTCGAATTGTTAATATCAATAGCAGGTGGGCAGCTAGGCCCATTGACCGATGTATCTTCAGGCGAGTCATTACCTGTAGGCCATAAAATCCCTCTACGATTAGAAAGAATCAAACGAGTGCTGGGTATTGAGCTGGCCGCTGAGAGCATCGAAGCGTATTTTGTTGCACTAGGTATGCAAGTTGAAAAATCGCCTAATGAATGGCTTATTACGGCCCCTAGTTACCGCTTTGATATTGCAATAGAGGCAGATTTAATTGAAGAGGTCGCTCGTTTGTACGGCTATGATAATTTACCGCAAAATAGCTTATCTATTTCGGGTTCATTAGTGTCTGTAGAAGAAAAAATACAACCCATTGATAGAATAAAGGACTTATTGGTTGATCTGGGGTATCAGGAAGCGATTACATATAGTTTTACCGACGAGTCTGCTTTAAAAAGCCTTACTCCTAACGATGAATTATATCGTCTCAAAAACCCAATTTCATCAGACCTGTCTGTTATGCGCACGACCCTGTGGGCAGGCATGCTTAAAGCGGTTGATGGCAATCTGAAACGAAACGAGGAAACGGTTCGCTTTTTTGAAACAGGATTAAAATTTACGATAAAAGACGGGCAGCTGCAGCAAGATCAAATGTTATCAATGATCGCAACCGGTAGAGCGCGACCCGAACAATGGGGCGAAGCTTCTAGAGCAATAGATTTTTACGATATAAAACACGACGTTGAGGCAATTCTTGCACTGAATGGTTCAACATCAGATTATCAATTTAAAAAGGCCGGTCACGAAGCATTGCACCCCGGGCAAACGGCCGAGTTAATTAATAAAGAAGGTGAGCAGGTTGGCTTTATAGGTTTGCTTCACCCGGCGTTAGAAAGTGAATTTGATATAAAAAAACCCGTTTACCTGGTGGAATTGAAACAAGCATTAATTCAAACCCGAACGATTCCCGTTTTCGAGCAAATTTCAAAATATCCATCCGTCAGACGTGATTTAGCGCTCATTGTTGATGAAAAGCTGCACGTAAATGAAATCATCGACTATATTTACCAGCAACAAGGAATCGTTAAAGAAGTCGTTGTTTTTGATATATACCAGGGAAAAGGTATAGAAACGAGTAGAAAAAGTGTCGCTTTAGGCTTGATTTTACAGGATAATTCTAAGACACTAACGGAACCAGAGATTGAAGAGCTCATTACTGAGCTACTCAAAAATTTAAAAACACTATTTAACGCTCAGCTACGAGAATAAAAAAATGTCATTAACAAAAGCTGATTTAACCGAACAACTATTTGATGAGTTAGGCCTCAATAAACGTGAAGCCAAAGAAATAGTTGAACAAATGTTTGAAATAATTAAAAACTCTTTAGAGACAGGTGAGCAAGTAAAAATTTCGGGCTTTGGCAACTTTGAACTAAAAGATA
Organism: Cycloclasticus sp.; assembly: GCA_033791505.1. Lineage (GTDB taxonomy): Bacteria > Pseudomonadota > Gammaproteobacteria > Methylococcales > Cycloclasticaceae > Cycloclasticus. The sequence goes on from JASJGO010000030.1 coordinate 10,557, forward strand.
AAGCCCCGCGGCCTGGTAGAAACCCGAAAACAGGCGAGGATGTATCTATCTCTGCTAGAAGAGTGGTGACGCTACGTACAGGTCAAAAACTAAAGGAACGAGTGGAAGCATATGCTGGAACCCAGTCATAATAACGAATTACCGATTATACCGGCAAAACGCTACTTTACCATTGGTGAAGTAAGCGAGTTATGCGCGGTAAAACCACACGTATTGCGTTATTGGGAACAGGAATTCCCTCAGCTCGAGCCCGTAAAACGTCGTGGTAATAGACGCTACTACCAACGACAAGACGTCGTATTGATTAGACAGATTCGTGGTCTATTATACGAAGATGGCTATACAATTGGTGGGGCGAGAAGTCTCCTGTCAGGGGATAATACCCAGCAAGACAACTCTCAAGTTAGGGTTGAAATTCAGCAAATAAGAGCTGAATTGCAAGAAATTCTTGAAATTCTAAAATAATACAGCTTCCATCGGGGCGTAGCGCAGCCTGGTAGCGCACCAGCATGGGGTGCTGGTGGTCGTAGGTTCAAATCCTACTGTCCCGACCATATTTATCA